>CAKPVL010000032.1 GCA_934193545.1 uncultured Granulicatella sp. | reverse complement strand
TGAACAACAATTGGTTCTGCTGTTCCTGTGAAGTCTTTATTCGGTGTGAACGTTACTTTCCCCGTCGTTTCATCGACCGTGTACGTTCCAACCTCTTTTCCATCTTTCATCGCTGGAGCACTCGCACCAAGCGCCTTGCCCGTCTTTGGATCAACTAAGATCATTGGCTTCTCGCTTGACGGTATAACAACTCCGTCCTTGCCTTCGAACTTGGGTGTTTCAACGTGGACGAACCCTTGTACTTTTGTACTCGTGAGTTCTTTGGACATTGGGACAACCGTTGGAATATAGCGTCCATCCATTGTATTTGTTTGGTCGCTGACGATTTTCTCATTCGCGCTCACTGGCGTCCATCCAGTATCATTTCCGTTATCATCTGTTCGACGAATCGTGATTCCTTTGCCCGTTCCGACAAATCCTGCTTCTGGAATAAATGTAACGGTCACATCTTTCCCTGCTCCCGTGACTTTATATTTCCCTTCGCCAGCCACGACATAGTAGCCTTCAGCGTCAAGCGCCACTTTAGCACCCGTCTCATCAACGATTACTGGTTCGATTGTTTCATCGATAGCCGCATCGTCTGTTAGTGAATAGCGTTGTTTCCCGCTTGGTGTGAAGACCACTGTTCCCGTTTGTGGAATTCCTTGTAGTCCATCCGTTTCCGTCTTACTTCCTTTTGGTAAGAAGGTTAGATGTACTTCGAAATCTTCCACTTCACCTGACAAGGCCATCCCTGTTGGCTTCTCAATTTGAGTCGCGTCTTTTGCGATACGAACACGCGCACCGAGCTCACTCAGCGCAACGTTTACTTTCTTGAACGCATCTTTAAAGACAAGAGTTGCTGTGCCGTCTGCATTAATCGTTAATTTTTCAGAACGTTCATCTTCGTCAAACGTTCCATTTCCGTTAAAGTCTACCCATCCATAAAGTGTTGCTTCGTCCGCTCCACCAGTATGCGCCTCAACGGACATGGTTAAATCGCCTGTATTGGTACGGTCTAACACTAAAATACCGTTTGTTTTTCCTTTAAGGTCCGCTGGAAGAATTTGGTCAATGCCTTCATCGGCAGAACCTTCTGCATCGTCGCCTTTCCAGTTCGTACGGTCCACATTCTCATCGACATCTGGACGTGTATCTCCAAGATATGGTTGCTTCACATCTTCCCCTGTCACATTGTGAACTTGGTTAATACTGTGAGTCGCTTTCCCGTAACTTTCCGGAGCATCACTTTCGTCAAATGGTAAGAACCCAATCATGGCAGACTGCTTACTTGCCGACGCCATATACAGACTCACTTCAGTTGCCCCTTGCGTCATGACAATCGGTACAGCCACCATTCCAGCAGATAAGTTTGGTCCAAATACACCCGTCCCAAGTCCGCCTGTTTTCTGGTCAGGACTTCCGTAGTATTTCCACGCGACAGGTTTCTTATCAGGGCCAACTTGTGTAGCCTCACGAATCGCTGCCAACTCTCCACTATGGTAGTTCACGCCATTAATCGGTAGTGGTCTGAATCCAATGACTTTTTTATTCGGATCGAATAAGTCTTTGGTATCTTGTGGGAAATAATTCAGCGTATAAGGGCTATCGTATTTATACCATTCTGCAAAATGCTGCCAACCTGTTCCGTTAGTTGTGTAAAGAGACAACTCCCCTAGATTAGACGAATCTCCCTCTGTCATAAGAACAGTTGGTTTGACCGTTTTTCCTTTATACGTTCCTGTAATCTCGAATTGAACTCCGACATTTCCGCCTTCATATTGCGTTGTAATCGTTGTTCTCTTCTCGCCAGTATCGATTCCTGAATTATAAATTTCACTCCACGCGTCTTGTGGTTCCCCAACAATCAGCGCTTCTTTACCCGCCTTGAATTCACGTTTTCCATCTGCACTTTCAGAACTATTCATATATCCATTTTTCGCGTTTGGATCATAGGTGTTCTTCTCAGCAGCCGTTGCCCCTTGCGCTTCGAGTCTCTTCTTATAGATTTCCGTTGCGTTAAATGGTTTAAGCGACTTCACGCGAACCGTCACGACATAGCCTGGACTAATTTCTTTTGTATACGTAGAGCCTTCTTGTAAGGCTAATTGCCCTGTTGAAGTAGTCGTAGTTCCACTCCAGTTCGCCACGTCACCAAAATCAATCCAACTTGCCTGGCTAAGCAATTCTTCTTGGGATAATTCCTTAGTAAATCCAGGTTTTGTATCTTTAGGTGTAGCCGTAGCATCTTCAACATCCGCCCCGACTGGAGATGTTGCTGCTGGAACGTCCCCAGCTTCACGTCTTGTACGTGTGCGAGGCGCTTGTTCCTCAGAGGTAGTTGTTGTTTCTTCAGTGGTTGCTTCTACTTTTTCAGATGTTTCCTCTGCTTTAGTCTCAGTAGTACTTTGAGTCGTTTCAACGGTATCGGCTAAAACAACGCTTTGTCCCTGCACAAATAGAAATCCAAGTGCGACCGTTACAGATGCTGTTCCCATGCTGAGTTTTTTAATCACATAACGTGTTACTTTCGAACGATTTTTACGCTCATTCATCTGAGTGTTTTTCGAACTAAACATAGCTACCTCCTTCCTTTTTATTCTTTATAAATTGAGTGACTTAATCTCTTAATTTTATCGTATTCAACGCATTTCTACAATTTATTTCACTAAAAAAACATGGGGCTAGGTTGCCCTAGTCCCATGCTGTTCTTAATGTTTTAAATTAAGCTTCTTGCTCTTCATCTTTTTTACGAGATGTAGCTACTAAACCTACTGATGCTAGGATACTTAATGCTGCTGCACTAAATACTCCGTATTCATCGCTTGTACCAGTGTTTGGTAATTCTTGTTGTGGTTTAGCTGGTTCTGGTGTTGTTGTAGTTGGTTCAACTTCTACTGGTTTAGCAGGAGCTGGTGTAACTGTTGCAACATAGTTTGCTTTCACAACTGTACCGTTCACGTCAACACGTTGAATTGTTACAGCTGGAGCAACACCAGTAAAGTTTGGTTCTGGAACAAATGTAATTGTTCCGTCTGGAGCTACTGTAAATGTTCCGACACCAGGAATCACTTTTGTAGTTGATCCATCTTCGAATGTCGCAGGTACTGTGTCATCAAGTGGCACATCAGAGTCACCTTCAGTGAATTTAGGTTTCGCTGTTTGTGTCTTACCTTGAACATCAGTAGTTGCTGCATCTTCTGCAGTTGGTGTTACTGGAGTAACAGTTGGTGTGTATTTCGCAGTTACTGGAGTTCCGTTTGCGTCTTTTGCTTGAACAGTAATGCCGTCTGGAGTTCCAACAAAGTCTTTATTAGGTTTGAACGTTACTTCACCTGTTAATGGGTCGATTGTATAAGTACCCACTTGTTTACCATCTTTCATCGCTGGTAATTCAGTTGCGTCTGTTGGTTCGCCTGTAGTTGGATCAATGAATTTAGCTGGTTGATCAGCGTTAATTGTGATTGGTGCTACTGGATCACCTTCAGTGAACTTAGGTGTTTGTTTTTGTTCTTGTCCTTGTTTTCCAGTTGATTCCACATCTTCTGAAGATGGAGTTACTGGAGTAACTGTTGGTGTGTATTTCGCAGTTGCTGGAGTTCCGTTCGCGTCTTTCGCTTGAACAGTAATTCCATCTGGTGTACCTACGAAATCTTTATTAGGCGTGAACGTTACTTCACCTGTTAATGGGTCGATTGTATAAGTACCCACTTGTTTACCATCTTTCATCGCTGGTAATGTTGTTGCATCTGTTGGTTCGCCTGTAGCTGGGTCGATGAATTTAGCTGGTTGATCAGCGTTAATTGTAATCGGAGCTACTTCGTCACCTTCAGTGAACTTAGGTGTTTGTTTTTGTTCTTGTCCTTGTTTACCTGTTGATTCAACATCTTCACCTGTTGGAGTTACTGGTGTAACTGTTGGTGTGTATGTTGCTGTTACAGCAGTACCGTTCGCGTCTTTGGCTTGAACAGTGATTGCATCTGGAGTTCCAACAAAGTCTTTGTTTGGTGTGAATGTTACTTCACCAGTTGTTGGATCAATTGTGTAAGTACCAACTTGTTTACCATCTTTCATAGCTGGTAATGTTGTTTCATCAGTTGGTTCACCTGTTGCAGGGTCAATGAATTTAGCTGGTTGTTCAGCGTCGATCTTCATTGGTACATCAGAATCACCTTCAGTAAATTTAGGAGTTTCTTTTTGAACTTGTCCTTGTTTACCTGTTGATGTCACATCTTCTGCTGTTGGTGTTACAGCTGTTACTGTTGGTGTGTACTTAGCTGTCGCTGGAGTTCCGTTCGCATCTTTTGCTTGAACAGTAATTCCATCTGGAGTTCCAACAAAGTCTTTATTTGGAGTGAATGTTACTTCACCTGTTGTTGGATCAATTGTGTAAGTACCAACTTGTTTACCATCTTTCATTGCTGGTAATGTTGTTTCATCTGTTGGTTCGCCTGTAGCTGGATCAATGAATTTAGCTGGTTGATCAGCATCAATCTTCATTGGTACATCAGAGTCGCCTTCAGTAAACTTAGGAGTTTCTTTTTGAATTTGTCCTTGTTTACCAGTTGTAGTCTTATCTTCACCAGTTGGTGTTACGGCTGTAACTGTTGGTGTGTACTTAGCTGTCGCTGGAGTTCCGTTCGCGTCTTTCGCTTGAACAGTGATTCCATCTGGAGTTCCTACGAAGTCTTTATTAGGCGTGAATGTTACTTCACCTGTTAATGGATCAAGTTTGTAAGTACCAACTTGTTTACCATCTTTCATCGCTGGTAATTCAGTTGCGTCTGTTGGTTCACCAGTTGCTGGGTCAATGAATTTAGCTGGTTGATCAGCATCAATCTTCATTGGTACTTCAGAGTCACCTTCAGTGAATTTAACAGTTTCTTTTTGAACTTGTCCTTGTTTACCAGTTGTAGTCTTATCTTCACCAGTTGGAGTTACTGGAGTAACTGTTGGTGTGTAAGTAGCTGTCGCTGGAGTTCCGTTTGCATCTTTTGCTTGAACAGAGATTGCATCTGGAGTTCCCACGAAGTCTTTGTTTGGTGTAAATGTTACTTTACCAGTTGCTGGATCAATTGTGTACGTACCTACTTGTTTACCATCTTTCATTGCTGGTAATTCAGTCGCATCAGTTGGTTCACCAGTTGCTGGGTCGATGAATTTCGCTGGGTTCTCAGCGTTCACAACCATAGGAACTTTTGTTTCTGCTCCATCTTGTTGTTTGAATGTTACTGTTTCAGATTGTGGTTGTCCTTGTTTACCAGTTGTTTCTTTGTTTTCACCGACTGGAGTTACAGGATTTACAGTTGGAGTGTATTTAATTCCGGCTAAAGAACGGCCAGTCGCTTCGTCCACCACTTGGATTAAGATTGGATCTGGAGTTCCAATAAAGTCTTTATTTGGCGTAAATTTCACCGTTCCATTTATTGGATCAATCTCATATAATCCAACTACCTTACCATCCTTCATCGCTGGAGCTTCATTACCAATGAGCCCACCCGTTTCCGGATTCACAATCACCATTGGTGTTGCAGCAGAAGGTTTTACTTCGCCTGCTCCATTTGTGAATGTAAGTTGTTTGTCGTGTTCTAACCCTTGTAAATCTTCAGTAGTTACTTCGTCAGACAATGGAGTTACTGTTGGGATGTAGCGACCATCCATTGTGTTTGTTTGATCACTGATAACAGGTTGAGAATTATCTTTTGTATTCCAACCAGTATCTACAGCATTGTTGTCAAGACGACGAATTGTAATACCTGTTGCAGTTCCAACAAAGCCGTTTTCTGGAATGAATTCTACATTAACGTCTTTACCAGCACCTGTTACACGGTATTTGCCTTCACCGTTTACAACATAGTAACCTTCAGCGTCTAATTGAACTTTTTGACCATTTTCGTCAACGATAAATGGTTCAACCGTTTCATCAATCACTGCATCTTCAGTTCTTGAGTAACGTTGTTTACCTTGAGCTGTGAATTCAACTGTTGCAGTTTGTTTCACGCCTTGTAGGTTTGTAGTTTCTTTTTTGCTTCCTTTTGGTGGGAAGATTACTTGTGTTTCAAAGTCTTCTACTTCCCCTGACATTGACATACCTGTTGGGCTTTCAATATCTGGAGCATAAGTAGATACACGAACACGCACGCCTAATTTATCTAATTGAAGATCGCTTAAGATTGGTCCGTTATTAAATTGTAATGTTACATTTCCATCTTTAGTAATTGTTGCTTTTTCAGAGCGTTCGTTATCGTCAAATTTACCATTTTGGTTAAAGTCAACCCATCCGTAAATATAAGCTTCAGGAGCTCCACCAGTGTTTGCTTGTACTGTTAACGTGTAGTTCCCTGGACGTGTACGATCTAATGCGATCATTCCATTTGTATTGCCTTTTAAGTCTGTTGGTAAGATTTGGTCGATACCTTCATCGCCTGTACCGTCCTTGTCGTCACCTTTCCAGTCTGTACGCTCTAAGTTTTCATCCATATCTGGACGAGTGTCCCCAAGGTAAGGTTGGTTAACGGCTGCGCCTGTTACCCCATTGACTTGGTTCATCGCGTGAGTTGCCATTCCGTATGAATCTGGAGCATCCCCTTCATCTAATGGTAAGAAACCAAGCATTGCTGATTGTTTACCTGAAGATGCGATATATAATCCAATTTCAGAAGCACCTCGTGTCATTACCATTGGTACAGCAATTGTGCTTGAAGAAACGTTAGGACCAAATACTCCTGTTCCTAAACCACCAGTTGTTTTATCTGGGTTACCATAGTATTTCCATGCTACAGTTTTTCCTTCTTCACCAACGGCTGTTGCTTTACGTAAAAGCTCTAAGTTTTGACCAGTAATATTTACTCCTTCTACGTTAACAGGTTTTGAACGACTATAATTATTTGCAGGATCAAATAAGTGATTTGTATCTTGAGGAACATAGTTTTTAGTATTTTTGTTATTATTTTTTAACCATTCCCCGATATGTTGCCATCCTGAACCGTTCGTTGTGAATAATGCTAATTCCCCTGGGTTTGCAGATTCACCATCGGCCATAACAATCGCTGGTTTTACAGCTTTACCGTTATAAGTTGCTGAAATATCAAATTGTACCCCAATATTCCCTCCATCGAATTCAGAAGAAATCGTTGTACTCTTCGTTCCTGTATCAATTCCTTCTTGACGAATTTCAGTCCAACGGTTTTGAGGGTCGGCGATTACGCGTGCTTCTTCTTTATTTTTAAAAGCAGCATTTGTTTTTGGGTTTGTAATTGAGTTAATATAACCATTTTTTGCATTTGGATCGTAAGTCGCTTTTTCTTCAGCTGTAGCACCTTGCTCTTCCATACGTTTTTTATAAATTTCTGTTGCTTGGAATGGTTTTAATGATTTCACTTTAATTTTAACAATATAACCAGGCATCACTTCTTTTGTATAAGTTGCGCCTACTGTTAATGCTAAGTGTCCATCCGCTGTTGTTTCAGCACCTGTCCAGTTTGCTTTATCACCGAAGTCTAACCAAGAAACTTGTTTTAATAATTGTTCTGCTAAGATTTTTGGTGTAAAACCAGGTTTTTCAACTTTTGGAGTTGAAGTTGCATCTACAACGTCTTCTCCGACAGTGTCGTCGCTTGCAGTCGCTGCTTCACCTTCAGCAACTGCACGTCTTGAACGAGTACGTGGTTTGTTTTCTTCAGCTACTGTAGTTTCTTCTTTTTTCTCTGGAGCAGCAGTTGTTTCTTCTGCTTTCTCTGTTGCGGCTGTTGTTTCTTCTTTCTTTTCAGCTGCCGCAGTTGTTTCTTCAGTTTTTTCTGCTGGAGTTACTCCTTCAGCTGCAGTTGTTGCTTCACCTTTTTCTACAGCAACTTCATAAACTGCTTTGTCGTCTTCGACAGTATCTTTCTTCTCTTCTGCAGGTTTTGCTGTTGTTTCTGCTGATGTTGCTTCAACAGTGTCCGCGTGTACAATTGTTTGACCTTGTACAAACATAAATCCTAATGCTACAGCTACTGATGCTGTACCCATGCTTAATTTCTTGATGGCGTAACGTGTTACTTTAGAACCATTTTTACGCTCATTCATTTGAATATTTTTTGAACTAAACATCTTCTACCTCTTTTCTTATTTTATTATTTTCTACTTCGATAATTTGTGAATTTTCACTGAACAGGAAATTTTTTCACCCTTATTCAGCTAAACATATTACCATATCTAATTGGATTTTCCAACTATTTACATCTGAATCCCTTTACAATCTTGTTACAATTTCCTTGTGAATTGATTACTCAAAATTCTGACAATTCAATTGTGAACAAAATATGAATACAACATCTGGTGTTTTCATTTATTTTCATCATACGGACTGTGTTTTTCCGTCAATTTAATACAGATTTATTCCTAGACTAATACAGTTTTCTACCTCCCTCTTCTATTAGTCCTAGTTTTTCTTCTCTTAATTTTCTTCTTCATATTAAAAATCATTACTAAAACAAACAGAAGCCCTAGTACTGCTAGCCATACAAGGAATGGCACTCTAAGTAGAAATCGCAGCAATCCTTCTATAATTCTTTTAGGCAACTTCTCTTCATTTTGCGTCGTTTCAATATAAGTAGATTCTTCTGCATCGCTTGCGGCTTGTTCCACTTTCACCGTGTATTCTGAATCATACAAAGTTCCGTAGTTTGTTTGAACCTTCAATGTATTGCCATCGAGTGTCACTGCCGGCTCTTTGCCTTTTTCTACAAACACATCGACTGTATGCTCCAGCGTCACCTTTTGTCCATCAATGGTCTGAGTTCCTGGATTGAACAATGTCTTATGCTCAAAGTTTTTAAAAATGTACTGCAATAATGCATTCCCAATTTTATGACGATTATATTCTCCGTGATGATCCGCGAATTGTCCGACTCCTAGAATCACCTCAACCAGCTCTACACCATCTTTCTTATATATGCCGATATAATTAAATCCGTCTCTTTCACTTGTACCGGTCTTCAGCCCAACGATTCCAGGAAACGCCAACAAGTCTCCTTCCACCGAATGGTTTGTATTGGTAATCGTTTTGGTATACGGAGTCCCACTCATAACGGTCAATTCTTTATTCTTCGTAATTTCTGTTATTTCTGGATGCGCCTTTATCATCGCCACAACCATCTTCGCTAAATCTCTAGCCGTTGACTGGTTCGTCTCGTTTGAAGGATATCGTTGTACTGTATAGAGTCCTTCAAAATCCTTCGTGACTGCACCCGATGCTCCAACAAACTTGGTATTGGTCATCCCTAGTTCTTTCGCCTTTTGATTGATTAAATCCACATAATTATCCGTGTTTGGATTAATTAAATTTGCTAACATTAGCACTGCAGCGTTTGATGAAGGAAGAAGCGCCATCTTAATCAGCTCGCTTACTGGATATTCCACTCCAGCTACAATGGGCGAATTGCTAAGGTTTGTTAAGTTCGAAATAGCTTGGTCGTTCTTTGTCGCAACGACCTTATCCTCCAGCTTAATTTTGCCGCTCTTAATCGCGTCATACACCATAAAGATGGTCATGAGTTTACTCAGACTCGCCGGATCCACTATATTATCTGGATTTTCTTGAAATAGAATCTCTCCATTCGAGAGGTTTACGACGATGTCTCCTTTAGGCGTGTCGGCTTCTGTTACAGAGTTCCCCTCATTCTTCGTAATCGTAATACTTGATTCTTGTGCAAGTACGGTTGTTATAGGCGCCAACATCCCAGTGAGCACCACACAACTCATTGCAATTTTGAATAATTTTTTCACCATTTTTCCTCCTAATGTCTTACTATCATCATATGAAATCCTTTCCAAAACTTCAATGCTTTCCATATTAAAAAATCTTTACATTTCTTCGAAAAATGACTACTCTTAGAACTAGAGGTGACAATATGAGACATTTAACCAGAAGTGCCGTCTTTCTCTTCTTTACAAAAGGAAAAAAGGTACTCCTTCAAAAACGAATGAATACAGGATTTATGGACGGCTATTATGACGCAACTGTCAGCGGGCATATCGAAGCCAATGAATCTATTACACAAGCTGCCCTACGTGAAACGCGTGAAGAAATCGGCCTCGAAATCCCTTCAAGCGCCCTTACCTTTTACACGACACTTCATATGCATTTTGACGAACATGATTATTTCTATTTTTATTTCCAAGTAGACGTTGAAAAACTTCCTCACTTTGAAATTCATAACGGTGAACCCGAGAAGATTGAAGAATTCAAATGGTTCTCCTTATCAAAACTCCCTGAGAAGATTTCAGAGTTCAATAAGGTCGCTCTCGAAAACTATCACACAGGCAATCCTCTTTCTGAATTTGGTTGGCCACAGACCCCTGAAAAATGTGCTTGGGCTTATCACTCACAAAAGATGATGGATTACCACGATAACGAATGGGGTGTCCCTTGCCACGATGACCAAGCTCTCTTCGAACGTCTCACACTAGAAACGATGCAAGCAGGACTTAGCTGGGCTACGATTCTCAATAAGCGCGAAAACTTCAGAGAAGCTTTTGACGATTTCGATATCCAAACGATTGCGAATTATGACGAAGCTAAAGTCCAATCTCTTCTTAAAAACGAAGGCATTATCCGTAATCAACTGAAGATTCGTGCCGCTATCGCCAACGCCAAAGCAATTCTTGCTATCCAAGAAAAGTATGGTAGCTTTGACTCTTTCTGTTGGAGCTTTGTTGACAACAAACCCATCATCAATGAATACACTACAATGGCAGAAGTTCCAGCCTTTACGTCCCTTGCTGAAAAGTTCCGCAACGCTCTTCTCAAAGAAGGTTTTAAGTTTGTCGGACCAACGATTGTCTACTCATTTATGCAATCTGTTGGTATGGTAAACGACCATTTAACAACTTGTCCCTGTAAATAAAAAAATGAAGTGATACCTTATACGGTATCACTTCATTTTTTCAATCTAATATTGCTCGACTCAATAAGTCTGCCATTTCACTCTCATCGTCGCATAACGCTTTAAATCCAATCGCAAACTCCTTCACTGCTTCCACGTCTTCTGATCCAATTGAAAACAATCCCGCTTCCGAATCAAACGACAATGCGTCTACTAATTCTGGCATCTTTTCTTCTAGAAAGACAGTCGCTAGCGAATTCCAATCATAGCCATTCCCAAGGAATCCCTCTTCTTGCCGTGTATCAAACACATTTTGTTTATAGTCTTCATTTAACCAGAGCACCAGCGTGGCCCATACATCCTCTGTCCCCTCATCGAATACCATGAGTTTGAAGGGCTCTAATTGTTTATTTAAATCTTCGTACGACATCCACTACGACTCCTCAATTCATTTCCCTCTATTCTACCCATCATCACACCATTTGTCGAGCTTCCTCCATGACGTGCACACACTCTATCCCAGCACCGGCCCATTTACGAGGGGGTGAAATGATGAATGAGGAAGCTACCAAAATAGATTATTTCACCCAACAGATTCCTTAAGCGCCCTGCTTTTTAACGTAAAACACAAAGAGCCTCGGATACCAATAATCATAAGAATAACGGTCGTAACCAATGTGAATTACACTCTCTTGAAAATTTATTTTCTAGAGAGTGTTTGAAGCTTGGTAGCCTCAAGACCTTGGCTTGAGGCGGTACAGTTATTCTTATAATTATTGAACGTAGCTAAAGTTTAATCTACTCTGTGAGGCGCAAACACTTTATAACAGCACCGGTCAATTTACGAGGGGTTGAAATGATGAATGAGGAAACTAACCAAATAGATAATTTCACTAAACAGATTCCAAAATTACCATATTTGGTAATCAAAAACACGAAGAGATTTCGGAGTCTATAGTGGTAACAATAGCGAGTACAACTGATGTGAATTAGGGACTCTTCGAAATTCATTTCGTAGAGTCCCTTTGAAGCTCAGTAGGATTGAGACCTAAGACTCAATCCGGTGTAGCTATTGTCACCACTATGAAGACCTCCGAAATAACACGTAGTGTTTTTGGATAGCTCCTCACCAACAAAAAACAGGCTCCTTTTTAGGAACCTGTTTGAGTTGAAATTATAACCATTTTGTATAGTCTTCGTCATCCATTGCTTCAACACTACCGAGTAGGTAACCATTGCCAACCTGCGAGAAGAAATCATGGTTACTTGTCCCAGTTGAAATCCCGTTCATCACAATCGGATCCACATCTTCAGCAGTATCCGGAAACAATGGATCGAACCCTAAGTTTTGAAGCGCCTTATTCGCATTATAACGAATAAACACTTTCACTTTTTCAGTCCAACCAACTTGGTCATAGATAGATTGTGTATACTTCACTTCGTTTTGGTAAAGTTCCAAGCATAAGTTGTATACCCACATCTTCATTTCTTCTTGTTCTGACTCAGATAATTCGTTGTAGCCTTGTTGGAACTTGTATCCTGTATAAGTTCCGTGAACTGACTCGTCACGAATGATTAACTTGATGATTTCGGCTACGTTCGCAAGCTTGTTGTTTCCTAAGTAATAAAGTGGTGTAAAGAATCCACTGTAGAATAGGAATGTTTCAAGCATTGTTGACGCAACTTTCATCTTCAATGCATCTCTACTTTGATAGATTTCGTTAATCTTTCTTGCTTTGAATTGTAAGTATTCATTGTTGTTTGTCCATTCGAAAATATCTTCGATTTCTGCTTTTGTATGCAAAGTACTGAAGATTGTTGAGTAACTTTTCGCGTGAACTGATTCCATGAATTGAATGTTATTCCATACGGCTTCTTCGTGTTGAGTGCGCACGTAATCTTTCATTAAGCTTGCACCTTCTTCTGATTGAAGAGTATCTAATAATGTTAATCCACCGAATACTTTCCCTACTACATCTTTTTCTTCTGGAGATAATGTTCTCCAGTCGTCCAAGTCGTTTGATACTGGAATACGTGTATCTAACCAGAATTGCTCTGTTAGTTTTTCCCAAGTTAATTTATCGATCATGTCTTCAACTTGGTTCCAGTCAATCGCTTTATAGTACTCTACTGGTTGCGTAGAATTTTGAGAAAGAATCTCATTAAAATATCGTTTTGTACTCATGAGCTTTTGTCCTTTCTTTCGTATTCCCATTAAATGCTGCAGCTTTCGCAAGCATTACTTCCGATTTCATCGTTGTTTTCTGTAAATGTACGTACATAGTAGATTGACTTGATGCCTTTATTCCACGCATAGTTACGTAAAATGTTTAAGTCACGTGTTGTCATCTTGTTTGTACGGCCTTCTTTCCATTCGTATAATCCTTCAGGAAGTTCTGAACGCATGAATAATGTCAAGCTCATACCTTGGTCGATATGTTTTTGAGCTGCTGCGTATACATCGATGACTTTACGCATATCGATATCGTACGCTGATTTGTAGAATGGTAAAGTATCGTTTGATAAGAATGGAGCTGGGTAATATGTCTTACCAGTCTTCTTCTCTTGACGTTCTTCAATTAAACGAGTGATTGGGTGTAATGAAGCACTTGTTTCGTTTACGTAGCTGATTGAACCTGTTGGCGCAATGGCTAAACGGTTTTGGTGATATAATCCACCGCTCATCACATCTTCTTTTAATTGTTTCCAATCTTCTACAGTTGGAATTGGAAGTTTTGCAAAGATTTTCTTCACTTTATCAGATTGAATTTGTACCTCTTCAGCAATATAATTGTCGAAGTATTCACCTGTTGCGTATTTAGAACGTTCAAAGCCTTCGAAAGATTTACCGCGTTCTTTAGCAATCTTGTTACTTGCTTTCAATGTGTAGAAGTTCAACATTCTGAAGTATAAATCAGTTGCTTCGATAGACTCAGATGAGCCGTATTCCATTTGATTTAATGCAAAGAATGTGTGTAATCCCATCGCTCCAAGACCGATTGTATGTGCTTTGCTGTTTCCGTTTTTAACAGTTGGTACAGCATCGATACTTGAGTGGTCTGTTACGAATGTTAACGCACGAACCGCTACATCTACAGAACGTTCGAAGTCAGGAGATTTCATTAAGTTCACGATATTTGTTGAACCTAAGTTACAGCTGATATCTGTTCCTAAGTGTTCATATTCTTGAGCATTGTTGATTACTGAAGGCTCTTGAACTTGTAGGATTTCAGAACATAAATTACTCATGATAATCTTTCCATCGATTGGGTTCACACGGTTTGCTGTATCGATGTTCACCACATATGGATATCCAGATTCTTGTTGTAATTTACTAATTTCGTTTTCTAAGTCACGCGCACGTAATTTAGATTTGCGGATTTCAGGGTTGTTCACCATGTTGTCATATTCTTTAGTGATGTCCACATATGAGAATGGTACGCCGTAAATACGCTCCACATCGTATGGGCTGAATAAGTACATAATGTCGTCGTTTTTGATTAATTCATAGAATTTATCTGGAACAACTAACCCAAGTGATAATGTCTTCACACGTACTTTTTCATCCGCGTTTTCTTTTTTCGTAGATAAGAACGATACGATATCTGGGTGGAATACGTTTAAGTAAACCGCACCGGCACCGTTACGTTGTCCTAATTGGTTTGAGTAACTGAAACTATCTTCTAATAATTTCATAATTGGAACAACACCGCTTGATGCATTCTCAATTTTCTTGATTGGGTCACCTGCTGCACGAACGTTAGACAAGCTTACCCCTACTCCTCCCCCAATTCTTGATAATTGAAGAGCTGAGTTGATTGTACGGCCGATACTGTTCATATCGTCTGTTGTTTGAATTAAGAAGCATGAAACGAGTTCCCCACGACGTTTTCTTCCAGCATTCAAGAATGTTGGTGTTGCTGGTTGGTAACGTTGTGTAATCATTTCTTCTGCTAAATCATGTGCTAATTGCTCATCGCCATCTGCTAAGAAAAGAGCGTTAAATACAATACGATCTTCAAAACGTTCTAAGTAACGTTGACCATCGTTTGTCTTCATTGCATATTGTTTGTAGAATTTGAACGCAGACATGAATGAACGGAAACGGAATTTTTTCTTGTACGTTTCTTTCATTAATTTCTTAACGAATTTACGGTTGTATTTCCCTAAAAATTCTGCTTCTAAATAATCGTGTTCGATTAAGTAATCGAGTTTTTCATCTAATGTATAGAAGAAAACGGTATTTGGGTTAACGTGTTCTAAGAAGAACGCACGAACCGCTTCACGATCTTTATGCAATGGAATTTTCCCATCAACTGGACGGTTTAACTCATTGTTTAATGCGAAGTATGTAACTTCTTGAGTCTTGTTAATTAATTTTGGACTATCCAATCTCTCTCACCTTTTCTATTAGTATTTGTACATCTTTATCTGTACCTTGATTTTCAAAGCAATGCAGCAATGGGATGTCATATTTAGCCGCCAACGCTCTGGCATTTGAACAAAAGCTCGTATTGAAATTGCGATTCCCTGAACCGGCAACCCCTTTTAATAGCGCGCGATTCTCGCCAAAATCAATAAATTCATAAAAAAAATTCGCCACTTGCTCTCCATAGGTTGGTGTAATGACGATATAAGGTTCTTCCATTTGTACTGTAGAATTTTTCTTAGAAATCTCGATAAAATCCCAGTCCAATTTTTTTACGAATTGTCTTGTCTTTCCAGTTAGCGATAAATAAACGACTTTCACAGTTACTCCATTTCTGAATTCGAAATACAGCTAAATGCATTTCTAGTTCACTTGAAACTCACGAGATTAATTATATCCAGCCTAGAAGTTTTTTGCAACATTTTAACAACATTTTGTATTGTTTTTTTTACGAAACACAAAATATAGTGACTCTTGCTACCTACCCCCGACATTTAGTGTACGCGAAAAATCAAGTAAAACGATTGACAGAAACTGTCGACGACTGTAGACTAAACCTGTAGAAAGGAGTTCTATTTATGACAGAATTTCAACCAATGAGCCCTTCTGAGCGTCAAATTATGCGTGTTCTATGGGCGAATCCAAACAGCACAAGCGGATATATTATCGAGCAACTGCAACGCTCATTTTCATGGAGTGACTCAACAATTAAAACACTCATTATCCGTTTAACTAAAAAAGGATATATTCAAATCGATGACAGGAAGAAACCATTCCACTACTCGGCAACAATTTCTGAGAAAGCACAACTCGACCAAGAGACGGATGTTCTTTTAGATCAAGTTTGCCATAAACAAAATGGAAATTTATTACATACACTGATTGATAAGGCGACTTTGAGTCAAGATGACATTCAAGATTTAATGACCGCCTTAAAAGAAAAAGCTGCTACTGCTCCAACTTCTGTTGCATGTAACTGCCTACCAGGCCAATGTAATTGCCATCACCATCATCACTAAAACAAAAACCTATTGCTTAAAGCCAC
>CAKPVL010000031.1 GCA_934193545.1 uncultured Granulicatella sp. | reverse complement strand
ACTCCAGATCCAGAGAAACCAACTCCAGATCCAGAGAAACCAACTCCAGATCCAGAGAAACCAACTCCAGATCCAGAAAAACCAACACCAGACCAACCAACTGTTGAATTACCTTTATACGAAACAGATGGTGTGAAGGTAACGGTTGATAAGGAAAAAGGTATTGCGAGATTTGAAGACGAAAACGGAGATACTCCAGTAGTCGTTGAAGTTCCAACTAAACTTCTTGATAAGAACATCAAGATGCTTAAAGTTGAAAAAGTGGACGAAACAATTAAAGGTCTTGAAGGCAAAGAATATCAAGGTTATGAAATTACTTTCGTCGACAAAGATGGTAAAGCAGTTCGTGTTGAAGGGGATGCCAAAGTAACATTCCCAGTTGATAAAGAAGTAGATGGTGCATACTTCGTAACAAGCGATACAAAAGAAGTGAAAGAAAAAGTTGAATTCTCTAACGGAGAAAACAAAGTCGTTACACTTAACGTTAAACACTTCAGTTTATACGCAGTTACATTCAAAGTTGTTGCTAGTGAAACACCAGTAACTCCAACTACTCCAGCAACACCTGCAACACCAACAACACCTGCAACTCCAGCAGCACCTACTACACAAGTAGCAGCAGCTCCAAGTGCAGCTCAAGGAGAAAATAAACCAGCTCCAGCGCCTGCAGCAGGTGAAGCAAAAGAAACATTACCAAATACAGGGGTAGAAGATGTAACTCCAGGAATCATTGGAGGAATTCTTGCAGCTCTTGGAGGATTAGGCCTAGCCATTCCTAAAAAAGGTAAAAGAGACTAGGAAAGAACGAAAAAAATCAGATGAGAGGACACTCCTAACCGGTCCGAAACATCTGAAAAAGTAGTCTGCCCTCAAACCGGTTCACAATGTGAGCCGGTTTTCTCTTTTTGTAGATGGAAAATCTTGCAAAATCGTTTCAAATAGCGTAAAATTTATCTATTCGATGAAGAGAACAACTTGTGTAAATACACTTTTAGAGAGCCGATTATGGGTGGAAGATTGGCAGTCCCTGTTTATAGCAAGAATCATCTCTTAGAAACTTTTCTGAAATACATGTTAGATTAAGAAGAGTCGCTTAAATGGCGTTAACAATTTACCAAGGCAAACAAAATAGTTGTTTGTAAATTTGGGTGGTACCGCGGAAATGATTTCGCCCCTGCAACTTGGCAGGGGCTTTTTTTATGCTCAACGGTCAAAAGATGAAAAAAACAGTCAAACAAAGGAGGAAATTCAATGAAGATGAAGGAAACATTGCAAATTGGGAAAACAGAATTCCCAATGCGTGGTAACTTACCAACAAAAGAAGTGGATTACCAAAAAGAATGGGAAGAAGCAGACGTTTATGGACAACGTCAGAAAAAGAATGAAGGCAAACCAACATTCGTGCTTCACGATGGCCCACCATATGCCAACGGTGCGGTTCACATGGGACATGCCTTAAACAAAATTTCTAAGGACTTTATCGTTCGTAGTAAATCAATGAGCGGATTCCGTGCACCATTCGTACCAGGATGGGATACACACGGACTTCCAATCGAACAAGCTTTAGCAAACGCTGAAGGGGTTGACCGTAAGAAATTATCAATTGCTGAATTCCGTAAATTATGTGCGGAATACGCATTACGTCAAGTGAACAACCAACGTGCTGAATTCAAACGTTTAGGGGTTACAGGTACATGGGATAAACCATACTTAACTCTTCAACCAGAATTCGAAGCAGAACAAATTCGTGTATTCGGTAAAATGGCTGAAAATGGCTATATTTACAAAGGATTAAAACCAATTTACTGGTCTCCATCAAGTGAATCTTCACTGGCCGAAGCTGAAATCGAATATAAAGACGTAGAAAGCCCATCAATCTATGTGGCGTTCAAAGTCAAAGACGGAAAAGGTGTTGTCTCTGATGATGCGTCATTCGTGATTTGGACAACAACTCCTTGGACACTTCCAGCAAACTTAGGGATCTTCGTACACCCTGACTATGAATATGCAGAAGTGAAAACAGACAAAGGTACTTTTGTAGTAGCCAAAGAATTAGTGAACGCTCTTGCTGAAACTCTTGGTTGGGAATCAGTGGAAGTAGTAAAAGAATTCCGTGGAACTGAATTGGAATATGCAACAGCATGGCATCCATTCTACGAACGTGAATCACTAGTGATGCTAGGGGACTACGTAACGCTTGATGCTGGTACTGGTTTAGTTCACTCAGCTCCTGGACACGGGGAAGACGACTTCTACTATTCACGTAAATACAACTTAGATGTATTATCACCAGTGGATAACCAAGGGCATTACACGGCGGAAGCTCCTGGTTTTGAAGGGATGTTTTATGCTAAAGCCAACAAAGTCATTACAGACATGTTAGCTGAAAATGGTTCATTACTAAAATTAAGCTATTTCGTGCATAGTTACCCACACGACTGGAGAACGAAGAAACCAGTTATCTTCCGTGCAACTCCACAATGGTTTGCGTCAATCGATGCTTTCCGTCAAGATATTTTAGATGTGATCGAAAATGATGTGAAATGGTACCACCCATCAGGTCAAGTACGTATTTACAACATGGTTCGTGACCGTGGTGACTGGGTCATCTCTCGTCAACGTGTATGGGGTGTTCCACTTCCTGTATTCTACGCTGAAAACGGAGAACCAATCATCACTCCAGAAACAACAGAACACGTTGCAAAATTAGTGGAAGAATTCGGTTCTGACGTATGGTTCGAACGTGAAGCAAAAGATTTATTACCAGAAGGATTCACACATCCAAGCAGTCCAAATGGTACATTTACAAAAGAAATGGACATCATGGACGTATGGTTCGACTCAGGTAGCTCACATGCTGGTGTATTAAGCATTCGCCCAGAATTAACATTCCCAGCTGATTTATACTTAGAAGGATCAGACCAATACCGTGGATGGTTCAACTCAAGTTTAACAACAAGTGTAGCGGTTCATAAACAAGCACCTTATAAAGCAGTTCTTTCTCAAGGGTTCGTAATGGACGGAGAAGGCAAGAAGATGAGTAAATCTCTAGGAAATGTCATCTCACCTGCAAAAGAAATGCAAACAAAAGGGGCAGACATTATCCGTCTATGGGTATCTTCTGTAGACTACGAATCAGACGTACGTATTAGTACTGAAATCTTAAACCAAGTATCTGAAGCATACCGTAAGATCCGTAACACAATGCGCTTTATGTTAGCCAACACTACAGACTTCGAACCATCGAAACATGCCGTAGCGTTTAAAGACCTACGTAGTGTTGACCAATACATGATGATTCGTTTCAATGATGTCGTGAAGACAATTGAAGAAGCGTATGAAAACTACGAATTCTCAACAATTTACCAAACAGTGATGAACTTCTGTACCGTTGATTTATCACAATTCTACTTAGACTTTGCAAAAGACGTTGTGTATATCGAACATGAAGATAACTACGAACGTCGTGCAATGCAAACAGTAATTTACGATATCTTAGTGAAATTAACGAAATTACTAAGCCCAATCTTAGTTCACACAAGTGAAGAAGTTTGGAAATATTTGAAGGAAGAAGAAGCTTATGTTCAATTAGCTGAATTCCCAGCAGTAGAAAACTACGAAAACAAAGAAGAAGTATTAGCTCAATGGACTGAATTCTTCAAAGTTCGTAACACTGCGCTGAAAGCTTTAGAAGAAGCTCGTAACGAGAAATTAATCGGTAAGAACTTCGAAGCCAAAGTAACGCTATATCCATCTAATGAAGTTCGCACTTTATTAGACAGCTTAAACACAAATGTGGCTCAATTATTCATCGTAAGTGAATTAGAAGTGGCTCCAGAAGGCGTTGAAGCTCCAGCAAATGCTGTTGAAGGCGAAGGCGTGAAAGTCGTTGTTGAACATGCTAAAGGTGAAACGTGTGAACGTTGCCGTGCTGTGAAGATAGAAGTAGGAACATTAGAAGATGCTCCAACTTTATGTAATCGTTGTGCAGCAATTGTGCGTGAACACTTCCCAGAAGCGCTTGTTCCAGAAGCAGAATAATAAAATTTTAACTGAGCCTGAGAAATTCGGCTCAGTTTTTTTCAAATTGTGTTCAAAAAGTGGACATGTCGAAGGAGTGAATTAGACTAATTCTAGTTAACTCCTTTTTTTAGCGTTCTATCAATGTTTTTGCCACTCAAAAGGGAGGATATTTGTAAATAAAAGGAAATTTTGCTCTCCATATTTTCTTTATAATTAAATCGAAATCATACTTATTTAGTATTTTAACTATACTTTTAATAGATTAATTTCATAAGTCTGTCAGGAAATGTTCTTACCCAGTTTAGATAATGTCTAATGTAGGAAAGGGGTTACAGGAAATCTCTTCCTAAAATAAAAGAAGAAATAGGAGAACAAATATGCAAAAAGTACGTAATAAACAAAAAGGTATGATTGCAGGAGCAAGAGTTTTAGGAGCAAGCCTGATCTTGAGCACAAGTCTTCTAGCACCATTTACAACAGTATATGCAGAAACAGGTGAAGGAAGAGTTCCTAATGTCACACTGCCAAATGGGGTTCCAAAGAACTATGATTTAACATGGTTTGATGAGTTTGATGGGGACAAACTCGACAGAACCAAATGGGATTATTCTCTTTCAAGTTTCGATCCTAAAGCAAGAACACAAATGCATTTCACAGATGACCCAGCAAATGTATCTTTAAAAGATGGAATCCTTCATTTAACGGCACTCTATACGCCGAAGCAATGGAAGTGGAATGACCAAACAAAAAAACATGAATGGGTAGATCGTGAGAATACTTATGTAGATTCAAAGACAAAACAAACGATTACTTATAAAGCTCCATTTACTTCTGGGGCGATTCAAACGCGTGACCGTCACGGGAAAATCCTTACGGAATTTGTAGGTGACTTCTATGCCGAATCACGTATCAAGTTACCATTTAGTGAATCTTCATGGGCTTCCTTCTGGATGACTGGAACAAAAGGCGGAGGCTCTCCTACAAGTGGTGAGATTGATGTCTTCGAGTCTAAAGGCTATGATCCGAAATTCATTCAAGCCAATATCCATACAGCACCGACACCTGAGCCGGGCAAGGAAAAGTATAGCGATCAATATCAAAAAGTGCTCCCTAATAATGGAGATACGCAAACAGCTTTTCACACATACGGTGTCTTAAAAGAAGGCGATAAAATTACTTTCTTCTATGATGGACAAGCACTTTATACAAAAAAATACAGTGAGATTAAGAAAAATGAAGCATTTGTCAATCCAGAAAATGGATTTATTTTACGATTAACGCATATTGTAGGTGGTTCATTCGTGAAGGACTTTGGTAAAAACGCTACCCGTGACTATACGGATGCAATTCCTTACAAAGATAGTTATAAGGATGGAAGTCGTTCAGACATGCAAATCGACTATGTTCGCGTATGGCAACCAAGCGCTAAACCTGTAACCACAGAAGCGCCAACGACGACTACAACAACTACAACGGTTGCGCCAACAACGACAACAACAACAACCGTTGCTCCGACGACAACAACTACAACAACAGAGGCTCCAACGACAACGGAAGCTCCAACGACAACGGAGGCACCTACAACTACCGTAGCGCCTACGACAACGGAAGCACCTACGACAACAGAGGCACCTACAACTACAGTAGCGCCAACGACAACGGAAGCACCTACAACAACAGAGGCACCTACAACAACAGAAGCTCCAACTACAACAGTAGCGACAACAGAAGCACCAGTAGTAACAACCTCAGCCCCTGTAGTAACAGAAGCCCCAGTAGTAACAGAAGCCCCAGTAGTAACAACTTCTGCTCCTGTAGTAACAGAGGCTCCAGTAGTAACAACCTCAGCACCTGTAGCGACAGAAGCTCCAGTAGTGACAACCTCAGCCCCTGTAGTAACAGAAGCACCAGTTGTAACGACATCAGCTCCTGTAGTGACAGAAGCACCAGTTGTAACGACATCAGCCCCTGTAGTAACAGAAGCACCAGTTGTAACGACATCAGCTCCTGTAGTGACAGAAGCACCAGTTGTAACGACATCAGCCCCTGTAGTGACAGAAGCACCAGTAGTAACAACCTCAGCCCCTGTAGTAACAGAAGCTCCAGTAGTAACAACCTCAGCTCCAGTAGCAACAGAGGCTCCAGTAGTAACAAGTTCAGCTCCAGTAGCGACAGAGGCACCAGTAGTAACAAGTTCAGCTCCAGTAGCGACAGAGGCACCAGTAGTAACAACTTCAGCTCCAGTAGCAACAGAGGCTCCAGTAGTAACAACAGCTGCCCCTGTAGCGACAGAAGCTCCGGTAGTGACAACAGTTGCACCTACAACAACTACTACGACGACTGAGGCACCAACAACTACTACAGCAACAACTGAAGCTCCTGCACCAACAGCTGTTTTAACAAATGCCGTTGAAGACAAAGTTGTAACAGCTCAAACTAATACGGAAGCAACTGAGTCACGTGTGCTAGCAACACCTCTTGCTGCTAAAGCAGAACAAGCACAAGACAAAGAAGCAAAAGATCCATCTCCAGCGCCCGTTGCACAAGCAGCGCCAGCAGGAGAAGACGAATTACCAAATACAGGTACTTCAATGGGAACTTTATATCTGATTCTTTCAGCAGTGTTCTTAACAGGTGGCGCATTCGTATTTGCTAAAAGCAAAAAATAAAATAGTTCAATAAACCAAGAAGGAATTAGACAGTGAAGGCTGTTTAATTCCTTTTTTTGCGTTGTTATTTTCAGTCTCAAGTCCCAGAGAAATCGGCCTTTAGTACCATGCCCCAAAATTAGGGGATGATACAATAAGTCTATAAGGAGGGAGTACCATGAAACAGTGGAATAGACTTCTCAAACTAGGGTTGTTTATCTTCTTAACACGCGCCTTTGTGAATCATATCTATGGCTCGTTTCCAAGAATGATGTTTGCATTCGTCTTTTTAGCAAGTATCTTTTTCTTCGTCCTATTTCCAGAAGAAATGGGGATGAAATCAGTTTTTGGAAAGAATAAGACGTTGGAGAAAACTTCAAGTAAGGTGCAAGAACGATATGAACAATCAGGATTATCCAAACAAGATATCGACTATTTTAGACAAAAAATGGCAGTGGTGAAGACGCAAATTGAGGAAATCGATGAGACGATTCAAAGTTATACCAAACTACGAATTATTAGTAATCGATACAATACGACTCAAACGATGAAGGAGTATTTCAAATCTCTCGTCAAACACCCTGAAAAGCTTCCAGATGCGAACTTGTTCGTTCATACTTGTGTACCGTCGTTAAATGAAATGACGAAAGCGTACAAAGAATTGAGTGAGCAACCTGTAAAAGGAAGCGAAACGTATCAAACACTACAAGAATTAGGAGAAAAAATCGATCTCGTCTGTGCGACGCTGGAAGAGGATTACTTACATTTCCAAGAAGACAGAATTAAAAAGTCAGAAGCAGAGATGGATTACGTAAACCGTACGATAAAGGAGTAGAGAACAATGACTGAAGAAAAATCAATGGTGGATGCACTGATTCAAAACCCATTTGGAGAAGACGTGGTAAAAAATACGACGTTGCAAGATGTGGCGAGTGACTTTCCACAAGAACAAATTGATGCCAAACGTGCGTTAGTGGATACCTTACCGGAGAAACAACAAGAACAAGCCCGCGCACTTGCAAAACAAATCGACGAAAAGAATATGCAGGCCATTATTAGTTATGGGGCCGGCGCGCAAAAGCAACTCGGTGAATTCTCACATTCGATGCTCGCTCATGTGCAAAATAAAGATACAGGGGAAATCGGGGATACGCTCAATGAATTGATGATGCGACTTAACGAAACAGATCCAAACGACCTTGTAGCACAAGACTCGAATATCTTCCGCAAAATCTTTGGACGCGTGAAGAAGTCGATTTACGAAATGCAATCGAAATACCAAGAAGTGGGCTCGCAAGTCGATAAGATTGCCGTGAGATTGGACCATGAAAAGAATGGCTTATTAAACGATAACTTGTCGCTCGAACAACTGTACCAACGCAATAAGGAATTCTTTGAAGCGTTAAGTATTTATATTGCTGCCGGGGAATTGAAGATTGAAGAGTTACAACAAAAACTCATCCCTGAAGCGATGCAAAAGGCGCAAGAGACAGGAGACCAAATGGATGTACAAGTCGTCAATGACTTACATCAATTCCTGGACCGTCTTGAAAAGAGAAACCACGACTTGAAATTGACGCGTCAAATGACGATTCAACAAGCGCCACAAATTCGTTTGATTCAAAATACGAACCAAACATTGGCAGAAAAAATTCAGTCATCCATTACGACAACGATTCCTTTATGGAAAAACCAAATTGCGATTGCGATGACATTGCTTCGTCAAAAAGATGCCGTGACAGCGCAACGCCAAGTGTCTGAAACGACGAACCAATTGATTCAAAAGAACTCTGAAATGTTGAAGATTTCAACGATTGAAACGGCTCGTGAAAACGAACGTGGAATCATCGATCTTGAAACCCTTCAAAAGACACAACAAGACTTGATTGAAACATTAGAAGAAACAATCTTAATTCAACAAGAAGGACGTCAAAAACGTAGAAAAGCCGAATATGAATTGACACAAATGGAACAAGAACTCCGCGAAAACTTACTCGTTTTAAGCCAAAAAGAAAAACGTGTGAAGGAAGAAATGCGCGGTTAACCATGACAGAAATCTTTACCTTTTATTCCTGAATAAGGACTGGAGGGTAAAGATTTTTTATTTTTAGCTAGTGTCTGTAATGTTTCAATTCGTTAACAAAATGATAAACTTCGCCGTGAACCTTGATATTTTGGCTAACATTATTTAAAATAGGATGAAAGGAAAAAAATATTATTTTAATGAGGTGAAAAAATGCACGTATGGGTCGTAGTTCTCGCGTTATTAGCATTAGCAGTATTTTTCTTATTCATTTCACTATTCTTAAAGGATAACCAAAATGAAGAAGAAATCGATGAATTAGCAGATGGTTTATTAGAATTAAACCGTGAAGTATATTCATTAAAGAAAAAAATTCAAGAATTAGAAGGAACAACTGTTTACAAAGGACCATCAGTTGAACCAACTTACGAAGAAGTTCGCGCTGCAAAAGCAGCTGAAGTTCGTGTAGCTGAAAAACCAGAACCAGTAGCTGAACAAACAGAAGCAGTGGAAGAAGCAACTGCAGAAGAATCTGGTCGCTTACACAATGTAACAAAACAACAAATCATTACATTATTCAGCCACGGCAATTCAGTAGAATCAATTTCTGAACAATTAAACGTACCTGTTTCAACAGTACAATTGGTAATCGATAACTATTTTGAAGCAGATGCAAATTAAGGAGGAAGAACATGAGTAAAACGAAATTTCGTTCTTTAGGAATGGGCTTCTTATTAGCAGCGTTAATTTTAGCATTGGTTACTGTGATTTGGCCTTTTGTACCACAATCATTAAAGAGCCAATTAGATGCAGTGAATTTGCCAATCGTTTCTGAAGGAGCAAATGAAGCAAGCTATAAAGCAGCTTACGAGTCTTTATTAGCTGAAAAAGAATCTGGTAGCAAAGCATCTTCAACAAGTGCAACATCTACCACACAAGCTTCAACAACTGAAGCAGCAACTACACAATCTTCAAAACCTGTATCTATTACAGTTGAAGAAGGCGAATCATCAAATGATGTTGCCGACAAATTAGAAAAAGCAGGCTTAGTTAAGAGTGCTAAAGAGTTCATAGATTACTTAACAACAAATAACATTGCTGATAAGATCTGGACTGGTACTTTCGAAATTAAACCAGGAAGTTCTAATGAAGAAATCGCTCGTGCAATCGGAGCGTTACAATAATAGACATGAATGAGTGTTACAGTCGAAGGGCTGTAACACTTTTTTTGATTTAAATTTAAGTTTTCTGAAAATCAGATGAAAACTGTGGTACAATGGGAGTACGACTTTAGAAAGTGGAGTGAGAATATGATTGAAAGAAGTCAAGTAGATGTAAATCAAACATGGGACTTAACGCATTTGTTTGAAACAGAAGAAGCTTTTAACGAAGCGTTAGAAGACCTTAAAGGAAAAGTAGATGCTTTCCAAAAGGAATACGAAGGAAACATTACAACAGCACACCAAGTGAATTCTGGTTTAGCAACTTACCGTGCCTTATTAGAACAACGCGGTAAAATTTCTGCGTATTGCAACCTTGCTGTGAGCGCGAATACAAGAGATAAAGAAGCACAAACACGTTCAGCACAAACACGTACAGTGTTAGCCGGATTAGATGCGAAATTAAGTTTCTTTGAATCTGAATTAAGCCAATTGGATGATGCAGTATTAGAAGAAGCACGCGCGAATAAAGAAGATGCTTTATATATCGAACGTCTCTTAGAAGATAAAAAACATTTATTATCAAAAGACGTAGAAGCAACTTTAGCGGCTCTAGGAAATACATTAGATGCTGGTTACCAAGCGTACAACGATATTAAATTCAAGGATATTCATTTCCCAGACGTAGAAGCAGACGGACAAGTGATTCCGATGACATACAACAGCTTCGAAGGCCGTATGCAATCTGAACCAAATACAGCCATCCGTCGTGAAGCGTTCAAAGTATTTAGCGACACATTACGCAAATACCAACACAGCACTGCTTCAGCGTATAACACACAAATTCAAAAAGAAAAAACAATGGCAACATTGCGTGGATTCGATTCAGTGTTTGATTACTTATTGGACCGTCAAAAAGTGTCTCGTGAACTATACGACCGTCAAATCGATGTCATCATGGAAGAATTGGCGCCACATATGCGTAAATTCGCACGCCTCATCAAAGAAATCTATCAATTAGATGAAGTGCGTTACGAAGACATGAAACTGGAAGTAGATCCAACATACGCTGCAAAAGTAACGTATGACGAAGCAAAACAATACATTTTAGAAGGATTAGAACCTTTAGGGGAAGATTACCTCAAGATTATGAAGGAAGCCTTCGATAACCGTTGGATTGACTACGCTGAAACAATCGGTAAACGTACAGGTGCGTTCTGTTCATCACCTTATGGGGCAAACTCATTTATCTTAATGTTCTTCACAGAAGATATGAATGACTGCATGACGCTAGCACATGAATTAGGACATGCAGGACACTTCCAATTAGCGTATAAACACCAAAATATTCTAGATGGTCGTCCAAGCATGTATTTTGTTGAAGCTCCATCTACAACAAACGAATTATTGGTTGAGTTCTACTTGAAGAACAAAGCGGGAGATGACTTACGTATGAAACGTTGGATTTCATCTCAAATGGTTGCTAAAACTTACTACCATAACTTTGTAACTCACTTATTAGAAGCGTACTTCCAACGCGAAGTATATCGCTTAGTGGATGCAGGTAAGAGCTTAGACGCAGATACATTGAATCATTTATTCAAAGAAACACTCGCTAAATTCTGGGGACCAGAAGTGGTTCTTACAGAAGGAGCAGAGTTAACATGGATGCGTCAACCGCACTACTACATGGGACTTTACTCATACACTTACTCAGCTGGTTTAACAATCGGTACACAAGTGGCGAAAATGATTCAAAAAGATTCAAGTGTCGCAAACACTTGGGTGGAAGTATTGAAGATGGGCGGAACGAAGAGTGCAGAAGAGCTTGCGAAAGCAGCAGGCGTGGATGTCTCAACAGATGCACCACTTAAAGATACGATTGCTACAATCGGCGGCTTAATCGACGAAATCGTAGACATTACAAAACAATTGAATGCATAAAAATAAAGGTCAGCAAAAAATGCTGACCTTTTTGCATTTGTTTTATTGGTTAGACTGAGAAACAATCAATTGAACAGATCCGTTAACTTGAAGTGTTGGTGTTCCAGAAGGCAGAATAAAGGAATCTGATTTTTCGATTAGGTATTGCGTTCCGTCGACTGTGAGTGTTCCTTTTCCGTCTAAAACCGTCACGAGATGATACGTAGAGGATAGGGTATCACTGTAGTCGCCGTTGATATCGTATTTCCAAACGGTGAAGAACTTGTTTTCCACAAAAGTCGTTCTAGTTCCATTGTCAGTCGTCACCACTTGTTGATTCGTTGTTGGGAGGCTGTGAGGAATCGTCGTTACATCTTTTGTTTGTTGAATATGGAGTGGACGAGGGTTGCCAGCGTCGTCAGTACGGTTGTAGTCATACACGCGGTAAGTCGTGTCCGAATTTTGTTGCGTTTCAAGAATCACGATGCCTCCACCAATGGCGTGAATCGTGCCACTCGGAACATCGAAGAAGTCGCCCGCTTTAACAGGAACTTCGGTAAATAGCTCGCTCCAAGCCTCATTGTCGATTTTTGCTGCAAATTCTTCAGGCGTCATTGCCGTATGTCCGTAGACAATTTTTGCGCCTGGCTCTGCTTGAACGACATACCAGCATTCATTTTTCCCATATTCGCCTTCATGTTCCAGCGCATATTCATCATCTGGATGCACTTGAATCGATAAGTCATCAGATGCATCGAGTAACTTAATAAGAAGAGGGAAGCTTGCTAACTGTTGCCCATTGAAGAGCTCTGGATGGGTTTTATAGAGTTCATCCAACCCGAGTCCTGCATATTCTGCAGGGCTTTTTATCGTTGAAATCCCATTTGGATGCGCGCTAATAATCCACGCTTCACCTGTTTTATCCGAAGGAAGAGTGAAGTTAAAGAGCGAATGCAATTTCGTTCCACCCCAGATTTTCTCTTGAAGTACGGCATTTAAAAAGATTGGTGTTGTCATCGTTGTGCCTCCTATGAAGAATGTCTTAATGCAAATGAATTGAATTCAAATAGATCGTATCTATGTCGGCTAATTGAGTACTCAAACGGTGTGCCATTATCCAAGTAGGCTACTTGTTCTACTTCGAAGACTGGCTCCGTTGGAAGTAATTGTAAGTATTTTTGCTCATCTTCAGAACTTGGCGCTGCACGCAAGATTTTTGTGGCACTCGCGATACGTAAGCCTAGTTTTCCTTCGATATATTGATAAATAGAGTCTAAAAGAACTTCTTCGGTAATTCCTGGAATGACGCTTGTACTCATATAGGTTTGCTCTAATACATAGGGCTTCCCGTCGATGATGCGAAGTCTATGAATATTATAAACAGGACTTTGCAGCGGTACTTGTAATTTTTCTGCAAGAAATTCAGAAGCAAACTCTAATTTAAAATGAATAATCTTGGATTCAACAGTAGAGTGTGTATCCTCAGATATTTTCGTGAGTCCTTTAATATCGCGTTCTGGAACGATAAGTTTTCGCTTCGACGTACCGCGAGAGAGGACGAAGGTACCTTGGCCACGTTTTCTGAAGATAAGTCCTTCAGAAACGAGTAAGTCTAATGCTTTCTTGACCGTCATTCGACTGCTATTAAATTCTTTCGTTAATGTGATTTCATCGGGTAATTGTTGGTTAATGGCGTATTCGTTACTTAAAATCTTTTCACGAATCGCATGGTAAATCTGTAAATACTTTACGCTCATCGAATGTCATCCTTTCTCTAAACTAGCTATATTATAACAAATGTAGAATGGATAGGCAAAATCGACAATTTGAATACTATTTATAAATATTGTCTAGACAAATATTTAAATTGTGATATACTATACGTGAAAGAGCTTACAGAAAGGAGGTTAATTATGAAGAAACAATTGCGTTTCCCTCAAGGGTTCTGGTGGGGTGCTGCTTCAAGTGGACCGCAGACAGAAGGACAATTCGATAAGGCACATGAAAATGTGATGGATTACTGGTTTAGAACTGATCCAGAAGCTTTCTTTAATGGCGTCGGTCCAGATGTGGCGAGTGATTTTTATCATACGTATCCTGAAGATTTTCGTTTGATGAAGGAGATTGGATTTAATTCATTCCGTACATCGATTCAATGGAGTCGTTTGATTAAGGACTTCGAAACGGGTGAAGCCGATCCAAAGGCTGTGGAATTTTACAACGCGGTTATTGAAGAAGCAAAGAAGAATGATATTGAACTTGTGTTGAATTTACATCACTTCGATATACCAGTTGAATTGCTTCAACAATACGGTGGCTGGGAAAGTAAACATGTCGTGGACTTATTCGTGAAATTTGCCAAAACTGCGTTTGAATGTTTTGGCGATAAGATTCGTTACTGGACAACTTTCAATGAGCCAATGGTGATTCCAGAAGCAGGATACTTATATGCATTCCATTATCCGAACCTAAAAGGGAAAGGGAAAGAAGCTGTTCAAGTGATTTATAATCTAAATCTTGCAAGTGCCAAAGTGATTCAACTCTATCACTCGTTAGGATTGGATGGCGAGATTGGGATTATTTTAAACTTAACGCCTGCTTACCCAAGAAGTGATTCTCCAGAAGATTTAGCAGCAAGTCAATTTACAGATGATTTCTTTAACAGAGTCTTCTTGAATCCAGCGGTGAAGGGAACATTCCCTGAAACCTTGGTGAAGAAACTAGAGGAGGACGGCGTGTTATGGAGTCACACCGAAGAGGAATTGCAGCTCATTCGAGAAAATACAGTCGATTTTCTTGGGGTGAATTACTATCATCCAAAACGTGTTCAGGCTCAACCAAATCCAGAGGAGTACAAAACACCTTGGATGCCAGACCAATACTTTAAAGAGTATGAATGGCCTAAACGTCGCATGAATCCATATCGTGGATGGGAAATCTTCCCGAAAGCCATTTATGATATTGCCATGATTGTGAAGGAAGAATATGGCAATATCCCATGGTTCATTAGTGAGAACGGTATGGGTGTGGAAAACGAAGGTCGCTTCATTGGAGAAAATGGAGTCATCGATGATGTGTATCGTATTGAATTTTACGAAGAACATCTCACTTGGCTACATAAAGCGATTGAAGAAGGTAGTCGTTGTTTTGGATATCATACATGGACTGCTTTTGATTGCTGGTCTTGGAATAATGCGTATAAGAATCGCTACGGATTTATTTCCGTAGATTTAGAAACGCAAAAGAGAACCATCAAGAGTAGTGGAAGATGGTATCGTAACGTCAGTGACAATAACGGATTTAAAGTAGAAGTAGAGGAATAAAGAGAGGAGATATTCAGATGAAAAACTCAAAATTTATTGATAAATTTGCCGCGTTTGCCGGTAGACTGGGGAACCAAATTCATTTAAAAACCCTCAGAGATGCATTCGCAACAGTAATGCCATTATATATTTTGGCAGGGTTAATCGTTCTTTTGAACAACACAGTCTTTAAGTGGATTTTCCAAGGGGATACATTAACGAAATTCCAATATTGGGGAATTACAATCGCAAACGGTACTTTAAGTATCTCAGGTATTATTATTGCAGTAATGGTTGGTTATTTCTTAGCGAAAAACAGAGACTTCGAAAACCCATTGGCAGCATCAATGCTATCATTAGTTTCTTTAATTGTTATGATGCCAAATACAGTTTCTGCTGTTCCTGATGGCGCAAAAGATGCCGTGAATATTTCAGGTGTTCTTTCATTTAACAACACAGGTACAGGTGCAATGTTCGCAGGGGTTATCGTAGCGATTATTGCAACAGAACTATTCATCAAATTATCGAACGTTAAAGCATTGCAAATTAACCTTGGAGACAACATTCCACCAGCAGTTGGTAAATCATTTAGCGTATTACTTCCAGTAATGACTGTTATTTCATTATTCGGTGTAGTTTCAGCATTATTATTCAACATGTTTGGAACAAACTTAATCTCAATTATTACAGTCTTCATCCAAGAACCAATTCGTCATATTGGTACAAGCTTAATTGGGGTAATCATTATTTACTCTCTAGGAAATATGTTATGGCTATTTGGTATTCACCAAGCCGTTATTTACAGTGCAATCCTAGAACCATTACTATTAATTAACATTACTGAAAACATCGCTGCTGCAAATAATGGACAAGCGATTCCACACATCATCAACTTATCTCAAGTTCAAACATTCGCGTTAATGGGTGGTAGTGGATCTACATTATGTTTATTAGTGGCAACATTCTTAGTGAGCCGCAACGCTGCTTCTAAAAACGTGGCTAAATTATCATTTGGACCTGGACTCTTCAATATCAATGAACCAGTATTATTCGGTTATCCAATCGTTTATAACATTTCATTAGCGATTCCATTTATCGCTGTTCCAGCTCTTGGTATTTTAATCAGCTACTTAGCAACAGCTGCAGGCTTCATGAGCCCAGCATTTGTACAAGTTCCATGGACTACACCAGTCTTCTTAAATGCATGGTTAGCAACAGCAGGGGACTTCAGAGCAATTCTCGTTCAATTAGTCATCTTTGCACTTGGAGTTCTTCTATACATTCCATTTATCAAAGTAAATGATAAAGTTGTTGAACAAGAAATGAAGGGATAAGATTATGAAACAAATTTTATTAGTATGTAACGCGGGAATGTCGACGAGTATGCTTGTTAAAAAGATGCAACAAAGTGCGACTGAACGTGGGATTGAAGTTTCAATCGAAGCAAAATCCATTACAGAAGCGAAAAAGAATATCCATGAAGCAGATGTTATTCTCATTGGACCACAAATTCGTTACGAGTTGCCTGCAGTAAAAGAAATCGCAGGAGATATTCCAGTAGATGCTATTGATATGCGTGACTACGGAATGATGAACGGTCCTAAAGTATTAGATCAAGCTTTGGCATTGATAGGAGAATAATATGACAGAAGAAATGGAACTCATCTGTTTCCAGCTGATTGCCAATAGTGGTGCAGCAAAATCTTGTTTTGTAGAAGCGATTCAAGCGGCTAAAAAAGGGCAGTTTGAAGACGCCAACGCAAAACTTGTGGAAGCAGAAGAAGCCTTTGTTGAGGCGCATAAAATTCACGCAGAGCTGATTCAAAAAGAAGCAAGCGGAGAAAAAACAGAATTCTCATTGCTGTTTATGCATGCCGAAGACCAAATGGCTTCAACGGAAATCGTACAGTTATTAGCGCAAGAGCTAATTGAACTATACCGTGATAAACACGCACAATAGGAACCTTACAAACCACAGATTAGGAGAAATCCTAATCTGTGGTTTTTATTTAGAATCAACCTTAGAACGAAAAGATTCCGGAGAAGTTTACAGCTATTATGAAGATATCCGTAAGGCTTCGAAGGAATCTTTCTTTTTGTTGAGAATAGACATTCATATGAAACAGAATCATTAAGAAATACCTAAATCCTTTTAAATCGCGTGAATTCAATGATAAAATAAACTGACATCAACCGTGGAGGAACATATGGAAGACAAAAAATTATTTATGAATACATA
>CAKPVL010000030.1 GCA_934193545.1 uncultured Granulicatella sp. | reverse complement strand
ATGCCTTATTTTAATGTGCTTTTAGATGCATGGGGAATTCCTCATTACCGTCTGAACCAATACGAAGCCGATGATATTATCGGTACTCTTGCCAAACAAGGGGAAGCAGCAGGCTACGAAGTCGTGGTTCTTTCAGGAGATAAAGACTTAATTCAGCTTGCGGATAATAATATTACAGTCAAAATTACGACAAAAGGTGTGACAGAATTAGTTGAGTACACTCCTGAAGTGATTTTTGAAAAATATGGATTGACGCCTGAACAAATTATCGACATGAAGGGGTTAATGGGAGATTCGTCCGATAACTATCCTGGTGTAACAAAAGTCGGTGAAAAAACAGCCGTGAAACTTCTTCAAGAATTTGGCAGCGTCGAAGGAATCTATGAACATGTCGATGAAATGAAGAAGAGCAAGTTGAAAGAAAACTTGATTAACGACAAAGAGTTAGCCTTCTTAAGTAAGAAACTAGCGCGCATCAATGTGGAGTCTCCACTTGAAATCACGTTAGACGATACACTTCGTAAGGAACAAAATGTGGATGCATTGATGGCATTCTATAAGGAAATGAACTTCAATTCTTTCCAATCAGACCTATTAAATTCAGGTGCTACGACGGTAGAAGAAGCACCAAAAGCAGAGCGCCCAAACGTAACACGTGTGTCAGAGATTACTGAAGATATGCTAAAAGGTGTAACAAGTGTTCATTTTGAAACACTTGAAGCGAACTATCATGTGGCAGATGTGATTGCCGTTGCCTTCGGAAATGAAAAAGAAGTCTTCGTGACTGATTTAAATACGGCCGTTGCTTCAGAAGCTTTCAAGAAATGGCTTGCGGATGCATCAATCGAAAAACATTTATTTGATACAAAAGCAGCAAAAGTACTCGCACATCGTTTCGGGCTTGTGTTAGCAGGTGCCAAATATGATGTGTCACTTCTTGCGTATTTAGTGGACACAAATGATATCGTGAAAGAAATTAGTGATGTGGCGCGTCGAGTCGATGTAACGATTCTTGCTAGTGACGAAGCTGTTTACGGAAAAGGCGTGAAAATCCAAATTCCTGAAGACGAAGAAGTTTGGAATCAGCATTTAGCAGCGAAAGTATATACGATTGCTGTGGCGCCTGAAAAACTATTGAAACGCCTTGAAGAAAATGAACAAACACATCTTTATTGGGAAATGGAATTACCAGTGAGCGATATTTTAGCACGTATGGAAATTCAAGGAATTCGTGTCGATAAAGAACGTTTAGTTGAGATGGGTGTGGAATTTGAAGCACGTCTAAAAGAAATCGAACAAGAAATCTACGAGCTAGCTGGAGAAGAGTTCAATATCAATTCGACTAAACAACTAGGGGTCATCTTATTTGAAAAGATGGGCTTACCAGTTATCAAGAAGACGAAGACTGGCTATTCAACTGCGGTAGATGTTTTGGAGAAGTTGGCGCACCAAGCTCCAATCGTAGAATTGATTTTAGAATACCGTCAATTAGCCAAATTAAATTCAACGTATGTGGAAGGATTGCAAGCGTATATTCAAGCAGACGGCAAGATTCATACGCGTTTTGTCCAAAACTTAACGCAAACAGGTCGTCTAAGCTCGGTGGATCCAAACTTACAAAATATTCCAATCCGTACAAAAGAGGGACGTCGCATTCGTTACGCGTTCTTACCAGAACATGATGATTGGAAGATTCTCTCAAGCGACTATTCGCAAATTGAATTGCGTGTGTTAGCGCATATTGCCGGCGATAAACATATGATTGAAGCGTTCAAAAATAATGTCGACATTCATACGAATACTGCAATGCGTGTGTTTGGCATTACAAACCCAGACGATGTAACGAGTGAAATGCGTCGCCAAGCCAAAGCCGTTAACTTTGGGATTGTGTATGGAATTAGTGATTACGGTTTATCTCAAAACTTGAATATTTCCCGTAAGAGAGCTAAAGAATTTATCGACCGTTACTTGGAAGAGTTCCAAGGGGTAAAAGACTTTATGGAATCTGTGGTAAAAGAAGCGCGTGAGAAAGATTATGTGGAAACATTATTCCACCGTCGTCGCTACTTGCCGGATATTCATTCAAGTAACTTTAATTTACGTTCATTTGCCGAACGTACAGCGATGAACTCACCAATCCAAGGAAGTGCCGCAGATATCTTGAAGATGGCGATGATTGAATTGGACCGTGAAATGAGAGAACGTAAATTCAAAGCAAACCTATTATTGCAAGTGCACGATGAATTGATTTTCGAAGTGCCACAAGATGAACTAGAAAGCCTTCAAAGCTTAGTAGAAGAAGTCATGGAAAATGCCGTGAGTCTGAAAGTTCCACTACGCGCAGATAGCAATGTCGGTGACAACTGGTTTGAAGCAAAATAACTAAAAATAAAAATGGGCATCTCTTCTTAACGAATGTAAGTTAGGGATGTCCATTATGTTTTATCTTTTGAGTTTATAGCGTTTTTGTAGTATACTTTTTGAGTTAAGAGAAGAAGTTTAGGTGATGGAAGGGCTCTTTTAGCGTTCAGATTCCATCACTTTCATTTTGTCAATCAATGGAGGAAATACATGAAATTAAGAAATGATATTCGCAATATTGCTATTATCGCCCACGTTGACCACGGGAAAACAACACTTGTGGATGAATTATTAAAACAATCAGATACATTAGATGCACGTACAGAATTATCAGAACGTGCCATGGACTCAAACGATATCGAACGTGAACGTGGTATTACCATTTTAGCGAAAAATACAGCCGTTCAATATAAAGGAACTCGTATCAATATCATGGATACACCAGGACACGCGGACTTCGGTGGAGAAGTAGAACGTATTATGAAAATGGTAGACGGTGTAGTTCTTGTAGTGGATGCGTATGAAGGTACAATGCCTCAAACTCGTTTCGTATTGAAAAAAGCATTAGAACAACATTTAACACCAATCGTTGTAGTTAACAAAATCGACCGTGACGCTGCTCGTCCAGAAGAAGTAGTCGATGAAGTATTAGAATTATTCATCGAATTAGGTGCCGATGATGATCAATTAGAATTCCCAGTAGTTTATGCTTCAGCATTAAACGGAACTTCAAGTTTATCAGATAACCCACTGGACCAAGAAAAAACAATGGATTACTTATTCGATACAATTATCGAACACATCCCAGCTCCAGTAGACAACTCAGATGAACCATTACAATTCCAAGTATCACTATTAGACTATAATGACTACGTTGGACGTATCGGTATCGGACGTGTCTTCCGTGGAACAATCAAAGTTGGGGACCAAGTAACATTATTAAAATTAGACGGTACAAAGAAAAACTTCCGTGTTACTAAATTATTTGGTTTCTTCGGATTGAATCGTTTAGAAATCAACGAAGCAAAAGCAGGGGATTTAATCGCTGTATCTGGTATGGAAGATATCTTCGTTGGAGAAACAGTAACTCCAGTAGATACACATGAAAGCTTACCAGTATTACACATTGACGAACCAACATTACAAATGACATTCTTGACAAACAACTCACCATTTGCGGGTCGCGAAGGGAAGTTTGTAACAGCACGTAAGATTGAAGAACGTCTAATGCGTGAATTACACACAGACGTATCTCTTAAAGTTGAACCAACTGATTCACCAGATGCATGGATCGTATCAGGACGTGGGGAATTACACTTATCAATCTTAATCGAAAACATGCGTCGTGAAGGGTACGAATTACAAGTATCTCGTCCAGAAGTAATCATCAAAGAAATCGATGGCGTGAAATGTGAACCATTTGAACGTGTACAAATCGATACTCCTGAAGAATACATGGGTTCAATCATCGAATCATTAAGTAACCGTAAAGGTGAAATGCAAGATATGCAACACAATGATAATGGACAAGTTCGTATTGTCTTCTTAGTTCCAGCTCGTGGATTATTAGGATATACAACTGAATTCTTATCAATGACACGTGGTTACGGAATCATGAACCACACATTCGATCAATACTTACCATACATTCCAACAAGCATCGGCGGACGTCGTAATGGGGCACTTGTTTCAACAGATACAGGTAAAGCAACGACTTACGGTATTATGGGTGTTGAAGAACGTGGTGTGATTTTTACTGAACCAGGTACTGAAATTTACGAAGGTATGATTGTTGGGGAACACTCTCGTGAAAACGACTTAGCGGTTAACATTACGAAAGCAAAACAACAAACAAATATCCGTTCAGCAACGAAAGACCAAACTTCAGTCATCAAGACTCCTAAGAAGTTATCTCTTGAAGAGTCATTAGAATTCTTATCAGATGATGAATACTGCGAAATTACTCCAGAAACAATTCGTCTAAGAAAACAAATTCTAAATAAAGGCGAACGTGAAAAAGCCAATAAACGTAAAAAACAAGCTGAATCAGAAAACTAATCTGAATTGTAAAAAGGTGGATGCATTGCATCCACCTTTTTTGGTTGGTTTTATTGATTTAATGTAACGCGAACAACTTGCTCATGAAGATTTCGATTCTAAAAGTTAAGTGATACCGTATACGGTATCACTTTTTTTAGGTGTATTGTGTTTTTACATACTGTTGTAGTATCCTTATAGTAGTAGGTTTATAGAGAGAAGAGATGACAGATGACAAAACAAAGAAAAATCATGTATGGAATTTTTGGAGTCCTGTTTGCATTTATTTTATTAGCACTTGGGCTGATCCAAATGTTTACGTATCGAGCAACTCCTGAGGCACAAGAGACGTGGAATATTGCTGCATTTGAACAGAAAAACAACTGGACTCATTTTGAAGTGACAGGAGAGAAAAAAGGAACTCTTTTATTTTATACGGGTGCCTTAGTTGAACCGCAAGCTTATGCAAAACTTGCGGATGGACTCGCTAAAGAAGGAATCGAAGTGTACATTATTTCCTCTCAGTTGAATTTACCGGTGTTGGATAATGGAACGATGGCGACGATTGTAAAAGAAGAGCACTTGGATAAAGTTTTTGTCGGAGGGCATTCTCTAGGTGGTGTCGTTTCAACGATTGAAGCAAAAAAACTGAACGAGATGGGTCAAGTTGCTGGATTAATTTTACTGGCAAGTTATCCAGATCAAAGTACGGATATTAGCGGCACTCAAATTCCAGTATTATCGATTACAGCTTCGAATGACAAAATCTTGAAACAAGAAAAATATGAAGATGCGAAATCACGTTTGCCAGAATCCACACTCTATACAACGATAGAGGGTGGAAACCATAGTGGCTTTGGACTGTATGGACAACAAAACGGCGATGGTACTGCTACAATGAGCGCAGAAGAACAACAAAAACAATTAGTGCAACTCATTAAACAATTTATCGTAACCCATTAAGCTAGGCTTCGGTCTAGCTTTTTTTGTACGCTTAGGTTGTGTTTTGGTTACGTGGCAGGTATCATGGAAGTAACGAATTTTGGAGGTAGAGCGTATGCAACAAAAAGTAACAAAAAATTGGGTCACTATCGGAACTGGTGTGATTGCCAATGAATTAGCAGTAGCGTTAGAATCATTGGATGGTAAACTATATGGTGTTGCCAATCGCACCTATGCGAATGCCGTAAAATTTGCAGAAAAATATGGTATTGATAAAGTGTATGATGAAATTGACGATGTGTTTACAGATCCCGAAGTAGATATTATTTATATTTCAACTCCGCATAACACGCATATTCACTATCTTAGAAAAGCCTTAGCTGCTGGAAAGCATGTGTTATGTGAAAAGGCCATTACATTAAACAGTGAAGAATTAGAAGAAGCACTTCAACTCGCTAAAGAAAATAATGTTGTTTTAGCTGAGGCGATGACGCTTTATCATATGCCAGTCTATAAACAATTAAGTAAAGCTACTGAAAACTTGGGCGAGCTTCGCATGATTCAAATGAACTTTGGTAGCTATAAGGATTATGATATGACGAACCGTTTCTTTAACCGTCATCTTGCTGGTGGAGCATTGCTTGATATTGGTGTATATGCCTTGTCATGCATTCGTTATTTCATGAGTGAGGCGCCAAGTTCGATGGTTTCGCAAGTAAAATTAGCGCCAACGGGTGTGGATGAGCAAGCTGGTATCGTGTTGACGAATGATGCAGGAGAAATGGCGACTGTGACGATGACGCTTCACGCAAAACAACCAAAACGCGGTGTTATTGCATACGACAAAGGGTATATTGAGATTGTAGATTACCCACGCGCGCATAAAGCGACGATTACTTATACCGAAGATGGACATGTTGAAACTTTTGAAGATGAATTGGGCTTAGATGCCTTAGCTTATGAAGTGTTAGATATGGAGTCAACGATTGATACAGGGGTAGACCACATGCATCTTGATTATACGGTCGATGTGATGAAAATCATGACCGATTTACGTCGTGAATGGGGAATCAAGTATCCAGAGGAAGAGGAAGCATGAAGCAACAAGAACAATTAAAAGCGATGGAACAGTATGCTAAAAGAGTGCTCGACTCAGATACTTCGGGGCACGATTGGTCGCATATCGAACGAGTGGTTAATACGACAAAGACGATTGCGAAGGCTGAAGGGGCAGATTTGTTTATTTGTGAAGCCGCAGCGCTCCTTCATGATGTTATCGATGATAAAATTGTCAAAGACCCTATAGTTGCATTGAAGGAATTGAAAGGATTTCTGACTTCAATCGAAGTGACTCCTGAACAAGTTGAAGCCATTGAGTCGATTATTACGAGAATGTCGTTTAAGAATCACAAGGAGCAACATGAACTTTCGCTTGAAGGAAAAGTGGTGCAAGACGCTGACCGATTAGATGCGATTGGTGCGATTGGGGTTGCCCGTGTGATGTGTTACTCTGGAAGTACAGGAAGATCAATCCACAATCCGGACATGAAGCCTCGTGAAAATATGACGCCTGAAGAATACCGAAACGGCGATTCTACAGCAATCATGCACTTCTATGAAAAATTACTGAAGTTAAAAGATTTGATGAATACCAAATATGGTTATGAATTGGCAAAAGGACGCCATGAATTTTTAGAAATGTATTTAGAGCAATTTTATGCCGAATGGGATGGAAAACGATAAAAGACGTAAGCGACAAATTTTGTCGCTTATTTGTTTTGAAAGAAAAATAGGTGTAGAATAGTAACTACATTTTAAAGTGAGAGGATTGGTTGCGTGGAAGTAGAGCAACAACTAACGAATAAAGAACTTAGAAAAAACATATTTGTGATCGTATGGCCAGTATTTGTGGAAGTGCTACTTGGAGCGCTTTTTGGAATGGTGGATATGATGATGGTAGGTAAAATTCCAGGAGATACTGCTGCTGCCGTTTCTGCAGTTGGGATGACAAACCAGCCGATGTTCCTTGGCTTAAGTTTGATTCAGGCATTGAATGTCGGAGGTACTGCTATTATTGCTAGGTATTTTGGAGCAAAGAAATACAATCGCATGGGAAGTATCCTGAAGCATGTAATGATTCTTGCGATGGTTTTCTGTGTGACGCCAACAGCAATATTGATGCTGATTTTCGCCCCAGAAATCTTATCTTTACTTGGGGGAGATGCGACGGTTATTAATGTCGGTGTGGACTACTTTAGAATTGTCACAATCGGATTTATCTTCCAATCACTATCGTTTACTGTAACAGCAGCCCTTCGAGGAATTGGCGAAACGAAAATACCGATGAAAAATAATATTATCGCTAATAGCTGCAATGTTTTAGGAAATGCGATTTTAATTTACGGAATGTTTGGCTTCCCAGCGTTAGGCGTTACAGGTGCTGCGATTTCAACAGCTGTATCAAATTTAATCGCGATGGTGTTAAATGTTCGTTATATTTTATCAGGCAAGAGTATTTTAAAACTGGACTTTAAAGAAAAATTTGAATTCAGAGTGGAAGTAATGCGCGATTTAGTGCGTATCGGAATTCCAACAGCATTAGAACAAATGGCACTTCGTTTTGGGGTTATCATGTTCTTGAAGATTGTTTCAGGGTTAGGAAACAATGTCTATGCGGCTCACCAAATTGCTTTGAATGTACTTTCGTTATCGTATTCTCCAGCTCAAGCATTCGGGATTACCGCTTCCTCACTGATGGGGCAATCACTTGGAGCAAAAGATGAGAAATTGGCAGAGCGCTATACGAAAATGTGTCAGAGGATTGGACTTGCTTTAGCAATTATGATGTCTGTTTCTATTTATTTTGGAGCGACACTGCTTGCAGGAATGTATACGGATAACGTAGAAATTATTCAGAATACGATAATTGCATTATCGATTGTTGCGTTCGTTCAGCCGTTCCAAAGTCATCAACTAATTACTTCTGGAGCCTTGCGCGGGGCAGGAGATACAGTATGGCCACTTATTGCTATTTTCATTGGATCGTGTGTCATTCGATTAAGTTTAGGATATGTATTTGTAAACTTCTTCGGATGGGGACTTGCTGGCGCATGGTATGCGGTCTTTATCGATCAATTTATCAGGGATATGATTATTCTCCTTCGATTTAGAAGTGGTCGATGGAAAAACATTCGAATTGCATAAAGCTAGGGCTGGAATTTTCCAGCCTTTTTGTTTTGCGCATAAATTGTGTGAAGCAGTTTACTGAAATGATGGAAAATCAAAAGAAAACTTATGGAGATTGATTTTTTATTGATTTTCTATTATTTTTGGTTGGTGCAATTATAGTGTTTGTGATACTATAGTAGAAAGATGTAAAGAGATTGGAGTTTTCAAACGATTATGGCAAGAAAAGGTTTATTAATCGTTTTATCTGGACCTTCAGGTGTCGGAAAAGGAACAGTACGCGCAGCAATTTTTGCAAAAGACAATCAAGAATTTGTGTACTCAGTATCCGCAACGACTCGTAAGCCAAGACCAGGTGAAGTGGATGGAAAAGATTATTTCTTCAGATCAAGAGAAGAATTTGAAGAGATGATTGCGAATAAAAAATTATTAGAATACGCAGAGTACGTAGGGAATTACTATGGAACGCCTTTAGATTATGTGCAAGAAACATTAGACAAAGGGAAAGATGTATTCTTAGAAATTGAAGTTCAAGGGGCGCTTCAAGTACGTGAAGCAATGCCAGATGGGGTGTTTATTTTCTTAACACCACCTGATTTACGTGAACTAGAATCTCGCATCGTAAACCGTGGAACTGATTCTGACGAAGTGATTAAGAGCCGTATGAAAGTGGCGAGAGAAGAGCTTGGTTTGATGAAGTATTATGATTACTATGTTGTCAATGACAAAGTAGAAAACGCGGTTCAACAAATCGAAGCAATTATTCAAACAGAACATTTACGCATCCAAAGAAACTTGGAAAGCATTGAAGAGTTTGAAGATGAATTAGAAGAAATTTTAGAAGAAAAGTAGAAAGAGGGAAGACCATTATGATGTTATATCCATCAATCGATAAATTATTGAAAAAAATCGATTCAAAATATTCATTAGTTATTTTATCAAGCAAACGTGCACATGAGTTACACCACCATGAACCACCAATGTTAGAACACTACGAATCACATAAAAATGTAGGTCGTGCGTTGGAAGAAGTTGTTGCTGGTGACTTAACAATTCGTGAAGACAGCAAACCTGAACACGTATAATCAAATTTATAGTCAAGGGAAACTCCCTTGGCTTTTTTGTTTTCGTAGTTTTGAAGTGTAGAGCAAGCGACAACAAATTAAAGTGCATTATGGTATAATGAGTAGTAAAACTATTTTGGAGGTGAGAAGATGTATGCAAAAGTAATCGTTGACGTTCCGGTCATTCAAGTGAATCGACCGTTTGATTATCATGTCCCAGAAAATCTACAAGAGAGTATTGAAGTCGGGATGCGTGTTGCGGTTCCGTTTGGTGGACGTAGTATTTCTGGATTCGTACTAGCGCTTAGTGATGAAGTAGATTTTGACGGGGAAGTAAAAGATATTTTGCATTTAATGGATTTAGATCCCGTCTTGTCACCAGAGATGATAGAGCTTGGAGCGTATTTATCGAAGAAGGTTCATGCCTTCCTTATTCAATGCTATCAAACGATGCTTCCAGCGATGTTGAAATCCAATTATGAAAAACGATTTGTATTAGTGAATCCCAAAGACCATGAAGATGTGTTTCGAGAAATTTTCCATTACGAAAATACTTTGCTTTATACGGATGACTTGCCTCAGGAACATGTAAAACGACTAATGAAGTTGAAGAAAGAAGGAGCTGTAGTTATCGAGACGGTTGTTAAAGACCGTGCGAAGGTAAAAACAGAAGACTGGATTCGATTGAATTATGTAATGCAAGAGTATGAGGAGTTTATTCCAACAATCTCTGCGCGCGCGAAGAAAAAAGTAGCGCTCTTAAAGACGCTCGCTTCGATGGAAGTGATGGAAATCGAAAAAAGACGTTTCTTAGAGGACACAGATTTTACAACGGCCGATTTGAAATTCGCAGTAGAACGTAATTGGATTACGATTGTTCAAAAAGAAGTGAACCGTGATCCATATAAAGGAAGAGTCTTTAAAAAGAGCGCTCCATTCCAGTTAAATCCTGAACAACAAGTGGCGTTTGACCGAGTGAAAGAAGAATCCATCGATACAGACACATCAAAAGTGTACTTATTAGAAGGTGTTACAGGTTCTGGAAAAACAGAAGTGTACTTACAATGGATTGGGGAAGTCATTGAAAAAGGAAAGAGCGCGATGATGCTCGTTCCAGAAATCGCATTGACTCCTCAAATGGTAGACCGATTCAAGTCGCGCTTTGGGGACCGAGTAGCGGTGCTTCATAGTGGGCTAAGTGTCGGTGAAAAATACGATGAATGGCGTAAGATTAAGAATAAGGAAGCAGACATAGTGGTCGGTGCTCGTTCTTCAGTCTTTGCTCCATTAGAAAACATCGGAATTATTATTTTAGATGAAGAACACGAAGCAACGTATAAACAAGATGAATCTCCAAGATACCACGCTCGCGATGTCGCGATTTGGCGTGGGGAATATCATCACTGCCCAGTGGTGTTAGGAAGTGCGACTCCAAGTCTTGAGTCCCGTGCGCGTGCACAAAAGGGAGTGTATACACTACTACGATTAACGAAACGTGCACAGGCGCAACTATTACCAGAAGTTCATTTAATTGATATGAGAACAGAATTCGTTCATCAAAAAGGATCATTTTCGAAGACGTTATTAGATGCCATCGAAAAACGATTAGAACGAGGAGAGCAAAGTGTGTTGCTCTTAAACCGACGCGGATATTCTTCTTTTGTACTTTGTCGTGATTGTGGAACGGTATTGGAATGTCCGAATTGCGATATTTCATTAACGCTTCATATGGATACAAGAAGTATGAAATGTCACTATTGTGGTCATGAAGAACATATTCCTAATTTCTGTCCGAAATGTCATAGTCGACAAATTCGTTATTTTGGAACAGGAACGCAGAAGGTGCAAGAAGAATTGCAAGAAGTGTTCCCAGACGCTCGCATTGTGCGTATGGACGTGGATACGACAAGACGAAAAGGGCAACATGAAGCTATCTTGAAGCAGTTCGAAAATCAAGAAGCGGATATTTTAATTGGGACTCAGATGATTGCAAAGGGGCTTGATTATCCAAACGTAACACTTGTGGGTGTTATTAATGCGGATACGGCGCTGAACATTCCTGATTTTAGAAGTTCGGAAAAAACATTCCAACTACTCACTCAAGTTTCAGGACGTGCCGGTCGTGGGGATAAACCAGGTGAAGTATTTATTCAAACTTATAATCCAACGCATTACGCGATTCAATTAGCACAAGGACATCAATATGAACGATTCTTTGAAACGGAAATGCGGATGCGTCATATGGCCAACTATCCACCGTACTTCTTTACAACGATGATTACTTTCTCGAGTGAAGAAGAAGGAGTGGCGTTGAAGAAAGCCATCGAAGTGCATAAGGCGTTGAAGGCGAATGTGTCGCCGAATGCAGTTGTCTTAGGTCCGACTGCGAAATCGATTGCGCGAATGAATAATCGTTATTATTTCCAAATTATTGTGAAATACAAAAATGAACCGCAATTGCAAGAGTTCTTAGAACAATTGATGATGGAAACACAAGAAGTCGGTTCGAAGAAATTGCTTATGACGATTGATATGGAACCACAACATTTCTTATAGAGGTGAAAAATGAAGAAAGTTATTTTTATGGGAACGCCTGAGTTTTCAACAGGTGTTTTGAAACGATTAATTGAAGATGAAACAGTTGAAGTGATTGCTGTTGTTACACAACCTGACCGTGCAGCTGGACGTAAGAAAATCATTACACCAACTCCTGTAAAGGTTGTGGCATTGGAGCATGATATTCCTGTTTACCAACCAGAAAAATTAAGTGGGTCGCAGGAATTGGAAGAGTTGATGCAACTAGATGCAGATTTAATTGTAACGGCAGCTTATGGTCAATTCTTGCCAACAAAGTTTTTAAACTTCCCACGTTTTGGTGCGGTGAACGTTCACGCGTCACTCTTACCAAAATATCGTGGTGGAGCTCCAATCCATTATGCAATTATCAACGGGGACAAAGAAACTGGCGTAACAATTATGCGAATGGTTGCAAAAATGGATGCGGGTGCGATTATTTCACAACGCGCCATTCCAATTACTGGCGAAGACGATGTGGCTAGTATGTTTGAAAAATTAAGCGTCGTTGGAGCGGATTTACTAATCGAAACATTACCAGCGTTATTTGCTGGAACGATTACTGAAGTAGAACAAGATGAAGCGCTCGTATCGTTCTCTCCAAATATTTCCAGAGAGCAAGAGCAAATTGACTGGAATAAAACAGCGACTGAAGTGGATTGCTTCGTACGTGGCTTACGTCCATGGCCAACTTCATTTACGATTTTAAATGGAAATCGTGTGAAGATGTGGGGTGTTGCTTTAACAGATAAACAAACTACTAAAGCACCAGGTAGCTTATTTGTAGATGGCGGACGTCTGTATGTTGCTTGCGGAGGCGGAACGGTTCTTGAGATTACACGTCTTCAACCAGCAGGAAAAGCACAAATGGATGCGAAGGCATTTATGAATGGATTTTCAGAATTGTTGAAGGATGATGCGATTTTTGAGGGATTAAACCATGAGTAATGTACGTGACATTTGCGTAGAATTATTAACGAATGTAGAAAAGAACCAAGCGTACTCGACAGTTGCTTTTCAAAATGTGTTACAAAAACATAAATTGGATGCAAGAGATAGAGGGCTATTAACGGAATTATTCTATGGAACGATTCAACGTAAATTAACATTAGACTTCTATTTAAAACCATTTATCGAGAAACAAAAGAAAATGGAATTATGGGTGCTAAGTCTCCTACGAATGACTGTATACCAAATGGCGTATTTAGACCGAGTGCCTGATCATGCAGCTATTTTTGAAGCCGTTCAAATTGCGAAGAAACGTGGCCATCAAGGGATTGCCAAATTCGTCAACGGTGTTCTTCGAAATGTTCAACGTGCCGGGTTCGATGGAGTTTCTTCTATTAAAGATGAACGTGAACGTTTGAGTGTCGAATATAGTATGCCACGCTGGATTGTGGATTTATTATTTGAACAATACGGAGAAGAGGCTAGAGAAATTTTCCCAAGTTTAAATATTGCTCCTCACTTAAGTGCGCGTATTCAAAATCCAGAGATGTCGGTTGATGAAGTGCAAACTCTTTTAAGAGAAGAAGCGGTTACGGTTCAACCGAGCAAGTTGTCTCCTCGAGCAGTGATTGTTGAAGAAGGAGATTTACTACAATCGAAAGCCTTCAAAGATGGAATGGTTACTGTTCAAGATGAGTCTTCTTCATTAGTGGCTCAAGTAGGGGACTTACATCCTGGAGATAAGGTGCTCGATACTTGTGCTGCTCCTGGAGGGAAAACCACTCATTTTGCAAGTTACTTAGTAGCCAAAGAGGGCGGGCTTGTAGAAGCGTTGGATTTACATGAAAATAAATTACGCAAGATTCATCAAAACGCAAAACGTTTAGGAGTAGAAGACAGAATTCAGACTCATGCACTCGATGCTAGAAAAGTTGGCGAACTATTCAAAGAAGAAAGCTTTGACGCGGTTTTTGTAGATGCACCATGCTCTGGATTGGGATTGATGCGTCGTAAACCAGATATAAAATACACAAAAAATAGTGAAGATTTAACAAAATTAACAAAAATACAGTTGGAAATTTTGTCTGCAATTGCTACAATGGTAAAGAAAGGTGGAAAACTCATCTATTCAACTTGTACAATTAACAAAGGTGAAAATGAAGAAGTAGTCCATAACTTTTTACGAGAACATCCGGAATTCGAATTACAACCAATCGAAGAGTTTGGTTGTACAAAGGAAAATCCGATGCTTACGATTTTACCGCATGAATATCATACAGATGGATTTTTCATCGCGAGAATGGTAAGAAAATAAATTCGCAACAGGAGGAAAAATATGGAGATAGCCATCAAAAGTGACGTCGGACAAAGACGTACTTTAAATGAAGATGCTGCCGGATATTTTTTGAATACTCAAAACGTGCCGATGATTGTTGTGTGTGACGGAATCGGCGGGCATAATGCTGGGGATGTAGCAAGTGCTATGGCATTATCGCATTTGGGAAAACGTTGGGAAGAAGAAAGTATTACGGATACAGAAGCCGCTTATCAATGGCTCGTTAAAAATATTCAGGCCGAAAATGATCGTATTTTCCAAAAAGCGAATCAATATCGTGAGCTAGATGGAATGGGAACAACGATTGTGGTTGCCGTAGTGATCGGTTCTGAATTGTTAATTGCAAACGTCGGTGATAGCCGTGCTTATTTGTATCGCAATTTTCAAATGAAACAATTGACAGAAGATCATACACTCGTACAAGAGCTATTAAAATCTGGAGAGATTTCTGAAGAGGAAGCCAAAAGCCACCCTCAACGAAATATTGTAACGCAGTCTTTAGGGATTACACTGAATGTCCAGATTGATTTTGTAAGAGTGAGTCTAAAAAATGGAGACACGATTTTCCTTTGTTCAGATGGATTATCGAATATGGTTGAAGATCAATATATTAAAGAAATCCTAGGGAATTATTCAGATGTAACAACGCAAGCGAATAAAGCGGTCGATGCTGCAAATGAAGCGGGCGGTCGCGATAACATTACAGTTGCGATTGCAAAATATACTGCCAGGGAGGAGGTAGAAGAATGATTGCACCAGGAAAAACAGTTGGTGGTCGCTATAAAATCAAGTCTCATATCGGGACAGGTGGAATGGCCACTGTATATTTAGCACAAGATTTAATTCTAGAAAGACCCGTGGCAGTAAAAGTGTTGCGCTTAGACTTCCATACAAATGAAGCAGCGATGAGACGTTTCCAAAGAGAAGCGCAATCAGCAACACAATTAGTCCATCCAAATATTGTAAGTGTATATGATGTTGGAGAAGAAGACGGAACAAATTACATTGTAATGGAATACGTTGAAGGAACGGATTTGAAAGAGTACATTCGCGAGAGAGGACCTCTTCCACCACGTGAAGCCGTTCGTATTATGACACAAATCGTTTCAGCGATTGAGCTCGCTCACCAAAATCGAATCATTCACCGCGATATCAAACCTCAAAACATCTTAATCGATAGAGAAGGTAATGTGAAGATTACAGACTTTGGAATTGCAATTGCACTTTCTGAAACGTCTTTAACACAAACAAATACATTGCTTGGTTCTGTTCATTATTTATCTCCTGAACAGGCAAGAGGTGGAATGGCAACAATCCGCAGTGATATATATGCACTCGGTATCGTATTGTATGAGTTATTAGTCGGTGAAGTTCCTTTTGAAGGAGAATCAGCAGTTTCAATCGCGTTGAAACATTTCCAAGAGCCACTTCCTCGAATTTCACAGATGTTACCAACAGTGCCACAAAGCTTAGAAAATGTGGTGTTGAAGGCGACAGCGAAAGAACCACTTGATCGTTACAGCAGTTGCTATGAAATGTTGGAAGATTTACAAACATGCTTAAATCCAGAACGTTTACACGAACCAATGTTTAAGCCGACTGCTTTCAGTCAGGAAACAAAGGTGTTGCAACCAATTACGACAGGCCCAATCCCTCGTAAGGTACCAGCAACAAGTAAGGAAGTTCCTGAAATTCAATTTGACGAAGAGAAGAAAGTGGTTCAAGAGGAACCTAAAAAGAAGAAGAAAAAGAAATGGCCATGGATCTTATTGCTACTATTTATCATCATTAGTGCTGGAACTATCTATGCATTTATTCAAACTTCTCCAAAAGACGTAAAAGTTCCAGATGTAACGAACCTTACTGAAGCAGATGCAAAAGTAAAATTAGCGGATGCGAACCTTGAAGTGTCAGATGTGCAAAAAGTGAAGTCGGACACTGTCGAAGAAGGGAAAGTTGTAGAGACGAACCCTAAGGCAGGAAGTTCTGTAAAAGAAAAATCTAAAGTGGTGTTAAAAGTAAGTGCTGGTAAAGACACCGTTGAAGTCGGAGATTATACCGGCAAAACTTTCGATGAAGCCAAAGCAGCCTTGCAAAAACTAGGAATCGCAGTAGAGAAGAAAGAAAGTTATTCAGATACTGTAGAGTCTGGTAAGGTAATGGAACAAAGTGTTGCTAAAGGTGAAAAAGTAGTCGCTAAAGATACAAAAATGGTTTTAACCGTATCTAAAGGAAAAGAACCAGTAACGTTAATCAACTTAAAAGGTTATTCACGTTCAGGCGTTGAAGACTACGCGAAAGAACATGGCTTGAAGTTACAAATTTCTGAAGAAAATAGTAATGAAACAGCAGATACTGTTATTAAACAATCACCAGCAGAAGGCACAGCTCTTAAAAAAGGTGATACATTAACAGTTGTCATCTCAAAAGGAAAAGGAGAACGAGTAGTATCTCGCCAATTCACGATTCCTTATCAAGCGAAGAAGACAAATAATAACAACAATAATAATGCGAACTCTGGGTCAAATACCCAAGAAGCAAAACAAAATACAGTTGAAATCTTTATTCAAGATGCAAACAATAATTTGAATACTGCGTATCGTACTTTCAAGATTTCTGAAACCACAAGTGTAACTATTGATTTTACGTTTAACAATCAAGTTCCAAGTGGTAAATACGTCATTAAAAGAGATGGTGTAGCAATCGATACGGGAGTTGTACAATAGAGTATATATGAGAGTCTAGGTTCATGTAACCTAGGCTCTTTTTTGAATTTTTATAGAAGAATAAAATATCTAAAATTTTCTTAGTCATTTCAGTTGAAATTGGTTATCAGTTATGATAAATTAATATCACTGTTGAGCGAACGTTCGCT
>CAKPVL010000029.1 GCA_934193545.1 uncultured Granulicatella sp. | reverse complement strand
CCTGCTTTAATCGCTACTGGCGTCAATTCTTTTTCACCAGAAACGTCACCCAAAGCGTATACACCTTCAGCTGTTGTTTCTTGGAATTCATTCACTTTAACAAATCCGCGTTCTGTTAATTCCACGCCTGCTGCTTCAAGGTTTAAGCCTTCTGTATGTGGAACGCGTCCTGTTGCCCAAATCACTTTTTCAGCAGTGAAAGTTGTTCCATCTTCGAAATGAATTTCCACATGACCGTTTTCTAATTGAACCAATTTTTGTGGCACTTTGTTTGTGTGCAATGTTGGTCCTGATTTTTCCATTTCCGCAACGAGTACTTCAATAATCGAATGGTCGAAGTTACGCAGTGGACGATCGCGGCGAACAAATAGGTCTGTCTTCACACCTAGTGCATGTAAAACACCCGCAAGTTCTACGGCAATATATCCAGCGCCTAAGATGGCTACTGATTGTGGCAACTCATCCCAAGCAAATACATCGTCGGAAGTGCCGCCAAGTTCTTTTCCTTCCACGTTTGGAATGGCAGGTTTAGCCCCTGTCGCAATCACGATATGGTTGGCGCGGTACTCTTCCCCATTCACTTCAATCGTGTGAGCATCGACAAAACGCGCGTATCCTTTAATCACGGTTACATTGTTACGTTCAAATGTTCCATTATAAGAGTTACGTGAACGGTCGATATAAGCTTCACGGTTTTTCTTGAGTGTCGCAAAATCAAACGTTACATTTTCTGCAGTAAATCCATAATCTGGACCATACGCGTGAATCGCTTCTGCAATTTGCGCTCCATACCACATAATTTTCTTAGGAACACAGCCGATATTTACACAGGTTCCTCCAAGTAAGTTTCCTTCTACTACGGCTACGCGGGCCCCATGCATAGCTGCACGGTTTGCTGTGGCAATACCGCCACTACCGCCACCGATAGAAATCATATCAAATTCCTTCATACGCTCATCCTCCGTTATTTCGTCACACTCATTCTATCAGAACCCTTTTGCTTTTGTCTTAAACCCTGCTCATGAATAAGTTTGTTTTGCGCAAAAATAAATGATTACTTCGGAGCCTTGCGGCTTTGTTTTATAATCGCTGTTACGGGGCACCGGAGCAAGCCTTGGTCTTGCTCCTTCGAAGCTTCAAACGGGAGTAAGACCAAAGTCAAAACAGGACTCACAATGTGAGTCCTGTTTGATTTGTAGTCTTACCCCCGCAAGGCTGATTAGAATTAAGCGAATCACAAGTGATGAAGCTTGATCCAATCAGTTACTGCGATTATAAAATCCGCAGGCTTCTTCGTAATCATTTTTTTGTGCTATTCAGATATGAGTCAGAGTTAAAAAGCTCTGGATAGAATGGCTGTGCCAGATAATGGACTCTTCGCTCCTTACTACCGTGCTAGTAGTTTGTTTGTGCTTTTAAGTCTGTCTTCTTAGTGCTGAGACTATAGCTTTTCAATCCAGAGGGCGCAGAGTGTTTGGACGGCTGGGATAATCGTTGTGATTGAGCCGTGGTTATCATATGCCTTGTACCAAAGTTTGCCTGTTGAGTCATAGGCGTATTGGTAAACAACTAACCAGTGATTCTTATATGGGCTACCTAGAGCGGCAGTGGTTCCTACGACAACAGGAACGCCGTCTTCAAGAAGTCCTGGCACGACCTTTTCACTAAATAAATTAAAGTGCGTCTTATAACCATATTTCTTCCACTCGTTATTGAGTCCGCGTTGGACGTCCCAATAAAACGTTCCGCGATATGGCAGTGCGTATTCAATTGATGATTCCATGCCTTTTAAAAGCTCGTCCATCGATTGCGTCACGACGCCTTCGCGTTTGGCCATGAGGACGGTTAAACAAGCAGCCGCATACGTTCCGCAGACGCCTGGTGTCTTTTCATTTACATAAGCTTTGAACGGCTCCATTTCGCTCTCAACAAGGCCTCGCCATTCAACTTTTTCTTCTAAGCTGTGTTTCTTCTCCCACTTCATTCGCATTCTCCTTAATGTTCAAAATGTTAGTCTTTATTTTTCAAAATGATATTCTTTCACTTGTAGTTTTTCGTCGAGGTCAAATACAAGCGGAGTTCCTGTTGGAATTTCGAATTTCAAGATTTCGTCTTCGCTAAGGTTGAGTAAGTATTTCACCAAGCTGCGAAGTGAATTACCGTGCGCTACGACTAAAACGTTCTTGCCGTCTAATAAATCCACCGCAATCTTATCTTGCCAAATTGGAAGCACGCGTTCCAAAGTGGTTTTCAATGTTTCGCCTTGAGGAAGGTCCTTCACTTGTAGATGTTTGTAGCGTGGGTCTTGCGCTTGTTTGGCCGCTTCTTCCTCGCTAAGAAGTGGAGGCATTACGTCGTATGAACGTCTCCAAAGCAACACTTGTTCGTCGCCATATTTTTCACGTGTTTCTTGTTTGTTGAGTCCTTGTAAGGCTCCATAGTGGCGTTCGTTTAATCGCCAGCTCTTTGTTTCTGGTATATAGTCTTGATTTAATTCAGACAAGACGATATGACCTGTGTGGATGGCTCTTTTTAATACGGATAAATAGACATGATCGAATTGGATGCCTAATGAGCGGAGCAATTTCCCTGCATGATGGGCTTCTTCTACCCCTTGATCCGTCAATTCCACATCACTCCAACCAGTAAATAAATTGAGGGCGTTCCATTCACTTTGCCCGTGTCGAACAAATACTAATTTCATGTTCATTCCTTCTTTCTGAATTTCTACTATTATTGTACGCCTGTTCTAAGAAAGTTTCAAAGAACGGCGCCCGATGTGTTGCTATTTGCCCTAAATCATCATTTAGTGGTAAAATAAGATGATATCTATTTCATTAGATGATTGGTAGAAACACTACCTGAAAGGAACATTATGAAATTACTAACGATTATCGAAAAGATAAAACGATTCTCGAATCAGGACCTAGCGCTGTACTTACTCATTATCAGTAGCTTCCTACCGTTTTATTTATTCCTAACATTGTTCGTCTTATATATCATCCTTCTCGCCTTTACGGGAAAATTAAAACAAGTCTTTAAAGACCTAATCTCTCACCCGTTCCTATTGGCGTTTATCGGATTTAGTTTTATCGTATCGATGGTAGCCGGCAACTATATCGGCGCTGTCATCTCGGTTGGATTCGTGATGTATGCGATATTCTTTAAATACTATCAAAGACGATTGACACCGGACTTTTTCCATATCGTTCTACAGACGGTCTTACTCCTTAGCATTTTCGCCGCGGGATTTGCGTTCTTAGAACACTACGAAATCGTTCATAAATTTAACTACACCTTCCTATCACCAAAGATGCAAGTATGGCATCAAAACCGTGCGGAAGTAACGTTCTTTAATCCGAACTACTACGGCATTATTTGTTGCTTCTGTATTATGATTGGTTTCTACTTACTCAGCATCACGAAGAGTTGGTTCTGGAAGTGCATCGGCGCTGTCGCGATTGGGATTAACTTATTCGGCCTCAGCTTCACGCAAAACCGAACAGCCTTCCCAGCGATTATCTGTGGAGCGATTATTTACCTCTTCACAACGATTCGTAACTCGAAAGCTTTCTGGCTCAGCATCGCCGCATTTGCAGTGGGACTCATGTTCCTCTTCTCAAATGACATTGGCGTTCGTATGGGAACCCTCGACTCTTCGATGGAAGAACGCGTTTCGATTTGGAATGCCGGTATGGTTCTCTTTAAACAAAATCCATGGTTCGGAGAAGGGCCTCTGACCTACTTGCATAGTTTCGCAAGAATCGGCGCTCGTTACCACGAACACGCACACAGTTTATATATCGATACCATTTCAAGCTACGGGATTATTGGAACATTGCTTCTTGCGATTTCTACCCTCAACCCTGTCCGCATGCTTTTAGAAATGAGTCGCGATCCTAAGAAACGTCCAATCGTTGGACTCTACGTTTCTTTCATCGTTGTACTCTTCGTTCACGGTATCTTCGACGTGGCCATTCTTTGGGTACAAAGTGCATTCCTGTTCTTACTCGTAATGACAAGTATTCCAATGTGGATGAAACAAGAAGAAAACGTCATGCCACATAAATAAATTCAAAAAACAAATCCCAAGATTCACGGTTGTGAACCTTGGGATTTTTTTGTGCTGTTATTTTGTTAAGTTACGGATGTTTTTGAAGATGTCTTTATGGTTTTCAATCTTCGTATCATTTCCGATAACGACAAACGCATTTTGATCCATGATGGCTTTCATTGTTGGAGCGTATGCGCGTACCTTTTCAGGCGTTACCGCTAAGATTTCATCACGGAACTGTTGCACTTTCTCTTGCGTTAAATGAGTGAAGTAACGCGTAAACGCTACTGCCCCTTTTTGAGCCGCAGAAAGTGGACGGTCAATCGTGCTGAATGTCCCAATCAAGTTCTTTTCAAACTCCGCTTCAGAAAGGTTGAAGTTTTCTAAGTACTCAACTTGTCCATCATAACGTTCAAGCGTTTCAACGATATTCGGGTCACGGTAAGAAAGTCCTGCGACGTCCCCTTTATCATTGATGACACTCATACCGCCGTATGCCCCACCTTGAACACGAACCGTATTCCATAAGTAATCGAGTCCTAAAACGGATTTCAAGAATAAGTTCATTCCGTTCACTGGAACACCAAGAAGCGTTTGGTTATATCCTTTTGCGACATAGTTGATTTCTTGCGCTGTCTTGAACCCTTCGTTTAACACTTCCACTGGATTCGTGAAGGCTTGTTTTTCAACTTTGTGGTTTCCAAGATGCTTGAAGAAGTCCTCTGACACTTGTTTAAAGTGGTCGAAGTCTTCTTTACTTCCGACAAAGGTTGCCACTAATTGGTCTGTTGTTAAAATCGTTTCTAACACAGCTTTCAAGCGGTCGATAAAGGCTTGAGGGTTTTCGTCAAAACCAGCCACCACGTCGCAAATAAAGTCGTAGTAGTCGATGCCTTCAAGCGATTGTAAGTATTTCGCGCCTTCATAGTAGTAAGACTCTAAACGACGAAGTGCCGCCACGTGTGAACCGTAGTTGAAGTTCATCTCTAAGTCGGCTTTCACATTGAGTAAGAGCTCTTTGATTTTCTCTACATCGTCTAAGTTCGAACGGTGAACCACTTCTTCAATCAAGCTTAAGAGCTGTGGTTGGTATTCAGACAAGGCTTTACCACTGACTGTGAATTTAGGATAGTAGATGTTGTCCGCTACTGATTCCGTGATGACTGTCGCGTTTGTGCCAATTCCTCCAGTGTAGAAGTCGATTTCGGTGCTGAGGGCTTCATCTGTGAAGTTTTCTGTTCCGACTTCCCCTAGTACTTCTGTTAAGAAGGCCACGACTGGAATGTCTTCTGTCTTCACACCTGATAAATCAAAGTAATATTTCACGTAAGAAATGCCGGCTGTGAAGTCTTCATAGTGTAAGAAGGTTGGTTTGCCTTCCGCCTCTTCCACTGTTAATGGTAAAGGTTTGACTTCGCGGTCGATATCTTCAATGGATAGTTTTGGTAATTTCGCCAAATCTTCTTCCTTATCTGGAGTCGTTTGACGTTCGAGAAGTTGTTGTGTTTGGTCAACTAAAGCTGTCACTTCTTCGTCAGATAGTGATGCTTTATAAGCCGCTAACTCTTCTTTCAACGCTTCATCTTTGCGGTCACCGAGTCCTGGTTCTGGAGCTAATGTGATAACCGCCGCATGCGTATTGTCGAGTAATGTCGTTTGGATTAAACGTTCGAAATAGCCGTTTGCCATTTCTTCTTGCATCTTATCTAATACACGTTGGTATTCAAACGTTGCGAAGACATCCCCGCCGTATAACCAGCTTGTAAGAGAGTTTAGAGAATACAAGATTCCTTTTGGAGTTGCCCCTTCAAGCGCTGTTAATTCTTTATAACGGAACGCTGCTTTATTGAGGGCTGCTTGAATCGCTTTTTGCGGAATGCCTTCAGCCACTAAACGTTTCAACTCGTTTTCGATGATGGAAACAAATTGGTCTTTGGCTTCTGGGTTTGTATCTTTTAAGACGATTTCGAAAATTGGTGAGTATGTTGCTGCACCAAATCCACCAGACACATCAGAACCAAGGCCTGATTTCAAGAGAGCTTTCTTAATTGGAGCCGTGTTAGACCCAAGAAGGAGTTCATCTAATACGCCAAGCGCGATAAGTTCTTCAGAGTTGGTTCCCTTACCTGCTGCCCAAATGTACGCTAAGAGCGATTTGTTTTCAGTAGGCTCGTCTTTAGAAATCGAGAATTTCGCTTCTAATTCACGACGCTCGCTGAATGGAGCTTGTTTCACAGACTCGAATTCGTAGTCTTTTGCCTCAAATGCATCGAAGTACTCTGTTAATTGCGCAAACGCTGTGTCTAAGTCTAAGTTTCCGTAAAGCGTCACACGCGCATTGCTTGGGTGATAGTACTTGTCATGGAACGCCACGAACTCTTCTTGCGTTAACGAAGGAATCGCAGCTGGCATCCCACCAGAAATATGTTTATAGACGGTATCTGGGAATAACGTTGGTTCAAACAGACGGTATAATTCAGAATCCGCTTGAGAGAACGCCCCACGCATTTCGTTATATACCACGCCTTTATAAATCAATTCATCATCGGCGTTTTCTAGGTGATAGTGCCATCCTTCTTGCATTAAGATTTGTGGATCATGCTTGAAGTTTGGATAGAATACCGCATCTAAGTACACAGACATCAAGTTGTTGAAGTCTTTTTGGTTACGAGACGATACCGGATAAACCGTCTTATCAGAGTAAGTCATCGCATTTAAGAATGTATTCAGTGAGCCTTTTAATAACTCTACGAATGGCTCTTTGGATGGATATTTCTTCGAACCATTTAACACAGAGTGCTCGATAATATGCGCAATCCCGTTATCATTATACGGTGGCGTACGGAACGCAATATTGAACGCCTTATTATCATCTTCGTTTTGAAGGTATAAGACCTCTGCGCCAGTCTTATCATGTTTGTACAAATAACCGACAGAACGAATATCTGGCAAGTCTCTTTTTTCAACTAAAGAGTACCCTTTAAAATTCTTTGTCATAAAATTCCTCCTTCAAGGCTTTTCACCCATTCTACCACTTTTAGCGCAAAAAAAGAAGATAAGGGGGCTGCTTCAGCTATAAAATAAAAAACTCAAAATCCACTTATCACAGTGAATTTTGAGTTTTAGGCATGTTGAACTAAAATCTTATAAAACTGCATATTATGATTTATTAGAGTTATTAATTAAAATGTCTTCTCTTTCAGCTTTATCTCAATCTCATATCCATTTTGACGAGCTAATTCCACAAGCGTCATAATAGTTGGATTATGATGTCCTGCTTCTAATCTTGCTAAATAGGCTCTCTTTACATCTAGCTTCTCAGCAAATTCTTCCTGTGTCAATTGATGATTTACCCGTAATTGAATCATTCTCAGCGCTACTTTTAGAAGAGAAACTTCTCTAAGTAAGTCTTCTTCGAAATTAGGATAAATCGATGAGAACTTCATGAACTTTCTTGTTAAATAAGAAGTCACTACCATCCACCCCTTCTTTAGTCCTTGATACAGGTATTTTCAAACAATGTCTCCCTTTATAATAGCATCCCCATTTTTCGAGCAATTCTGGCGTCACGCCTTCATCTTCTAAGATTTTATAGACTGCTGCCAATTTAATCATCTCGCTGTATTCAAGCGTCTCTAAACGATCCACTTTCTTTTTATCAACCCTAAATTTCTTACCCATACCTATTACCTCCTTATGACCTAAATGTAACATATAAGTTACGTAACTTATATGTTACATTTTGCTTTTTTCTAGTACTATTTTGCTATAAAAAAGAGACTTACAAAGGAATGCTCTTCCTTCGTAAGTCTAAATAATTGTTTGAGATTAAATCATTTTCGCCATTCCGATACCGATACGTTCCACAATGGAAGTAACGAGCGCATTTCCCATAAAGAAATAACGCATACGGTCGTTAACTTCAGTAACTGTTCCGTCGGATTGTTTTTTGTATTTTGTCCAATCACAAGGGAAGCATTGTAATAACTCTGCTTCGTTTGGCGTTAATAATCGGAACTGATTGCCTTCTTTCAAGAAGTGCGTTGAACGATTCACACTACCCTCACTTGTAAGCATTGTACGCCCTGGTAAAGAGAGGTCATCTGTTTCGCTCATTCCACCTTCAGAGAAGATATAAGTATATCCGTCTTCTGTCGTACGTTCAATTTTCTTTGGTCCGCGCAAGTATTGGAATTTCTTAATCTTATCTTCGTCCTGAATCACATAGTTTTGAATGTATTCTTTATAGGCCTTTTCTCCATGTTCTTGAACATAGTATTCTTTAGCCTTTTGAACTACTTCACCTAAAGTCATTGCTTTTTCGAATACAGGTGTTGTATCGATGGTGTAATAAATTCCATCTTTCATCAAACCGGTGTTCCATACTTTCCCAGTAAAGTTATTCGAAATATCAACAATATACTCTTCAGAATACGCATCTAATTCACTAAGTTTATCTGTATAGACACGATTCTTATTCGCACTTTTTTCTACTGGAAACTGTTTTGCAAAAAGACCTTTTTTATAAATATACGCTTCAAATGATTCTGGTGATAAATCTTTGATACCATGTTTCTTAGCAAAAGAAGAGTCATTCTTATAAATAAAGAAGAATACGCGACGACGTCTTTGAGGTGCACCATAATCTGCCGCGTTAATCACACGCCATTCAACGGTATAGCCTAATTGATTAAATGCTCCAAGCATAATCGCAAAATCACGTCCACGTTGTTTAGACGGTGATTTCAGTAGGCGGTCCACATTTTCAAGAATAAGATATTCCGGTTTGATATGATTCACTGCGCGAATAATCTCCCAGAAAAGAACCCCTTTCTTACCTTCGATACCCATTTCGTGCTTTTTACTGCGCGCTACTGAGTAATCTTGACATGGAAATCCGCCGACAATCATATTCACACCATTTGCCTTCATTTCATCAAAATACTCTGATGAAACTCGCATGATGTCTTCATTACTATGATTGATTTTTGGGTAGTTGTATACTCCAACTTCAAACGCATCCTGCGCTTTTCGACTAGGTTCAAATTGGTTCGTATCAGTCACTTGGAAAAACTTTTTATTCAATTTTTTGTTAGCCTCATCAAGACCAACGATAAATCCCCCAACGCCATCAAACATTGAGAATACTTTAAGTTTTGACATGATTACCTCTTTCATTTTCATTCAAAATTTCTATCTTACTATATCATGAATTCAATATTTGATCAACTGATTTGCTAATCCCACTTACCCTGCAAAATTTCTTGTAAGAACTTCTTAGGCATCCAAAATGAATGCTTCGTAATTCTTCGTCCATCGGGTAGTGGATTCGTATCTGAGAGCTTCCCTTTTCCGACAAAGACATCTTTTTCAATCTCATAATATGAGTTTGAAGCATGAATTTTTGTAAATAAGAATTGATTCACTTGGCTTTGCGGGAAATTCGTCGATACTCCCTTATCTGACTGTGTTAACTGTACCCCGTCATTAATAATAGCACGTGTTTCATTCCATACGCGTTGTGCTTCATCTATTAAACGCTCAGGGAATCCCCAGAACTTCACTTGATTTAATACGTACTCACCTGGAGCTTCTTCCTTAAAGACGACAAACATATAACGTTTATCACAAATTTCTTGGAAAACATGAGACTCTTCCCAATTATCATTTTGCACTAACTCGATAAAATCATAAACCTTAAATGGAGAATCTTCTTTAGGGAGGTCGTCCTTATTCACTCGAATGACTCTAAGATTCATATTCGCTTTCTGAAACTCTTGAGTATTTTCTAAGTCACCAGTAATGCCTATCATTTTTCTGATTAACAAACTATTCTTAGATTTTGAACGAACAGGAACCTCAAACGCATCATATAAGTCTTCTGCTTTCCATCCCTTATACTTCAAAATCTTCTCTTCAATGAGTTGAGTAAAAGGTTTCTTCGTTCCTTTAGCAGTAGCTAACACGCTCTCTTGTTCATGACTAGCAAAGATTTTATGATTAATCAAATACGTCATGTAACTAGACTTTAATTCCCAAGCTCGTTGTTTTGCTAAAACATCACTAAAAGGTTGTTTTTTCCAATCTTTGCCTTTACCGGCTCCTTTGGTACAAGTTGATAAATAGTTGCCATCGGATTCAGATAACTCGTGTGCTCTTCCTTCTTTAATTTTCTGAGTAATCCGTGCATAGTCATCTAAAATGACATTCATATCTTCCTCAAACCATTCGAAAAGAAACACTTTTTCGATCATATAATCATAAAGCGTTTGTTCAGGAATTAGTCCATTATAAAATAGTAAGAGTATTTTGGAGCATTTTTTCCACAAATGAGATTGATAGAAATCGTCCAAATTCTCTTCGAAGTAATTAATAATTGTTAAGACTAATCGTTCTTTAGCAGAAATTGTCCCATTCTTATTAACTTTAAATGGTGTCACCTTAAGCTCTACACCAATTTCTTCAAAATCAGCTGCAGCGTTACTATTCGGTTGGTATCCAAAATAATAGCGTTCAATATAATTCCCATACTGCCCTTTTGAGGATGGTTTAATTTCTTTTTTCTCATACTCATTGGCTTCTTGGTTTTGATAATCCTCGTAAGTCTTATAATCCGCCTCATCATATTCTTTTAAGATGTCTGAGAACTTTCGATTTAGGATTTTTTCAGAATACTGGATTACTTCTTCTAAATTTGTGTTGTCATAATTAAACAGTTCTTGTCCCATACACTTATCTCCCTTATTGTAGTTTTATTGTACATGAAAACTACATCAACTTAAATAAAAAAAATAACCACCAGGTAAAACTGGTGATTATTTCTTTTCAAAATTTATTTTCTTTAATTCGTCCCGATACTCATCGTTTCTGGTAAGGTGCTGCCGCCGTCGATGACGATTTGGCTTCCTGTAAGGTAGCTTGCTTCGTCACTTCCAAGGAACGCGAAGAGTTCACCGACTTCGAGTGGGTCTGCCAAGCGTTTCATTGGCACGCCTACTGCGATGTCTTGGATGGCACTTTCTGGGTTGTCTGGGTTGGATTCGATAGCCATCTTTTCAACCATTGGGGTGCGCGCGTATCCAAGTTGCGAGCAGTTCACGCGGATATGGCGGTCTGCGTATTCCACGGCCAAGCATTTCGTTAAGCCCACGAGCGCTGCTTTTGTCATGGCATAGGCAGCTTCTCCAGCATCGGCTACGATATCCCCTGTCACAGATGACGCAATGACGATGCTACCACCGCCTTGTTCGAGCATATATGGGATGACGGATTGACAGCTATTCCATACGCCCTTGATATTCACATCGATATGGAAATCGCGCATTTCATCGCTCATTTCTTCAAACGGTGCTAAGCGACAAACCCCAGCGTTGCAACAAGCCACATTCACTTCCCCGAAAGCGTCTTTTGCCTTCTTGGCTGCTTCTTTCATATGGTCTTTGTTTGAGACGTCTCCGACATAAGTGATGATTTCTGCGCCGTAGGTTTCTCTTAATTCTTTGGCCGTTTCTTCGACTTCTGGTAATAAGTCGACAAGGCACATCTTAGCGCCGTATTTGGCATAGACCGTTGCAATTCCCTTTCCGAGTCCAACGGCTGCTCCAGTGATAAGTGCTACTTTTCCTTCTAATTTTTTCATGGTTTTCTCTCCTTTAATATTCTTTTTCTCCATCAGGGGTTTCAATCGTTACTTTGACATGTTTCCAACGAATGAGGACCATCCATAACCAGATGCACACACCGACTCCCATGTACACGGCAAATGAAATCCAAGAACCGATTCCTTGTCCAAGTGTACAGAAGAATGCGATGGCAAGCATGATGACCATAGCCATAATGCGTAAGGCATTTCCACCTTTGACCGTATTTTTATTATTGATATACCACTCAGGATGTTTGTTGCGGATGCGGACTGCTGAAATCATGGTTAAGGCGTACGCGCAGGCACAGCCAAATGACATCAAGTTGAAGAAGTCATTCATGAAAGTCGTCGCATTTTGCAACAAGATAAAGATTAAGCTAATCACGAGTAGGAAGATATTCGGTAAAATTGGTTGTTGGTGACGGTTGAGTTTCATAAAGGCTTGTGGAAGGAAGTTGTTCTTACCCATTGAGTACAACATCCGTACTGTTGACATCCAGAATCCTAAGATGGATGCAAGCATTCCAAGTAAAATCGAAATGCAACCGTAGATGAGTGGCCATACTTTCCAGCCTAAAATTTTCTCCATGGCAATAATCGACATAAAGCCGTTTGACGCATCATTGGCTAGTAGATTGTCGAAGGTGTCGAGCCCTGCCACGCAGAAGAAGAAAAACGTATAAATGATTCCACAAGTCAAAACGGAACCACAGATAGCCTTCTTCGTATTCGAGATTGGGAAGTCCCCTTCTTCCACCATTTGCGGAACGGTCTCAAAACCGAAGTACGGTGTAATGAGAAGCGCCATCCCGATAATCCAGCCCGGAATAATAAAGGTACTATCCACATTTGATTGGAATAGATTTGAAAAATTACTAATGTTCCAATGCCCGGACGTGAGTAAGAGGATGCCCGTGATAATCGTTGTTGTAATATTGGCGAACAAGAAGAACGCCTGCGCTTTAACGAGCATCTGAACGTCCTGCAAGCTCAACACGAATACAAACAATAGAATCACGATGGCAATCATCATGATATTGTTGAAGCTGAGGGCGAGTCCAAATGTCCGACTAATAAAGGTGGCGATGGCCATTACAACAGCCGGTGGAACGGATATCCAGGCGGCCATAATTAACCACGAGGCTAAGAATCCAGCGTGCTTATTAATGCCGACCGTGTTGTAGATGAGTTCCCCACCTGCCGTTTTGAACAGTGGTGAAATTTCACTATAAACAAGCGCGATTGGGAGAATGGCCAGTGTCATTAGTGCAAAAGCTAAAAATGTACCTGGCCCACAATAATTATAAAAAACTGAATCCCAATAACTGACAAATGTGAAAATTGATCCTGTTGCGACGGTGTAAACAAATACGATTTTTAAACTTTTCTGTAATCCATTACTATTTTCTTTGGTTGACACATAAATCCCTTCTTTATAGTTTTGTACAATTGGTAACGGCGCCTGTTACTGTTTGCACTTTAAGTGTACTCCTTTGCTCAATCTTTATCAAGGTTACGTTCCGTTATTTAACGTTTTCTTCTGGAAATATTCGTATTATGTGATTTTTTATACATTTTCATCGTACTTATCTTAATTTAAGCTTTTAGTTATTTTGTGTTGCAATTGTATAACTTTTGATATACAATTGTGTAAACAAAATATTAGGAGGTGTCACTATGGCAAAAACAGCAAACATTAACTTACGAATTGAACCTAGCACTAAAGCAAAAGCTGAAGCGCTATTTTCAAGTTTTGGTATCACTGTTACAGATGCAATTAATATCTTCTTGAACACTTCTATCATGGAGGGGGGCTTCCCTTTTCAAATTAAACAACCTCGTTATAATCACCAAACTGAAGTGGCTATGCAGGAAGCACGCAATATTATAGCCGGCAAGATTCAATCTAAAAGTTACAGTACCGTAGAAGAATTATTTAAAGACTTGGATGGCGAATAATATGTATAAACTCATAACGACCACCCAATTTAAAAAAGATCTTAAACGTATTAAAAAGCGTGGACTAAATCTCCAAAAGCTACAAGAAGTACTAACGCAGCTTATTAATAATCAATCTTTAGATCCTAAACATAGAGACCATGCTTTAACAGGAAATTACATTGGATTCAGAGAATGTCATATCGAACCAGACTGGCTTTTAATATACGCAGTTGATAAAGGTCAACTTGTCTTAGTAGCCTCTCGAACCGGAACCCATTCAGATTTATTTTAAGTCACTCCTCGGAGTGGCTTTTTTTGTACAAAAAAATCGCCGTCCAGAAGGCGTGCCTTCCGTCCAGCGATGGTTTTTGTTTCAATTGTTATTCTTGCCCTTTGACTTCAGGGGTTGCGACATCTTCACCAAACCACTTCTCACTAATTTGTTGGAAGATGCCCTCTTGATAGAGTTCCTTGAAGGCTTCATTCAGCGCTTCGAGGAGCTTCTTATCGGCAGGTCGTACCCCCACTGCGAAGGACTCACTCTCGAATCCTGAAGGAATCGTATCGTATTGATCAGCAATTCCTTCTGTTGTAAGGTAGTAATCCGCGTAAACACGGTCGATAAGCAAGGCGTCGATACGGTCATTCTTCAAGTCGATAATGGCTTCGTTCACGCTTTGGTATTGATCGGCGTCCCCGCCTTTGACACGGTTCTTCAACACTTCTGGATGTTCTTCAAAATCCAACATCCCAGACGATCCGTTTTGTGCGCCGAGGACTTTCCCCGTCATATCTTCGACCGAGTGAATGCCACTCGTTTTCTTCACGACTAAGATTTGCGTATTTTGCATATAGGGAATCGTGAAGGCAACTTTCTCGCGGCGTTCGTCTGTGGCCGAATACCCATTCCAGATGGCGTCAATCGTGCCGTTTTGGAGTTCCGTCTCCTTCATGTCCCAGTCAATCGGTTGGAAGTGAACTGTGATGCCGAGTTTCTTCGACACGTACTGCGCGAGTTCGATATCAAAGCCGGCATAGTTGCCATTCTTCTCCTCGAAGCCCATCGGAACAAAGGTATTATCGAAGCCGACCGTGATGCTCTTTTGTTGTTGGTATTTATCCCAGTTATCGACTGTTGGATTGCTTGCGAGTTGCGTGCAGCCTGCAAGAGTCATGACCGCCACCCCTACAAGCGCCAAAAGCCCTAGGATTCCTTTTCGTTTCTTCATAGCGGCCTCCTATTTCGGTTCGAACGTTAAGAGCTCGTCCGCGATGTTTTCGGCAAAGGTTAAATCGTGGGTCACGACGATTTGCGTCATTCCGAGTTCTTTGTTTTGGAGGATTAACTTCTCAACTTCTAGGCGAAGGGCTGGGTCGAGCGCTGACGTTGGTTCGTCGTAGCCGATAATTTCAGGGTCAATCATCATCGCACGGGCCAGGGCCACCCTTTGCTTTTGTCCACCTGAGAGTGAATATGGGAACGCGTCCTCGTGTTCAGCTAGACCGAGGCGTTCTAAGAGTGCGCGTGCCTTCGTATTCGCTTCTTCTTGAGGCACCCCGTTCATCTTCACCGGTGAAATCGTTAAGTTTTCTAATACCGATAAATGTGGGAATAATTGGAAGTCTTGGAACACGAATCCAAGCAGTTGGCGCTTCGAAAGTTCGTCGAGCGCTAACGGTTCGCCGTTATAGAACACTTCCCCAGAGTCGATTTTTTCAAGCCCTGCTAACATACGAAGCAAGGTTGTTTTTCCGCCTCCAGAAGGTCCGACAATGGCCAAGATTTTCCCTTCGTGAATGGTTAAGTTGAAATCGGACAAGATTTGTTTATCGCCGAATCGTTTACTAATATTGCGTAATTCTAACATCTGCTTGTCCTCCTATTTATAATAACTAAATTTCTTTTCAATGCGTTTCGCCACAAGCGTCACAATCCCGATAACGATGAGGTAAATCGCCCCTGCTAGAAACATCGGAACGAGGCTTGCGTCGCGGTTGGCTGCGGTACGGCTGGCTAGAATAAGGTCTGAAATACCAAGCGCGTATACAAGAGACGTATCTTTGACAAGGCTCATGATTTCATTGAAGACACTTGGCAAGACAATCTTCGTCACCTGTGGAAGAACGATATAGCGAATCGTTGCTCCTGGCGTGAATTTCAACACTTTCGCCGCTTCATACTGCCCTTTTGGAATCGTATCGATCCCCCCGCGGAAAATCTCCGCAAAGTACGCCGCATAGTTGAGCGTGAAGGCAATAAGCGCTGCTGGGAGTCGGTCTAGACGAATGCCGACACTTGGCAAGACGTAATAAATAAAGATCAGTTGTAGTAACAGAGGTGTCCCACGCATCACCCAGATGTAGATATGGATGAACCAGTTGAGTGGCTTCCATTTCAGTTGCATCGCAAAGGCAATGAGAATGCCCAGCGGAATCGAGAAAATGAGCACGAGCGCGAACACTTCTAATGTCGTCACTGCTCCGTGTAATAAGCTTGGTAAAATTTCAAGTGAATAAGACAAATTCAGGCCCTCCATCTGTTATTTGATGCTTTATAGTATAGCACAATTCGATTATTAAAAAAAGATTAAAGTTGAAAGAGAACGTTCTCATTTTCAAGTTTTTTCATTTCTTTCAAAACAAGCAAAAACCGCAACTGGATGCACTCCAATTGCGGTTCATTTTTATTATTCAAGTACGCCTTGTTCTTTCTTACGACGCTCTTTGATTAAGTCTTTCACTGAGATTAGGACCACGGCTGCGAGAATCATCGCCATGCCTAAAAAGTCAATCGCGAAAAAATGCTCGTTCATGATGAGGAAGGCGAAGAATACCGCAGAAATCGGTTCAACGGCAGCAATCAGACTACTCTTCACAGGACCGATATAGCTCGTTCCTTTTAAAAACATTGTGTACGAAATGATTGTTCCAATAAGGATAATCCCTGTTAGCGCAGCAAGAATATCCACGCTATACACAAGTTCCATCGACGTCAAGCCGCTCATTGGGAAGAGAATCACCCCTGCAATGACCATCCCTACGCCAATAACGGTCAGACTTCCGTACTCTTGAATGAGTTTAATCGGAAGCATGATGTAAATGGCGTACGTGAAGCCACTAAAGATGCCCCAGAAGAGCCCGAGTGGTGTCACGCTGAGTTGATTGAGTTGCCCGTGTGTGGCAATGATGAATGTCCCCAGAATTGCGAGGACAATCGACGTTACTTCAGACGCGGTCGGTGTCGTGCGATTTTTCAAGCACATATACACCAGAATAATCACCGGACAGAGATACTGCAATACGGTCGCGGTCCCAGCATTACTAAGGTGAATCGCCTCAAGATAGGTAAATTGGTTCATAAAGAGCCCGATAAACGCAAAGATCGTAATCTTGGCATAGTTTTTCTTCTCTTTAACGAAGGCGACCAGTTGTCCACGGGTGAACGCATAGCTCATCGCCAACAGGCAGACTCCGGAGATAATGAGACGGAGGTCGGTCAAGGCAAGCACGCCCATCCCATGCGCCATCAAGTATTGACCACACGCGCCACTCATTCCCCAGGCAATCCCGGCAAAGAGCGTCATCAAGGTTCCTTTTAATAGTTGTTGTTTTGGTTGGTTATGTTGTTCTGTCGTTTTCATACCACCGATTATAGCACAATCCGCCCTCTTCCTGTACCTTCATTTCCTAAAAAATATAATTATTAAGATTTCAAGTTTGCCCTTAAGAGATTCATTTGTTGCAGTCCCATTTCACCCTTATGACGAAACTGTGAAATTTATCGTAGGAAATTGCGCGCTTTACTTATTTTTGGTACACTTATAAAGGAAAAATTTATACAAGGAGGTTTTTATGAAACTTACAGGTAAAGTCACGCTCTTAACAGCTGCCCTCTTCGCCCTTTCGGCACATGCGGTTGCTGCAGAGACGACACAAACTGAAACGACAGTTCAACCGACGAC
>CAKPVL010000028.1 GCA_934193545.1 uncultured Granulicatella sp. | reverse complement strand
TCATGGAGTCTAGTTGGCTTACTTCGAAACTTTACTTTATTTGGAATTGTCTATTACTTCGGAATGCAATTTATCGGAGGAACACTGGGGATTTCAGCAGGGCTCCTCTATGCGTTTATTGATTATGTCAATCGTATTTATGAGCCAATTCAAACCTTTATGAATGTCGTGTCAGGCTTCCAACAATCAATGGCTGCTGGTGACCGTGTGTTTGAACTAATGGATACGCCAAGTGAGGAGTCAGGAGAAGAGCTCTTCACATTCGGCGAAGGACGTATCGAATTAAAGGATGTGAGCTTCGAGTATACGCCAGGAGTACCGGTGTTGAAGCACTTGAATTTCACAGTAGAGCCTGGGCAGACGGTGGCCTTTGTGGGACATACCGGTTCAGGAAAATCTTCTATTATGAACTTGCTCTTTCGATTCTATGACCCAACGAGTGGAGCGATTTTGATTGATGGCAAAAACACGCGTGACTTTAATAGACGAAGTGTTCGAAGCGAGATGGGAATTGTGCTTCAAGATCCGTACTTATTCACAGGAACGATTGCTTCTAACGTAGGGCTTAACAATGAATCGATTGATCCTGAGACGATTAAAGATGCGCTCATTAAAGTAGGCGGAGGCCATCTACTTACGAAGAGTGACAAGGGCTTGGACTACGAGGTCAAAGAAAAAGGGATGGACTTCTCTTCAGGGGAACGCCAACTGATTTCATTTGCTCGTGCGATTGTTTTTGATCCGAAAATCTTGATTTTAGATGAAGCGACTTCGCATATTGATACCGAGACGGAAGAGATTATTCAAAACGCGATTAATGTCGTAAAAGAAGGGCGTACAACCTTTATGATTGCGCACCGCCTGTCAACAATTGCTCATGCTGACCAAATCTTTGTGTTGGATAAAGGAGAAATTGTAGAACGCGGAACGCATGATGAATTACTTCAACTGCAAGGGCAATATGCCGAAATGGTGGCTCTTCAAAAAGGCTAATCCCATAGACTCTGTTTCTTTTGAAACAGGGTCTTTTTTGATGCGTGCGGTAAACAGAATTTTTATTGTTTTTCAAGGGAGTTCATGGTGCATAAAGCCGCCTAGTTTGTTACAATGTGTAGGAAACAGATTGGGGAGAGAGTTATGATTACAAAAGAAGTTATTGAACGCGCTACGGCACACCGCCGTCATTTACATATGTATCCAGAAGTATCCGGAACGGAAGTCGAAACGACTCGCTATATCCGCGAAGTCCTAGAAGCGATGGGACTTACATGCTGGGATTTAAAGTCTAAAACAGGAGTCGTGGCAGAAATTGGAAACGACAATGGACCAACATTGGCCCTACGTGCCGACATCGATGCCTTACCGATTGTGGAACAAACAGGATTAGACTACGCTTCAAAAAATGAAGGAGCAATGCATGCATGTGGACATGATTTCCATACAGCAAGCCTACTTGGAGCCGTTCAAGTGTTGAAAGAGCAAGAAGCTCACTTACAAGGGAAAGTTCGTTTTATTTTCCAACCGGCCGAAGAAAGTAACCAAGGAGCACGCGCATTGATTGCAGAAGGCGTGCTAGACGGAGTGGACGCGATTATTGGATTCCATAATAAACCAGAGCTTCCAGTGGGAACGATTGGTGTGAAAGAAGGACCACTGATGGCGGCGGTCGGCCAGTTCAAAGCCGAAATTACAGGGGTAGGAACACATGCGGCAGCACCGCACAATGGGAACGACCCAATCGTGACGGCGTGCCAAGTGATTGCTAATGCCCAAGCCATCGTTGCTCGTCATACGTCTCCACTAGAACCAGTGGTATTAAGCGTATCGCATATCGAAGCAGGGAATACATGGAATGTGATTCCAGAAAAAGTATTTTTTGAAGGAACGATTCGTACGTTTAATAAAGAAGTGGAACGCAAGATGACCGAGCAATTCGAGAAGATGATTGTCCAAACCGCAGATGTATACGGACAAAAAGGAAGTATCGAATGGATTTTAACGCCACCTGTTGTGCATAATGATGCCGCAGTCACAAAAGTGGTTAAAAGTGTGACGGAGAAATTTGCGACAGTGGTGACACCAGAAGTAACTTTAGGAGCAGAGGATTTCGCTAATTATATGGAACACGTTCCAGGATGTTTCGTCTTTATTGGAACAGGTTGCCCACGCGAATGGCATCACCCAGCATTCTTAGTGGATGATGCAGCATTATCGTTTGCGATTCAGTATTTTGTCGACAATACAAATGCTCTCTTAGAAGTACTCTCACAGAAAGGAAACGCGTAATATGAAAACAATGGTGGTGATTAGCCATCCAACGGTTCATTCGTCGTCAGCTCAACAGTTTTTCCTTGCAACTCTAAAAGGGGAAGAAACTGTAACGGTGCGTCACTTAGACGAAGTGTGGAGTGAGAGAAAGCCTCATTTTACAAGAGCCACAGAAGAAAAAGCCTTGGTAGACTCCGGGGCCGAACGCCTTATTCTTCAATTCCCGATGTATTGGTACCAAGCGCCTTCGGTTATGAAGGAATGGCTTGATACGGTGATGAGTAAGAGTGCTTCTTTTGCAAAACAAATAAAGGAACTCGGAATCGTTGTGACACTCGGGGTGAAAGAAGAAGCCTTCCGTGCAGGAGGAAAAGAGCAGTTTACGATTTCGGAACTCATGCGCCCATTCCAAGCCTTAGCGAATGCAATGGGGTGGACCTATTTGCCGATTTTTGAAGTCCATCAGTTTGATTATAAGACGGAAGAGGCGAAACAAGCGTTACTCGTGGAGTATTTACAATACGTGACGAAAGCTCAGCATGGAACGTTACAAGACACGGAAGAGTGGTTTATGGAGCGTGCACAAACATTGCCTGGTGCACACTGGGAACAAATTGCGGAGTGGATCAAAGAGAACCAGGACGAAAGACTGGAACTCGAGATGCATCTGAGTCATTGGGAGGAGAGTCAATATGGAGATTATTGAGAAAATTCAGCTACTCGATGCATGGATTGGTGAAGCAAAAGAGTATAAAGAACGCGCATTGCTTGTGGCTGCAAAAACTCTTCTTTTAGAACAAGCAAAACGAATTGAACAAGCACATGGCGAGTTAGATGGACGTATGTGGAGTCCTGAAAACTGGGCCAAATAAGGAGAATGAGATTGAAAAAAGATTATTTAGGACTGCGACTCCTGTTACTCGTCATCGCCTGTTTCTTAATCGGACTTGGCGCGAAGATGGCGGGTTCGAGTACATTAGGAGCGGACGTTGTCGTTCTTGTGTGGGAAGGGTTAAATCGTACATTTGGTGTAGATATGGGAACAAGTAATATTATCGTTTCCCTTGTATTTCTTGCCATTACGCTAAGTATCAACTGGAGATATATTGGATTTGGAACAGTTGTAGGGATGTTCTTACAAAGCTTCTTTATTGAACTGTTCGATTTTAGAGCTCTTGCCGAAATGGATATAACCGTAAAAGTAGTGGCCATGGTTGTAGGGATTGCCTTAATTGCGATGGGGTGTGCAGTGTATGCTTTAGCAGAACTTGGAGTTGGACCTTATATTGCTGCAACACTTGCCTTACATGAAAAATTCAAAACATCAATTCCTAAAAATAAGTTCTTCATCGATGCGAGTTGTGTCATCACAGCGGCAATTTTAGGGCAATGGCCAACGATTGGACCTGTAGTGTCATTATTAATTAGCGGAATTATCATGGACCAAACAATGGTGATTTTGAAGAAATTTTTACCAATTAAATAAAATAGACAAAATGAAACCTATCTACACGAGAAATCCTTTAGTAGATAGGTTTTTTAGCGCTTTATTGAAAAATGAAATTTGTTACCGTTTCCAAAGAGAGCAAAATAGTACAAGTCAAAAGCAAAATAGTTATTGTGAAAGCGGTTTTTTCGTTGTAAACTAAAAGTGTCTTAAAAAGTAATAGAACTAGGGGGAGACAACATGAAAAAGAAAGTATTACTATCAAGCGCAGCATTATTAGCAGCTGTATCTTTAGCAGCTTGCGGAAATAATAGCAACAGCACTAGTAAGACAGATTCAACTACTCAACAAGGAGGAGCTGCTAAAGAGAAAGTTACTCTTAAATTAGCTGCCTTAGAAAGTGGTTACGGCGCAGAAATGTGGCCAGCAATCATCAAAGCTTATGAAGAGGCAAATCCAAACGTTAAAGTGGAATTGACTCAAGATAAGGAAATCGAAGAAAAACTTACGCCTCAAATGAAAGCTGGCGATTACCCAGATATCGTAATGTTAGCTTTAGGACGTAAAAAAGCTTTACCAGAAACATTAATTAAAGAAAAAGCTTTAGCTGATATCTCTGACTTATTCGATATGAAAGTATACGGAGAAGACAAAAAAGTTTCTGAAAAATTATTAAACAACGTATTAGGATCAACAGTAACTGACCCTTACGGAGACGGAAAACACTACTTAGCTCCAATGTTCTACGCTCCAACAGGATTATTCTACAACGAAGCGTTATTCAAATCTAAAGGTTGGGAAGTTCCAAAAGATATGCCTGGTATGAAAGAATTAGCTGAAAAAGCTAAGAAAGATGGCATTTCATTATTCACTTATCCAGTATCTGGATACTTAGATAGCTTCTTCCCAGCATTATTAGCAAACGCTGGTGGTGTTGATTTATTCAACAAAGCAATGAAATATGACACAGGCGCATTCACTTCTGAAGGCGCAACTAAAGCTTTCGAAGCTCTAGGAACATTCTTACAAAACGTTGAACCTTCAACAGTAGCAAACGCAAACCCACAAAGCTTCACTAAGAACCAACAATTAATCTTAGACAACAAAGCTTTATTCATGCCAAACGGTACTTGGGTAGTTGGGGAAATGGCTAAAGCACCTCGTGCTGAAGGATTCAAATGGTCTATGACTGCTGCTCCAGCAATCGAAAAAGGCGGCAAACGTTATGTTTACTCATTCTTCGAACACATTTGGGTTCCAAAAGAATCTAAGAACCAAGAAGCAGCTAAAGAATTCTTATCATTCTTATACTCTGACAAAGCAGCAGAAATCTTCGCTAAATACAATGCAGCTCAACCAATCCAAGGTGTAACAGCTAAATTACCTGATGAATTGAAATCATTGTACAAAGTTGTTGATGAAGTTGATGGCGTAATCAATGGTAACTTCGTAGCTACTAAACCTGTTGAAGGTGTAAGCATGAAAGACACATTATATGGTCAAATCGACTCTGTAGCATCTGGTCAAAAAACAGTTGCTGAATGGCAAAAATCTGTAGAAGAAGTTAGCCAAAAACTAAAAGCAGCAGTTGAATAATTCAAATAGAATGAATTAAATAGGAGTGGGATGCGAAGCAATTTTCAAGGATGAAAATTCCTTCCTCCCACTCTCATTTTATCTAAAAATGGTTGAAAGAGGGCAGAACGATGAAAAATCGTAGAAAAAGAGAGAGAAATTTATTTATTCTCGTGTGTCTATTACCTGCACTAATTTTATTCTTTACGTTTTTAATTTACCCAACGATTCAAGTATTCCGTATGTCCATGTTCAAATGGGGCGGATTCTCAAACAATCAACAATTTGTGGGATTTGATAACTTTAAAATCTTATGGGCAGACGAAAACTTCTTTAGAACAATTCAGAACACAATCTTACTAATCGTAGTGGTAACACTCTTTACAGTAGTATTGGCGGTTCTTTTCGCGGCAATCCTTTCAACAGAAAAGATTCGCGGAAACAACTTCTTCAGAATTATTTTCTACATCCCTAATATTTTATCAATCGTAGTTATTGCAGGGATTTTCGCAGCAATTTATGATCCAAAAGCTGGACTTTTAAATGCTGTATTACCAGAAGCGTGGAATAAATTATGGTTGGGTGATCAAAGTATTGTTATTTACTCACTTGCATTCGCATTAATTTGGCAAGCGATTGGGTACTACATGGTAATGTATATGGCAGGGATGGCGAACATTCCAGCCAGCTTATACGAAGCAGCAGACCTTGACGGGGCTGGTAAAATCGGTAAGTTCTTCAACGTTACATTACCGTTAATTTGGAACAGTATTCGTACAACATTAACATTCTTCATTATCAGTACGATTAACTTAAGTTTCTTACTTGTACAAATCTTGACAGACGGTGGTCCAGACGGATCTACTGAAGTGTTCTTAAGCTACATGTTCAAACAAGCTTATACAAACTCTTCATATGGATACGGTATGGCGATCGGTGTAGTTGTCTTTATATTCTCATTCGGATTATCAGGTATCGTAAGTCATATTACGAAACGCGATATTCTTGAATACTAGGAGGGGAGATCATGAAAGGAAAAACTCGTTCATTCGAAAAGCTATATAAAGCTTTTATATACGTAGCGCTAATTACATTAGCGATTAGTATTATTGTACCAGTGGGCTGGGTCTTCTTAGCTTCTATTAAAGAGAATAGAGAGTTCTACGGATCTCCATGGACAATGCCAGAAGGATTCTACATCCAAAACTTTGTGGATGCTTGGAATAAAGCAAAAATGGGTGACTACATGTTGAACTCAGTGATTGTTACAGCTTTAGCCTTAACAATCTTAGTTGTAGTAGCCATTCCTTCTTCATATGTTTTAGCACGTTATAAATTCCCAGGAAGTCGTTTCATTAACTCTTTACTAAAAGGTGGATTATTCATCAACGTAAACTATATCGTTGTACCAATCTTCTTAATGTTACTGGACTGGGATAAAGGACTAAAAGGATTGGGTATTAACGGATTCTTCCTTAACAACATTTTCGTCTTAGCGGTTGTGTATGCAGCGACATCATTACCATTTACGATTTACCTATTATCAAACTTCTTCAAGACATTACCAACAACGTTCGAAGAAGCAGCATCTATCGACGGTGCAGGATATTTCACAACAATGATCCGCGTCATGACACCAATGGCAAGACCAAGTATTATCACAGTAATCTTATTCAACTTCCTCTCATTCTGGAATGAATACATCATCGCTCTTACATTAATGCCTGGTAAAAACCAAACGTTACCAGTAGGGTTGAAAAACTTAATGCAAGCGCAACGTGGGGCAGCTGAATACGGACAATTATACGCAGGGATGGTATTAGTAATGTTACCAACATTAATCCTATACATTCTTGTTCAAAATAAATTAACACAAGGGATGACACTAGGCGGCTCTAAAGAGTAATCGTCATCGCAGGAGGAAAGAAAATGGGTAAAACAAAAGGGCGTTTAACCCTACCAAGTGAATCGAATTTTCTTGAACAGACTAAAGAATTGCTCGACCGTTGGGGTGCAGATGCAATTCGTGATAGCGATGGAACGAAACTCGATGAAGCAACCAAACAATTAGATGCAAAAATCTATACAACATACTTTGTAGCACGTAACCATAATGATTTCATCAAAGATTATATGGAAGAGTGCCAACAAATCTTCGTCATGTCAAAATTCTGGTTAGCAACAGAAGATACCCTAACAATTCCATTTATGGAAGGGTACTTCGAAGACCAAGTGCAACCAGACTATGTACATGATCCAAAAAGATATTGGGAAGTCATCGACCGTACTACTGGAGAAGTAGTTCCGGTTGAGAAATGGACTGTCCATCAAGAAAACAACACGATTACGATTGAAGGCACTCGTCCTTTCCATGAGTATACAGTGTCGTTTCTAGTGTATGCGATTTGGGATCCAACTCAAATGTACAATCACATTACGAATAACTGGGGCGATGTTCCTCACGATATTCCATTTGATGTACGTGGACCTCATTCAAATCAATTCATGCACTCTTATTTAAAACAATGGTTAAAAGACAATCCGGATACTGATGTGGTTCGTTTTACAACGTTCTTCTATCATTTCACATTAATTTTCAACAACTTAGGAAAAGAAAAATTTGTGGACTGGTTCGGATATGGTGCTAGCGTTTCGGTCGCTGCACTTGAAGCTTTTGCCAACGAAAAAGGCTATCGCTTAAGAGCCGAAGACATCGTGGATGAAGGGTACTATAACTCAACATTCCGCACACCAAGTAAAGCGTACTTAGACTATATCGACTTCATTCAAGCATTCGTTGCAAGAGAAGCAAAGAAATTAGTCGACGAAGTACACGATGCTGGTAAAGAAGCTATGATGTTCTTAGGAGATAACTGGATTGGTACAGAACCATATGGACCATACTTCGAACAAATTGGTTTAGATGCAGTGGTAGGTTCTGTCGGTGGCGGAGCAACACTTCGTATGATTTCAGATATTCCACACGTAAAATATACAGAAGGAAGATTCTTACCATACTTCTTCCCAGATGTATTCCGTGAAGGAAATGATCCTACGATTGAAGCCAATAAAAACTGGTTATCAGCAAGACGTGCCATCATGCGTAACCCTGTAGACCGTATCGGATACGGCGGTTATTTAAGTCTTGCTTACAAATTCCCTAAATTTGTGGATTACATCGAGCATGTAACAGATGAATTTAGAGAAATCTACGATATCGTAAAACATACAAAACCATATACTGGTTTGAAAGTTGCTATCTTAAACGCGTGGGGACGCTTAAGAACTTGGCAAGCACACATGGTAGCCCATGAACTTCCATACAAACAAATTTATTCTTACCTTGGAATTATGGAAGCCTTAAGTGGTGCTAGTGTGGACGTAAGCTTTATCAGCTTTGACGATATCATTAACGATGGAGTGCCAGAAGGTGTCGATGTCATCATCAACGCGGGGGATGCAGGTACTTCATTTAGCGGTGGAGAGGTTTGGAAGAATGAAACATTAATTACACGTATTCGTGAATTCGTGTATAATGGCGGCGGTTTTGTCGGAGTTGGCGAACCAACAGCCGTTCATCATCAAGGAAGATTCTTCCAACTTGGAGATATTTTGGGTGTTGAAAGAGAAATGGGATATAGCCTTTCAACAGATAAATACTTTACTAAAGAATTGAAAGAGCACTTCATCATCGAAGATATTGAAGATGTTCATAAAATCGACTTTGGGGAAAATATTAAAAACGTGTATGGCTTAACGAGTGCAACAGAAGTACTTGAATTTAGCAATCCGAAAGTGAGCGCTGGCGGTGTTGAAGAAGGAATCGTTCTTCCAGCCAATGCCGAAGGAAAAGAATTTGGGGAAATTCACCTTGCAGCGAACCCTTACGGAAAAGGTCGTGGGGTTTATATCGCAGGACTTCCATACACACCAGAAAATACAAGATTATTAATGCGTGCGTTATTCTACGCAGCGAATAAAGAAAGTGAATTAACGAAATGGTATGCAAGCAATCCATTAGTGGAAGTACATGCTTATCCTGAAAAAGGAGTGTATGCAATCGTGAATAATACAAACGAATCGCAATCAACACTCGTTTACGATGGTGAGGGTGTATCAAGAACAGTGGAACTTGAGCCAAGCGAAATTAGATGGGAGAAGATATCATGAATCCTAAAGTGAAAATTTTAATCCGCTTCGTATTGATGTTGGTATGTTTATACGTAGTTATTTTAGGGCATCAGATGATTGGAAAAGAAGGCGTTGCAACAATGCTTGTTGGTTTAGCTGGATTGCTTCTCTTGCTATGGGATTACAATCGTCCGTACTCTAAATCGATGAAGCGTTAATAAAACTTAACTAGGAACAGGGGCTTGTTTACCAACAAGCCCCTGTTCCTGTTTTCATAGACACAATATTTAAAATATAAATAATGCAAACCAAAGGTTTGTGATTACTGCAATTCCTTGCAGATTCTTCTATAGTAGCTGTAAAAGGGGACCGGTTCGAGCCTGTAGTCTCTCACCTTTAAAGTTCAAAATGGGAGTAAGGGATAAATCCCCAACTCCCATTAATTCACTTTTAATCCTTTTTCCTTTTACTGCTACTATATGAATCTAGCAAGGATTCTCCGTAATCACGGTGCTTTTAAATATTGTGTCTATGCAAAAGAAAAGGGAAGGAAGATGGAGGAGGATAAAAGGGACCGGTTCGAGCCTGTAGTCTCTCACCTTCAAAGTTCAAAATAGGAGTAAGGGATAAATCCCTAACTCCTGTTAATTCACCTTTGATCCTCCTTCCTATTACTGATACTATAAGAACCCGACAAGTCTTTTTCGTAATCACAGTGCTATTTTTAAATATTGTGTACTGCACAAGAAGGGGGAGGAGAATTTGGTGAAATTTCTTATAGGAATTTGGTTTATTAAAAGATGAAAATATCGTATAATAGAAAAGAAATTGAAAGGAATGGGGGATAATATGAAAGGATTGTTTATCACGATGGAAGGTCCTGATGGCGCTGGGAAAACAACTGTCATCAACCAACTGATTCCTTTGTTACAAAAACACGCGCTCGTGGATATTGTTTCAACAAGAGAACCTGGTGGAAGCCGCATCGCTGAAGATATTCGTAAAGTCATTCTGGATGTGAACAACACTGAAATGGATGAGAGAACAGAAGCGATTTTATATGCAGCGGGTCGTCGCCAGCATTTAAAAGATCGTATTTTACCAAACTTAGAAAAAGGGAATATTGTTTTTTGTGATCGTTTTGTCGATAGCTCGTTGGTGTATCAAGGAGTGGCTCGTGGGATTGGGGTAGAAGAAGTTGCACAGTTAAACCATTTTGCAACGGATGGCCTAGAACCAAGCACGACGCTTTATTTAGATGTGCCGGCTGAAGTTGGATTGGAACGTATTCATAAAGCAAGAGGGAACCGTCAATTTGACCGCTTAGACCAAGAAGGCTTAAGCTTCCATACGATGGTTCGCAATGGATATTTAGAGTTAGTAGAGAAATATCCAGAAAGAATTGTATCGATTGATGCGACTAAATCCATTGAAGAAGTAGTGGAAGAGTGCTTCCGCGTTTTAGTGGAACGTTACCCAAAATATTTTACAAAATAGGAGAATGAAATCATGAAATTATTAATTGCGATTGTACAAGATAAAGATGCACATTTATTAGGAGATGAGTTTGCACAAGCAAATATCCGCGCAACTCGTTTATCAACAACAGGTGGATTCTTACGCGCAGGAAACACTACTTTCATCATCGGGATTGAAGAAGAACGTGTAGAAGAAGCATTAGGTATCATCAAAGAAAACTGCCAATCACGTGAACAAATGACAGTGCCACCAGTGCACATCGACAGCATGCTTGATAGCGCACTAACAACTCCAGTTCCAGTTCGTGTTGGTGGAGCTACAGTCTTCGTATTACCTGTAGAATCATTCTTACGTTTCTAAGATGGAAAAGATGCAAGAAGCGTTTATTCGTGCCATTGATAATGGTCAGTTGAGCCATGCGTATTTGTTCGAAGGGGCAAAGGGAATTGGAAAAGCGGAGATGGCCAAGGAAATCGCGAAGATGCTTAACTGTACGAAGCGAACGAAAGGAGAGCCTGCGTGCGGGGAGTGTGAACACTGCATTCGTATTGAGCATGGGAACTTCCCGGATTTTATTGTGGTAGAACCTGAAGGCACAACGGTGAAGGTGGACCAAATTCGTACGTTGAAATCGCAGTTGACAAAAACAGCGATGGAGTCGAGTGCGATTGTCTGTGTGATTCATGCAGTCGACACGTTGACACAAGGCGCAGCTAATAGCTTATTGAAGTTTTTAGAAGAACCGACAGGAAATATCCATTTCATTCTTCTAACAGAACAACTCAGCAAGGTGCTGATTACGATTCAATCACGTTGTCAGATTATTCGTTTCCAATCGGATGCAGGAGCAAATATCGTTGCAACGCTGAAAGAACGCGGCGTGCCAAATGCGACAGCGCAGCTACTTTCTCAATTGACGAATAATATCGACCAAGCAGTCGAGATGCTCGAGAGTGAAAGCTTTGGACAGATTCGCCAAGAAAGCTGGAATTGGTTTGTCCGCGTATTTACGAATCGTGCGATGGCCTTTGTGACGATTCAGTCTCAAGTGATGCCACTCTTAGCGACAAAAGCCGATAGTGAGCTGTTTTTAACTCTATTACAAATTTACATCCGTGACGCCTTGCTGTACGTACGAGGTGTCGAAGGAGCCATTATTCAAAGCGATAAACTTGCAACGATGAAGAGTTTTGCAAAACATCTCACCGTGAGTGAATGGATTAAAGAACATGAAAAAATGACCAACGCCATTGCCAAAGTAGGTGCCAACGTTGGAGTTCAAGCAGTATTAGAACAATGGGTATTACAAATCCCAAAATAAGATAGGAGGTGCGTGAATGCCAAACAGACAATTGTATGATCGAATCGAACGTTTAAAAAAACAAACGTTGTTGCAACTACATGAGCTCGAGCAGATTTCTGAAGAGTTGCAAAAAGTCATCGAAGAGAATCATAATTTAACGATGGAAAATCGTCACTTGAAAGATCGTTTAGACGAGTTAGAGCCAAACACGCACACGAAGAAAGTGGCTAAAAAGAAAAAAAGAAGCCAATCCATCATCAACTTAGAAAATATCTACGACCAAGGATTCCATATTTGCAACTTGTACTATGGAAAACGTAGAGAAAACGATGAAAGTTGTATGTTTTGTACGGAAATCTTGTATAGCGAAGATTAATGCGTGAAAAGAGCAAGATTGTCATATAAAAAGCCAATAAAGTACTAAAAAGAGCCTGTCCATGGACGGGCTCTTTTGTTATAATAAAAGATGAAATCGTTTTAACTTTTTTGGGGGCAAAAGTATTATGAATCAAAAACAATCAAAACCAAATGTCATCCTCATCGTGGTGGACCAAATGCGTGCGGATGCATTGTCCATTAACCGCAGTGATGACTTAGTAGTAACACCAACGATGGACATGATGGCCAGCATGGGATATAACTTTGAGAATGCCTACTCACCAGTGCCAAGTTGTGTGCCTGCTAGAGCAGCTCTTTTAACAGGGATGGACCAAGAGAAGTCCGGAAGAGTGGGATACGAAGATGAAGTGCCTTGGAACTACACGAATACACTTCCTCAAACATTCAAGGATTTAGGGTATCAAACAGAATGTATTGGGAAAATGCATGTGTATCCAAGTCGTAAGCGCATGGGATTTGACCATGTTCTCTTGCACGATGGATACTTACATGTCGACCGTAAATATAGTAAAGCATACGGCGAAACGTTTGAACATTCGAGCGATTACTTAGCGTGGATTAAGCAAGAACTTGGAAGTGACGCAGACATTATCGATGATGGGGCGAACTGTAATTCATGGGATGTCCGTCCTTTTGAACTTCCTGAGAAATACCACCCAACGAACTGGATTGTGAGCGAAAGTATTCGTTTCTTGAAAAGACGTGACCCAAGCGTTCCGTTCTTCTTGAAGATGTCGTTTGAAAAACCACATGCACCGCTCAATCCACCGAAGTATTTCTATGATTTATATATGGATAAATTAGGGGACGTATCGGACTTGCATATTGGGAACTGGGAAGAACTCGAAGAGAAGATTCCATCCCTTTATGCCAAACGCGGCAAGATTCCAGCGGACGCACAAAAGAGAATGTTAGCAGCGTACTACGGATTAATCACGCATATCGATAATCAATTAAGTCGCTTTTTAACAGCCGTTGAGGAATTTGATTTACTCGAAAATACCATCTTCTGGTTTGTGAGTGACCACGGTGATCAACTTGGAGAACATTATTTATTCCGCAAAGGCTATCCTTACCAAGGTAGCATTAAGATTCCAGCGTTTATCTTCGACCCAGGTAACTTGATTGCAGGTACGAAGAAGAGCGTCACACAACTCGTGAAGATTCAAGACGTTTTCCCTTCGCTAGTGGAACTTGCCACAGGTGAAAAAGTTGAAACAGACGGGAAGAGCGTTCGCCAATTATTGTTTGGCGAGTTTGAAGGTTGGCGTAATGAATTCCACGGCGAACATAGCCTAGGTGAGGATTCGAGCCAATATATTTTAACAGATGAATGGAAATTTATTTGGTTCCCTGTCAAAGACGAGTATCAACTCTTCCATATGACAGAGGATCCAGAGGAAAAATGCAATTTAATTGCTGAGACGAAGTATACTTCTCTTGTGAATGAGTTCAAAGCAAAACTTGCACGCATTTTACAAGATAGAGAAGAGGGCTTTGTGAGAGACGGACAACTTTGCCAAGTACCATTAGAACGCATCGTTGCCACTCTAAAGAGAGGTCGATAGTATGAATTTTGTGCCTTTAAAATCTGGCATCTTTCAAATGGGAGATTCTCTTGGCCAAGGCTTTATCGAAGACCATGAGGCACCACCAGTCATGAAAAAGGTGCTTGCGTTTGAAATCGCGGATACGACCGTGACAAATCGTGAGTTTAAAGCATTTGTAGATGCGACAGGTTATACAACAACAGCAGAAACGATAGGAGATTCGTATGTGTTTAACCTATTGGTTGAGCCGGAAAAAAGAGCAGAGTATGCACATGTATCGGGTTCGCCATGGTGGCTTCTAGTGCCAGGTGCTTGCTGGAATCACCCAACAGGACCCCAGTCTTCGATTGAAGAGGTGATGGACCATCCAGTCGTGCATGTTTCCTTACAAGATGCATTAGCTTACTGCGATTGGGCGAAGGTAAAATTGCCAACAGAAACGCAATGGGAATATGCCGCACGTGGCGGTACAACGACGCAATTTCCATGGGGCGATGAGCTCGAACAAGACGGTGAGTTTCATGCGAATACTTGGCAGGGAGATTTTCCAAATACGAATACGAAAGCAGACGGTTATTTAGGAACGGCGCCCGTAAAGAGCTTTGAACCAAACGGATACGGGCTCTACCAAATGGTCGGAAATGTCTGGGAATGGTGCTGTAACCATCGCGGAATTCCGTTTGAAGAAATCGAGGGAGACGCATCTCGTCCAATTAATTTCGAATACGAATATGCGATTCGCGGAGGCTCCTTCTTATGCCATTGCTCTTACTGCAACAGGTATCGTGTAGCCGCTCGTAATGGAGCATTGTGGGACTCAACATCGAGCCATTTAGGATTTAGATGTGTCCGGAATCTTGGAGGCCGCTAATGCACATTATTATTTATAGTATCATCGTGCTTTGTGCGACGATGATTGGAGCGATTACCGGTTTAGGTGGCGGCATTATTATCAAGCCTGCCTTCGATTTTGTGGGCATCGATACGACGAGCATGATCAGCGTGTACTCTACAGTCGCAGTCTTTACGATGTGTCTTGTTTCTATTTATAAAAGAAGTAAGCTAGGGTTTCATGTCAAAAAACAAATCGCGCTAGGATTGGCTTTTGGTTCGATTATCGGTGGGAAAATTGGAGATGTGATTTTCCTTCATGCAGTAGACAGCTGGGGCAGCCAGGCAGTGAGCGCGACACAATCCGTGATTCTATTCTTATTACTCGGTGGAATTATTTTATTCACGCTCAATAAGGAAAGCATTCGAACGCTAGAAGTCTCAAACCTTGTGGCGATTGTGACGATTGGGCTAACAGTTGGTATGATTTCTGTTTATCTCGGCATTGGCGGAGGACCGCTGAATATTGCACTTTTGGTTTACTTCTTCTCGATGAAAGCCAAAGACGCAGCAGCGTATTCCATTTTGATGATTTTCTTTGCACAGATTATTAAGATGGGCACTGTCATTCGTGACTTTGAAAAATACAACAATGTCAGTCTCGTGATTTTAGCGATTGCGATTTTTGCGGTACTCGGTGGTTGGATTGGAACAAAAATCCAATCGAAACTCACGCACGAAGCCGTTGAGAAACTCTATCTAGGACTGATGGCTATTTTAGTATTTATGACCGCCTTCAATGTTTTTAAATTTATCGGAGTATAAACAAACACCCAAGCAGCTTTGCTTGGGTGTTGCTGTTTGTGTTCAATCGTAGAGGAAACCATCATAAAATTTATAGCATGTTGATTATGGAAAATCTTACGGATTTATTTATGCATGAATCTCTTTGTAGACTTCTTGTTTCTTCAAACCAAGATGTTTTGCAACAGCCTTAATCGCATCTTTTTGTGTGAGGTTTTGATGCTCCATAAACCAGTCGACTTGTTCGGCAATCGAAAGTGAAGCGTCTGGAGTATTTTCTTCTAACGCACCAGTTAGAGCAGTTGTCACTTCGTCTGGATTTTTAGAACCAATCAAGATGCAGCATTCGCCTTTTAATTCTTCCTCGTTTACAAGGGCAACGAGTTCTGCGGCTGTTCCGCGAATAAACTCTTCGTAAGTTTTCGTCAACTCACGGCATAACACAACAGATTGGTGTTCGCCGTAGACAGTTTGAATTGCCGAGAAAGTATCTTTCAACCGGAAAGGTGACTCATATAAAATCACGGTCTCGCTATGTGTGCGTAATTGCTCGAGGGCTTCGATTTTTTCTTTCTTTTTACGTGGTAAGAAACCATAGAAATAGAAAGGTTGAGGAACGAGGCCGCTCGCGATAAGAGCCGTAATTCCCGCGTTCGCCCCTGGAAGAGGAATCACTGGGATAGCAACTTCAACGCAGGCTTGCACGAGTTCAAAACCTGGGTCACTAATCGAAGGTGTACCAGCGTCGCTCACTTGTGCGATGTTTTTTCCTTCTTGCAACCATTCGATGACTTGAGGAATTCGCTCTTGTGTATTATGTTCATGGAAACTCTTTTGTGGAGTCTCGATTTCAAAATGATTGAGTAACTTTTGCGTATGACGTGTATCTTCGGCTAGGATTAAATCCACGTCGCGAAGAGTATTAACCGCGCGGAAAGTCATATCTTCTAAGTTACCAATCGGAGTAGGAACAAGGAATAGTTTTCCTGTGCCTTCAGTCCGATAACTCTGTTGTCTCATGAGGCTGTTCTCCTTCTAAATAAATAATGACAGGACGGTCGACGGTTGCGCCAATCGTCTGTAGAAATGTTTCCTTTTTGGGGCGAGAGAACTTCTTGAACGCCGCTTCCGCCTTCATCGCTTCTTGCTTTGTGGCAAATTCTTTAGCGTAGAGCAGTGTCACGGGAGTTCTCACCCTTGTATATTTAGCACCTTTTCCGGCATTGTGAGTCGCGATTCGTTTTTCCAAATCGACTGTATAGCCGGTATAAAAGGTCTGATCCTTGCAGAGAAGGACGTACATAAAAAACTGGCTCATGCGTCGTCCCCCCAGAGGATGCTTCTAATCTTCTGCGTATATTCTTGATGCTCGTCGAAAACCGTAATCGGTGGCAATACTTTAAGTCCACCAGGTAGTCCGTCCTTCATTAATTCGATAAGGACGATATTGCTTTCTTTGCCTTCTTTTGGATAGACGAATTGCACGCGTTTCGCTTCGAGTCGGTGATGTCTTGCCTCGGTTAATATATCCGTGAGGCGGTCGGGTCTATGTACAAGATAGGCTTTTCCTTTCATCTTCAATAGGCCAGAAATTGTCCGAAGCAAGTCTTCCAGTGGCAAATGCACTTCATGGCGAGCAATCGTGTAGGCTTCCTTCAAATTAGTTTGATTGGTTTCATTGACCTTGAAATACGGTGGATTGCAGGTAATAAAGTCGACCGAATCTTTCGGGATGATGCCTTTTAACTGACGAATATCCTGATTGATAAACGTGATGCGGTCTTCTAAGTTGTTGAGTTGGGTCGTACGCATCGCCATGTCCCAAAGCTGTTCTTGGATTTCAACTGCGATAATGTGATTTTGCGTTTTATGGCTGAGTAGAAATGCCACCGCACCGTTACCAGAGCAAAGGTCCACGATTGTAGCTTTTCTACGCTCGGCGATATTGGCAAAGTCGGCTAAAAGGACGGCATCCAGCGAAAATGAGAAGACCTCACGACTTTGAATGATATCGATATTTTCTTTTTCGAGTCGATCGAGTCGCTCATGCGATTTCAATGGGACTTCCTTTTTTGTCATTACTTTCCAACTCCTACTATTACTGTACCCAAAGTGTAACAACAAATGGATAGCCACGCAAGATATAGAATGAAAAAGGGACGAAATTCAAAAATACAACTTTAGGTTTAGAGAAGTTTGGGATAAAAATCAACCTTAGGACCTATGTTTTCGTTTTGGAAGTTCGGTAC
>CAKPVL010000027.1 GCA_934193545.1 uncultured Granulicatella sp. | reverse complement strand
CTACAAACTATACACAGGCCAAATCGAACTCGATTAGTGCTAACAATAAGTTGAAAATACTGCTTGTCCTTTCGGACATATTTATAATAGCTGTAATGAGGCACCGGATTGAGCCTATGGTCTCAATCACTACCGAGCTTCAAAGAGGGAGTAGGGAATGAATTCCTTACTCCCTCTATTTCACATCGGTTGCTAGTTCCCATTACCGCTATTATAAAGTCCGAAAGGGCGCAGTATTTTTTGTTTAGAAATAGATTTTTGCTGTGTATAGTTGTAGTGCGAATAAAGGCACCAGAAGAGAGATTCTTCGGATATTTTTATAGTAACTACAATAGCTGTACCGGAGTGAGCCTTGAGTCTCACTTCCTATCGATTTTCAAACTGACGCTGCGAATTAAAATTCCAAGCGTCAGTAATTCAAATCGATTACACTCGCTATTGTTGCTACTATAAAATCCGAAGGCCTCTTTTTCTTTTGTATAAATGAAATGTGATTTGACTTTGTATCGTTGTATCCAAATGAAAAAGTAGAAGGTGTCGCTTGTGAATTTGGTGAATAATTTTCGAAAAAATACGTTGAAAGGGCTTAAATATAGATGAAATCAACGTTTGCCATATATACCACACATTGTGAAAATGTAAATTTGTGCTCTTGCGAGGAAATTATTTGCAATCAAGATTTAGGTATGTTACTATGTTTCGGCAGTCAAAAATGAAAGGAAGAGATAAATGAAAAAACTATCTGCAAAATTATTAGTTATTGTAACTTTATTAGGTCTTGTAGGACTATTCTCAAATACAGTAGCGCAAGCGGCAGCTCCAGAAGTAGTTACTGTAAACATCGCTGATTTAACGAAAGAACAACGTGAAGCGATTCAACCTGGACAACCAACTCCAGCTAAAGAAGGAGAACGTACTTTATTAGTTTATGCGTACGACAAAAACGCATGTCAATTAGCACCAGCTTTACCAGAAACTGGTACTGGTTCAACTGCAATGATGATGGTTGCTGGAATCGTAGCATTAACAGGTGCTGCATACTTCTTAGTATCAAACAAAAATGGTAAGAAGATTGTTTTAATGGCGGGTCTTGTATTATCAGGAGCAGTTGCTGCAACATCAGTTGTATCTGCGAATGAAACATTATCAGATGACAGCTGCTACAAATATGTAGGATTCCTTCGTGAGTCTGGTGAAACAACTACAGAGTCAACAACTTCAACAGAAGCGACTACTGAAGCTACAACAGCAGAATCTACTGAAGCAACTACAACTACAGAAGCGACTACAGAGTCTACTACAACAACAGAAACAACAACGACTACAGAGTCAACTACGACTACTGAAGCAACAACTACTACAACAACAACGACTACAGAAGCTTCAACAAGTGCTATTGATGCTTTTGCTAATGATCATTTATAATTCAATATGAAACGAAACTGGTGAAGGAAACTTCGCCAGTTTTTTTGTTTGTCCCTAAAGACAGGGAAGAGTAACTTTGAAAAGTTTGTGAATTTACACGGGGATGAATTGTGTTTCGTGGAAAGTTATGTGATAATGAAGACATATTACTAAAAAGGTGAGGAAGGTGTGTATGAAGAAAATAGCTTTAAGACTAGCAGCAATGATTATGTTGTTTGGGATTTTTGGATTCAGTACAACTAGTATCGCTGAAGCAACACATCCAGATGTAATCACTGTTCAATATAATGATTTAACTCCGCAACAGAAAGAAGTCATTCAAAAGGGCGAACCGAATTATGAATTGCTCGATGGGGAACGCATTATTCTCGTATATGATTACAATAAAGAATCGTGTCAATTACCAAAAACAGGGACAAACTCTACGATGATTATGGTTAGTTTAGGAATCTTAGCGCTGACGGGTGCAGGTTATTTCCTAGTATCTAATAAAAACGGGAAGAAATTCATCTTAATCGTAGGATTAGTATTATCTGGAGTTGCAGCGAGTACAAGTTTAGTTTCTGCAGGAGCTTCATTTGTGGAAGAAGATTGTACTATTTATATTGGTTATATTCGTGAAAATAATACGACGACAACAACAGAAGCATCGACAACTGCGGAAGTAACTACAAGTGAAACAACCACTGAAGAACAGTCAACAACGACGACAGAGACGACAACAGAAACGACGACTACTGAAGAAACAACAACTGAACAAACGTATACGGTAGTACCAACGGATCATTTTTAAGAGTCGTTAAAGTTGCGAAAATTTCCAAAAATTTCCTCTCGGGTGACAAAAGTTGGAGTTAAAATTCGAGCTACACTTTTGCAATCTAAAAATAGGTACAGTAAAATATCTGTTATAAAAAATAGGGAGGAATGCATAGTTTGAAAAAATTAGTTAAAGTATTAGTAGCGACTTTATTAACTTTTACGATGGGTGTGACTGTATCTTCAACTACCCAAGCAGCGACAGTACACTATGTCGATTACGATAAAACAACTGAAAACATTAGAAAAGAAATTAAACAAGGGAAACCAACTGAGGCTGACTTGAAAGATGGTTCGCACGCGGTTTATGTATATAGAAAGAATAATACTTGTGGCGTATCGATTCCAAAACGAGGTCCAGAATTACCAAATACTGGTACAGTTGCAAACACTGTCTCTGCAGTTTTTGCAGTAGTATTAGTCGCAGGTGGTCTGTACTTAGTGAAATCAAACAAGATGCGCAATATTGCTAAAACAGTTTTAGTACTTGGTGGGTTAGGAACATTCTTTGCTTTCCAAGGAGAAGTTTTAGCAGCAGACAGCTCAATCTTAGGTCAAATCATTGAACAAATGAACTTAGATCCTGAGGAAATCGATTGCTATGACTACGTTGGGTTCTACATTTCAAAAGAAACAACAACTTCTGAAGCAACGACAACAGTTGTAACAACAGAGTCAACAACTACGACTGAAACAACAACGGAAGAACCAACAACGACAACAGAAGCAACGACAACAACCCAAACTACAACGACAGAAGAGCCAACAACTGAAACAATGGCAACAACTTCTACAGAAGCCTATACGGTTGCTCCAACTGATCGTTTATAATCATAAAGAAGCCTGGAGATCATAATCTGGGTTTCTTTTTTCTTAATATAGGAGAAACAGAAAAAGAACAACTGATATATATTAAAATTAATTGCTTTTTAAAATTGAATACAGTAGGATGAGCTGTAACGAAAAAATAGAGGGAGATGAATCGATGAAGAAATTAACAAAGATTCTATTAACCACTTTAGCAACAGTAACACTAGGAGTCAGTGTAGCAACGCCTGCATCGGCGGCAAGTGTGAATTATGTTGATTATGATAAAACAACTGAATCTATTAGAAAAGATATCAAACAAGGTAAACCTACTGAAGCGGATGTACAAGCGGGAGCACAAGTGACTTATGTTTATAAGAAAAACGGAACTTGTGGCGTATCAGTTTCAAAACAAGAAAAAGAATTACCAAGCACAGGTACAGTAGCCAATACAATTACATTCGTATTCTCAGTAGTACTTTTAGCAGGAGGTCTTTATTTAGTGAAATCAAATAAAGCATCTCGTATTGCTAAAACAGTATTAGTTCTTGGTGGAGCAGGAGCGTTTCTTGCGTTTCAAGGTGAAGTGTTAGCTGCAGATGGCTCAATTCTTGGTCAAGTCGTTGAACAAAAAGATTTAACACCTGAACAAGTTGAGTGCTATGTTTATGTTGGATACTACATTACAAGTAGTTCCACTACACAAGAAGAAACAACAACTTTAGTAACGACAGAGTCAACTACTGAAACTACAACAGAAGAGCCAACAACGACTACTGAAGCAACAACGACTACAACTACAACGACGACAGAGGAACCAACTACACAGACTGAAGCAACAACTTCGACAGAGTCTATAACAGTTGCGCCGATTGATTATTTATAATAGAAGATAAAGACCGGAGTTAATGACTTCGGTCTTTTTATTAGTTAATCGAGTGAAAGTTGCGTTTTGAATTTCGATACAGTATACTCCTAAAGGTATAAAGTTAAGGGGGAAATTTATATTGAAAAAAATTAGTTCAAGAATTTTAGTGTTACTAATGATGATTGGAGTGTTTGGGGTATTGTCAAATACAGTTACTCAAGCAGCAACTCCAGAAGTGGTTACTGTAAACATCGCTGATTTAACGAAAGAACAACGTGAAGCGATTCAACCTGGCGAGCCTACTCCAGCTAAAGAAGGCGAACGTACTTTATTAGTATATGCGTACGATAAAAATGCGTGTCAATTAGCACCAGCTTTACCAGAAACAGGTACTGGTTCAACTGCAGTTATGATGGTTGCTGGAATCGTAGCCTTAACAGGTGCTGCATACTTCTTAGTATCAAACAAAAACGGTAAGAAGATGGTATTAATGGCAGGTCTTGTATTGTCAGGAGCAGTTGCAGCAACATCAGTGGTTTCTGCTGACGAAAAACAATCAGAAATGAACTGCTATCGCTATGTAGGATTCATCCATGAGTCTGGTGAAACAACTACAGAGTCAACAACTTCAACTGAAGCGACTACTGAAGCTACAACAGCAGAATCTACAGAAGCAACTACAACAACAGAAGAGACTACAGAGTCAACGACTACTACGACTACAACAACGACAACAACAGAAGAGCCTGCAACAGAGGCGCCGACATCTGGTACAACATCATCAGCACCGCAAGTGGTTGCTCCGAATGATCATTTATAAGAATAGAGAAGGATTGTTAAATTAAGTTTTAACAATCCTTTTATTATTGGAAAAGATCTTACGGAGATAAAAAAGACTCGGAATTTTTCGGAACAGTTTTGGAAACATTTGGAAATAAATGTTTCCAAAAAGTTCCTTTTGGAGGAAAAAAGCTATAAATATATTAAAAAGTATATAAGATAATGGAAAATATTTGAAATTTATTCAAAGAAACATTATAATTTAAACATAAAATTTAAGGAGGAAAATCAGATGAAAAACAAATGGTTAAAACTATGTGCTGTAGTAGTAATGTTATTTGCTTTTGTTGGAATGTCCGCTTCTAAAGTAGCGAATGCTGAGACTCCTCAAGTGCAATCAGTAAACATTGCTGATTTAACGAAAGAACAACGTGAGGCGATTCAACCTGGTGAACCAACTACACCTGCACTTGCTGGCCAAGCGACATTGTTCGTCTATGAGTTGGATAAAGGGAAATGCCCATTAGGCGACACTTTACCACATACGGGATCATCTTCGACAACAATTCTAGCGGTTCTTGGTATCGTATCATTATCAGGAGCAGCTTACTTCTTAGTTTCGAATAAGAAAGCTAAGAAAACAATCTTAATGATTGGATTAGTAGCAGCGGGGACAGCGGCAGCAACAACTTCAGTTTCTGCAGTAACTCCATATGAACAAAGTCTAATCGACATGGGTTGTTATCGATATGTAGGATTCATTCGCGAGGACGTTTCAACAACGACTGAAGGAACAACTTCAAGCGCAACTACAACAGAAGCTGCGACAACTGAAGAAGTAACGACAGAAGAAACAACAGTTGAAACAACAACGACTGAAACGACTACAACTACAACAACGACTACTGAATCAACGACTGCTGAAACGACAACAGAAACAGCACCGACTCAATCCGTTGAGCCAATTACAGTAGCACCAACAGACCACTTATAATATAAGAGGAAATAGGAGGGCTGACAAAGGAAACTTTGTCAGTCTTTTTTTAGTTAAGAGTCTATTAACATTTCAGTACAGGCTCTTTCTCTTTGTATTTGTTCTATGCTATAATGACGGGGAGACTAGAAAGGATGAGTTTATTACATGATTACATTAAAATCAAAACGCGAAATTGACGCAATGGAAGAATCAGGTGCGCTGTTAGCATCGATTCACGTTCAGCTTCGTGATTTTATTAAACCTGGTGTCACAACTTGGGACATCGACCAATTTGTACAAAAGAAAATTGAAGAAGCGGGTGGCTCAGCACCGCAAATTGGATACGAGGGGTATAAATACGCAACGTGTCAAAGTATCAATGACGAAATTTGCCACGGATTCCCACGACGCAAACCGTTAAAATCAGGAGACTTAGTAAAAGTAGATTTCTGCGTGGAACTTAAAGGCGCTTTATCAGATTCATGCTGGAGCTATATCGTTGGCGAAAGCACTCCAGAAATCGACCATCTATATGAAGTAACAAAGAAAGCTTTATACTTAGGAATTCAACAAGCAAAAGTTGGAAATCGTATTGGAGACATCGGTCACGCGATTCAAACTTATGTTGAGAGTGAAGGGTTATCTGTTGTTCGTGACTTTATCGGGCACGGAATTGGACCAACGATTCACGAGAGCCCTGCTGTTCCTCACTACGGTGAACCTGGAAAAGGTCTTCGCTTGAAAGAGGGAATGGTTATCACTATTGAACCAATGGTGAATACAGGTACTTGGAAAGCAGAAATGGAAAGCAATGGCTGGACAGCTCATACATTAGATGGTGGACTAAGCTGCCAATTCGAACATACATTAGCCATTACGAAAGATGGTCCACGTATTTTAACATTACAAAAAGATCACGCAGAAGACGTGTTGAATTAAGGGGAGGAAGAAAAAATGGCAATTTTAGTAACAGGTGGAGCAGGGTATATCGGTTCTCATACGGTAATCGAATTAGACAAAGCAGGATTTGACGTTGTTATCGTCGACAACTTTTCTAACAGTTCGCCAGAAGTATTGAACCGTTTAAAAACAATCACAGGAAAAGATTTCCCTCTATATGAAGGAGACATTCTTGACCGTGATTTCTTAGTATCTGTTTTTGAAAAAGAAAACATTGATTCAGTGATTCATTTCGCAGGGTTCAAGGCTGTGGGAGAGTCTGTTGAAAAACCTTTAGAATACTATCACAACAACATTACAGGGACATTAGTGTTATTAGACGTAATGCGTCAATTTAACGTAAAAGATATCGTGTTCAGTTCGAGTGCAACTGTATATGGTATGAACAATGTCGTTCCATTTAAAGAAGAAATGCCAACAAGCGCAACAAACCCTTATGGTTACACAAAAGTAATGCTTGAACAAATCTTAAATGACGTTGCTTTCTCAGATAGCGACTGGTCAGTAACAAACTTACGTTACTTCAACCCAATCGGAGCGCATGAAAGTGGCCTAATCGGAGAAGCTCCAAATGGAATTCCAAACAACTTAATGCCATACATCACTCAAGTGGCTGTTGGTAAACGCGAATTCTTAAGCGTGTTCGGTGACGACTACGATACTCATGATGGTACTGGGGTTCGTGACTACATCCACGTTGTTGACTTGGCTCGTGGACACGTACTTGCGGTTAAAAACAATGCGGCTCAAAAAGGTGCAAAAGTCTTTAACTTAGGTACTGGTATTGGATACAGTGTATTAGATTTAGTAAAAGCATTTATCTCTGAAAATGGAGTGGATATTCCTTATAAAATTGCACCTCGTCGTGCAGGGGATATCGCAACTTGTTATGCGGATGCTTCTAAAGCGAAAGAAGTGCTAGGATGGGTAGCGGAAAAGAACTTGAATGATATGGTTCGCGACTCATGGAACTGGCAAAAGAAAAATCCAGAGGGCTATTAGAAATACTTTTTAATACCGCTGAAAACAGAATTAAAAGAACTCCTTTGGAGTTGTTATTATGGCAGAAATGGTAGGATATCGGCTTGAGCCTGAGGTCTCAAGCCTACCAAGCTTCAAAGGGAGAGTAGCGAATAATCGCAACTCTCCCTAATTCACATTGGTTATAATTTCCTACCATTGCCATAATAACTCCAAGGAGTTCTTTCTTTTTGAATACAATCAAGGAGGTTCTAATAGCCCTCTGTGGACGGGAAAAGAAGAGTGCTAAGAGTTTGTCGGAGTTGTTATTGTGGCAAGAATAGTAGGATACCGGCTTGAGCCTTAGGTCTCAAGCCTACCAAGCTTCAAAGGGAGAGTAACGAGAAATCGTAACTCTCCCTAATTCACATTGGTTATAATTTCCTACTATTGCCACAATAACTCCAAAGAGTTTTATTTGATTTGCACTATTTTTCTAGCAACCTTCTGTGGAGGAAAAAAGAAACAGCTATTACGATTGATTTCGTAATAGCTGTTATGTTTATCTTCTTACACGTTTTAAGGCTTCTTTGAAGAGTGGGTAGACGATTGGAACTGCAACTACTGTGAAGATAGCTGATCCAAATGTTCCTGTAATTTTGTTGAGGGCTTGAATGAATGCTGGAACTAAAGCAAGACCACCGACAATCATTCCGCGTAAGAATGTGTATTTAATGATATTGACAATAATTTTTACTATCGCAGCAACAACACCGACTGCGATGATGTTACCAATTTTGTCGTTTTTCTTTAATAATCTTTCGTAAAAATGATGGATAACTAAGCAGACGATTAACGATTCTAGAATCGTTTCCCAAACAACTGAAGCGTATCCGTGTAATAAATCAAAGATACCAAGTCCGATAGATGCAGCGAGAGCGCCGCGTTTTGTTCCAAAGAGTAGACATCCAACGACTACAAGCGCGTTTCCGAAATGAACGAACTGTGTTGTGAAAGGCATTGGGATTCTAAAGACGCTAACTCCCAAAAAAATCAAAGCTGCAAATAAGCTTGTCTCTACAATATCTCTTAAATCTGTATTTTTCATAATGACACCTCAGTAGTAAATTTTGTTGTAAGCATTCCAAGTTTTTTCTCGATTGGAAGACCAAATGGAATTTGTTCAGGTTGTTGGCTACTTAATTGAAGCACTTCGTCTATGAATTTCAACGTGAATGACAATGCATCTTCTATAGACATCTCTTGTAAGATGCATGCAGTTGCAAGAGCCGCCAGTGTATCACCTGTTCCGTAAAAATGATGCGGATACTTAGTTTTGTAGAAATCAAAGAAAGCATCCGTCTCTTTGGTATACAGTTGAACACCTGTTAGGTCTTCGCTGTCAGGGCAACCCGTAATAATGATGTGCTCGGGCCCGAGTTCGGCTAGTTTCTTAGCGAGCTCCCTTGTAAAGTCCATCGTGATTTTCCCCGTTGGATAGGGCGTATCTGTCAAAAGACAGGCTTCAGTAATATTTGGATAAATCACATCAGCTTTTTGAATGAGTTTTCTCATCGCTTCAACATGTTCTTGTGTAAATCCGCTATACAGTTTTCCGTTGTCCGCCATAATCGGATCGACAAAAACTTGTGTAGATTCAGGCAGTTTTCCAATGGTATCTACCATTAATTCAATTTGTTCCGAGTTTCTGAAGTATCCTGTCAAAACAGCATCTGGTTTTAATTCCAATTCTTGCCATTGTTTTAAGGATTGTTTCATAAATTCGGTTTGCTCCACAATCGCGATGTTTTTGAATCCGCCGGTATGAGATGAAAGAAGTACTGTAGGCAGGAGCATCGTTTCAATCTGACAGCAAGCGAAAATCGGGATAGCGGGTGCGAGTGCAACTTTGCCAATTCCTGGCAAGTCGTTTGCGATTAATATTTTTTTCATATCTATTCCTCAAGTTTCAATGTATCTGTATTGTAAAACGGGACAGGTGAGGATACAATAGGGATGAAAACAAACTGTACCGGTACAGTGGAGGTGTGTCATGTATCAATACCAGCAATTAGCAAATGCATTAAAAGAGGAAATATTAAGCGGGAATCTACAAAAAGGGGATAAACTTCCTTCTATTCGAGAATTAGTCGCAACCTACGGAGTGAATAAGGATACCGTACAAAGAGCCTTACGTAGTTTAAAAGATGAAAGTTTTATTTATGCGGTCGAAAAAAGTGGCTATTATGTACTGAAAAATTCAGAGCCGAAGCCGTTGGAGGAGTTCGAAGAAGACTATTCACAACTTCCGATTGAAGATTTGCGCATCTGCTTTAATCAATCTCTTGCGAGCGCCCATGATTTAAAGCTAACCAGAAAAGAACAAGCTTCTGGAATGGATGAATTAATTCAGGCGTTAATGCCTATTTTAGAAGAGTATGGGGTGTATGCTGCAAAGGAACAACTCGTCATCACAACTGGGACGCAACAAGCGCTGTATATTTTATTGCAACTGATTCAAGGGAAAAAAGTATTGCTAGAGCAACCAACTTATGCACGAATGAATGAGTTGGTGAAACACTTGAACATTCCATACGAAACGATTGAACGGCAGATGGATGGTGAAATTGATTTAATCAGCTTAGAGGAATTATTTGCGAGTGGAGAGTTTTCACTATTTTATACGATTTCCAGATTTCATAATCCGCTCGGTGGAAGTTATAGTGAAGCTACCAAGAAAAAAATTGTAGAACTAGCAAGCAAGTACTCAGTTTATATTATCGAAGACGACTATATGGCGGACTTTGTCGAAGGAAATGCGACGCCGCTTCATTATTATGATATGGATGGACACGTTATCTACGTCAAATCTTTCTCGTCAATTTTATTCTCAGCTTTAAAAATTGGGATTGTAGTGTTGCCAAAAGAGTTAGTTGAATCTTTTGCGAAACGGAAGCAATGGATGGACTGCGATTCGAATGTGATGATGCAAAAGACTTTTACGCTCTTTATTGAAAATGGAATGTTTGCGAAACATCGTAAAGAAATGGTCGAACATTATATTGAAAAAAGTAAACGTGCAAAGGACTGGTTGCGTTCAAAGGGAATCCAGGAAGGAATCCTTCATGGAACGCAATGGGTGTTTGAGAAAACTCCGGTAATTGATGAAAAACTACAAGTAATGAACTTGAAGGCGAAGCGTCTTGATGACTACTTTATCACGAAAAATGCGCCGTCATTAGAACGGTTGGATTTAGCGAAAATCCGCGAAATTTAGGTAAAAAGAAAGGTTAACAATTTATCTAAAAAATTTGCAAATCTGATACTTATTTGGTATAGTAACTACAACAATAATCAATCTCTATAAGGGAGTAACTGGCAACCAATCGTTGCGATAATATCAACAGCAAGCGAATTCTCGCTGGTATTATCTTGAACAGTGAGACTTATGTTTATTATCAAAAGGATGATGGGCATAAGTCTCTCTTTTTATAGAAAAAGAAAAGGAGTGTATTTTGTTGGAACAACAAACAAAACCCGTATATTTACAGTCTGTTGAAGATGTGTTTAAAGAAGTGCAATCAAGTCCTTCTGGTTTAAGCTCACAAGAAGCGGCATCAAGACTTGAAAAATACGGTGCAAACACGTTACAAGAAGGAAAGAAAAAATCGCTATTAGAAAAATTTGTGGATCAATTTAAAGATTTCATGATTTTAGTACTTTTAGTGGCTGCAGTGGTTTCTATGTTTGCTCACCAAGGTGAACCTGACCCAACGGATGCGATTATCATTTTAGCGGTAGTGTTATTGAACGCTGTGCTAGGTGTCTTCCAAGAATCAAAAGCTGAAGAAGCTATCGAAGCGTTGAAGAAAATGGCTTCTCCTGTAGCAAGTGTTTTACGTGATGGACATGTGGAACATGTTAAAGGGGAAGATATCGTAGTCGGAGACGTCGTTATCCTTGAAGCTGGGGACGTCGTGCCAGCGGATATGCGTTTATTCGAAGTCAACACAGTGAAAATCGAAGAATCTGCTTTAACCGGGGAATCTGTTCCAGTTGATAAAGACTTAGTGATTCCTGCAGGGGATGAAGTAGGAATTGGAGACCGTACAAATATGGCGTTCTCAAGTACAAACGTAACTTACGGCCGTGCTGTTGGTGTGGTTACAAGTACTGGTATGAATACAGAAGTTGGTAAAATTGCCAACATGTTAGCGAACACTGAAGAAGGTAAAACACCACTTCAAGAAAACCAAGACGCTCTTGGTAAATGGCTAACAATCATGATCTTAGTGATTGCCGTGATTATCTTCGTAGTAGGGATGCTTAGAGGAAATGAATGGACTCATATGTTATTAACAGCGATTGCGATTGCCGTTGCTGCGATTCCAGAAGGGTTACCAGCAATTTCTACAATTATCCTTGCTTTAGGAACTCAAAAAATGGCGCAACGTAACGCGCTTGTTCGTAAGTTGCCAGCCGTTGAAACATTAGGTGGTGTTGAAATTATCTGTTCAGATAAAACAGGTACATTAACATTGAACCAAATGACTGTTGAAAAAATGGTCTATGACAACGAAATTCATGATGCGTCAGAAGAAATTTCTAAAGACAATATCGCGCTTCGTGTAATGAACTTAGCCAACGATACAAAAATTTCTCAGGACAACTCATTATTAGGAGACCCAACTGAAACAGCAATGGTTCAATACGGTCTTGATAAAAACTATGATGTACGTGAAGAGTTAGTAAATATTCCACGTATTGCGGAAGTTCCATTCGACTCAACTCGTAAATTAATGACAACAATTCATCAATTAGAAGACGGTAAATACTTGGTTGCAACAAAAGGTGCTCCAGATATGTTATTAGACCGTGTGACTAAGATTGAAAAACATGGTGAGGTTTCTGCGTTTACTGAAGATGACCGCACAACATTGATGAAATTAAACAAAGAGATGGCTACTCAAGCGCTTCGTGTGTTAGCGATGGCATACAAAGTGATTGATACCCTTCCTGAAACAGTGGACACAGATTCAATCGAACATGATTTAATCTTTGCTGGTTTAGTAGGGATGATTGACCCAGAACGTAAGGAAGCAGCGGCTGCGATTAAAGTAGCTCAATCAGCTGGTATCCGTACAATTATGATTACTGGGGACCACCGTGATACAGCCCAAGCAATTGCAAAACGTCTAGGTATCCTTCGTCCAGATCAAGAAGACGGAGTATTAACAGGTGGCGAATTAAACGATATTTCTGATGAAGAATTAGAACGTACTGTTGAAACTTACTCTGTATACGCTCGTGTGTCTCCAGAGCATAAAGTTCGTATCGTAAAAGCTTGGCAAAAAAATGGTAAAGTTGTTTCGATGACAGGGGATGGCGTAAACGATGCTCCTTCACTTAAACAAGCCGATATCGGTGTTGGTATGGGGATTACAGGTACTGAAGTTTCTAAAGGTGCTTCAGACATGGTACTTGCTGATGATAACTTCGAAACAATCGTTGTTGCCGTTGAAGAAGGACGTAAAGTATTCGCGAACATCCAAAAAGCTGTTCAATACTTACTATCTGCAAACTTCGGTGAAGTAATGACAATGTTCGTTGCGACAATGGCTGGTTGGTCAATTCTAGAACCAATCCATATCTTATGGATCAACTTAGTAACAGACGTATTCCCAGCGATTGCTTTAGGTCTTGAAGAAGCGGAAGCGGATATCATGAACCATCCACCACGCGGTAAGAGTTCAAACTTCTTATCAAACGGTGTGTTACCAAGTATCTTCTACCAAGGTTTCTTCGAAGGTGGAATTACATTATTTGTATTCTGGTATGCAACTCATATTGCTAATTGGGGGAACCCAGTTGGGGAAACAATGGCGTTTGCAACATTAGGTTTAATCCAATTGTTCCACGCGTTCAACGTGAAGTCAGTGTACAAATCACTTGGTACAGTTGGTGCGTTCAAGAACAAGTTGTTCAACTACGCAATCCTAGTATCAGCCGTAATGCTTTTAAGCGTAATGGTGATTCCTGGGTTAACAACTGTATTTGATGTAGCAATTCTTACAGCTGAACAATGGTTGTTCGTAGTCGGTGCTGCATTCTCAATCGTTCCAATCGTAGAAATTGCCAAAGCGATTATGCGTGCAATGGGAATGGATAAAGACTAATTTAATAGTTTAAACGAAGAAAGGTTCACCTCGTGTGAGCCTTTTTTTCGTATGTATTAATGAGAAGTAGGCAGTCAAGCTTTTATTCATCTGTGTATTTTGCTAAAATATTCTAAGTAGATTGGAGTGTGGGAATATGGTCATTACAAAAATTGAGGCTCAAAAGAAAAAAGGTCGCTACAATATTTATTTGAATGATGCTTTTGCGTTTGGTGTCGACGAGGCAACGGTTGTAAAGTTTGCTTTATTCAAAGGGACCGAGTTGACAAAAGAACAAATCGAAGAAATTAAACATGATGATTGTATTCAACAAGCCTATCAAAAGGCGCTACACTTTCTAAACTTCAAGCTTCGTTCTACGAAGGAAGTTTATGAGAAATTAGAAAAATTAGAATTCGACGAAGACATTATTAATGAAGTGCTTGGAAAGCTACATGAACAGAACTTTATTAATGATACTTTTTATGCAGAAAGCTATCTCAATCAGGCAAAGTTTGTGACGTTTAAGGGGCCTAAGTCTGTTATCTTTGATTTACAAAAGAAGGGCATTAGCGACAAGGTCATTCAAACCGTGCTTGAAGGGTACACGCTGAGAGAGCAACTCGAGAATGCGATTCAAATTGCGCAGTCGTATTTAAAAGGGCAAAAACGGGTCACACCAAAAGTGGCTAAACAAAAAGTAAAAGTGTTTGTGATGCAAAAAGGATATTCGAAGGAAATCGCAGAAGAGGTTGTTCCGTTTCTATCGTTTGAAGCGCAAAGCGAGATGGAAGCCGAATTAGCGGTGAAGGAGATTGCAACGATTTACCGACGCATCGCCAAAAAATATGAAGAGAATGAATCGGCGCTTTGGTATCAAATCAAAGGGAAGTTGTATCAAAAAGGATTTACTTCTAGTGTGATTGAACAGGCCATTGCGCAGTTTGAAATGGAGAAGGAAGAATGGATTTAGCCGATATTGGCGTAAAAATGTGGGACGAAAAGAAAATCAAACGTTTCAGAAAAGCATTGCTCGATTGGTACGATAAAGAAAAACGAGACTTGCCTTGGAGAAGAACGAGCGATCCGTACGCTATTTGGGTGAGCGAGATTATGCTCCAACAAACCAGAGTGGATACAGTTATTCCGTATTACGAGCGTTTCTTAGCGACGTTCCCAACGGTGAAGGATTTAGCAGAAGCGCCTGAAGACGTATTGTTGAAATGTTGGGAAGGGCTAGGTTACTATTCTCGGGTCCGCAATATGCAAAAAGCAGCGATTCAAGTGATGGAAGAGTTCGGTGGAGTGTTCCCAAACACCTATGAAGGCATTCTTTCGTTAAAGGGAATTGGTCCTTATACAGCGGGGGCTATTGCAAGTATCGCTTTTGGATTACCGGAGCCTGCCGTGGATGGTAACTTAATGCGTGTGATTAGTCGATTATTTGAGGTAAATTTAGACATTGGGAACCCAAGCAATCGATGGGCGTTCCAAGAAATTGCAGAGATTTTAATTGATCCCGAACGTCCAGGAGATTTTAATCAGGCTCTGATGGATTTAGGTTCAGATATCGAGTCACCAGTCAACCCTCGTCCGGAAGAGAGTCCTGTGAAGGAGTTTAGTGCAGCATATCAAAATGGGACGATGCATATTTATCCGATTAAGAAACCAAAGAAGAAACCAACGCCGATGAAATGGCGAGCGTTTATTATTCAGGATGACAAGGGACGTTTCTTAGTAGAGAAAAATACGCAAGCAGACCTGCTAAGTGGATTTTGGCATTTCCCGTTAATTCGTGATTTCAGCACAGTGGGAGAATCGATTGATTTATTTGAAGGAGTTGCCGAAGAAAATTCGTCTTACGAAATTAACCAGAACATCCCGCTGGAAGTTCAATTCGAGAGTTTATATAAAATGAAGCTTCAACCAACTCGCATTTTACCGAAAACTGTAAAACATATTTTCAGTCATCAACGCTGGGATATTGAGTTGCAATGTGCAACGACTTCAGGCACGTTAAAACAGCATGCAACACGTACATTGCAGTGGGTCACTAAAGAGGAAATGGCGCAACTACCACAGTCAAGAGTACAAGGGAAGATGTGTGAATTACTCGCTTCTCAAGAACTTTTATAAGGAGAATCACAGCTAATCTGATTTTTGTTCACAGAATGGTAGAAATATGCTATACTACTAATGATTTGAAATAACTAAGAGTTTACTCTTAAATAGATATAGAAAGTTGGATATAGTGGTGCAGAATCCGAGAGAAGGAGAATTCATCACTGTCAAGAGTTATAAACATGATGGTAGTCTTCATCGCACTTGGCGCGATAGCATGATTTTGAAGACAAGCGATCAAGCAATTATCGCTTGCAATGATCATACTCTTGTGACTGAGTCCGACGGTAGAAGATGGTTGACGAGAGAGCCAGCGTTATTGTATTACCATAAACATTATTGGTTCAATGTCGTAACGATGATTCGTCAAAAAGGAATTTCTTACTATTGTAATTTGGCTTCACCTTATGTATTAGATGCAGAAGCGTTGAAGTATATTGATTACGATTTAGATATTAAGATTTTCCCGGATGGCGAAAAGAGATTGCTAGATGTCGATGAATATGAATTGCATCGCCGTCAAATGCACTATTCAAAAGAGATTGATCAAATCTTAAAAGCAAACGTTGAGATTCTTGTGGATTGGATCAATAACAAAAAAGGGCCGTTCTCGCCTGAATATGTCGATTTATGGTATGAAAGATATATTCAATTAACCTATCGTAAATCATAACTCATGATAGCTGAGTTGAAAGAGCAAGTAGCTAAGGCTGCTTGCTTTTTTGTTTTGCGGAAAAATTAAGAAATCTTCTATGATTGTACAGAAGCTTTTGGTAGAATAGAGCTAGAACTAAGGAGGGGTTTCCATGTCAAAAATCAATGAGTTACAATTAAGTTCAGATATTCGAGGCATTGCTATAGCGACAGAAGAATTTGATGCGACGCTAACGGTAGAAGAGAGTCGTTTGATTGCGAGTGCTTTTGTGAAATGGCTACAGAAACGTTATCCATCTAAAACGGTGACGGAATTAGTTGTTGGGATTGGTCGTGATAGCCGCATTAGTGGTCCGGACTTAACAAGAGAATTTATTCAGGTGTTATCGGCTTTTGGCGTTCGAGTAATTGATTTTGAAATGGCGACAACTCCCAGTATGTTTATGGCAACGCAGTTTGAAGAGTTTAACTGCGACGCAACCGTGATGTTCACAGCCAGTCATTTACCTTTCTACTATAATGGTTTGAAATTCTTCACGCGTGAAGGTGGATTAGAATCGAGTGATATTCGTGACAACATTGATTTAGTAGACGAGAAAGAAGAACTCCCACAAGAACCTGTTTCTACTATAGAAGTAAAAAGTATTTTTGAACGATACAGCCGCCACTTAGTCGAGTTGATTCGCAAAGGTAGCGGAAGCGAGAAAGAAAAGCCGCTCGAAGGTCTTCATATTATTGTAGACGCTGGAAACGGTGCTGGTGGTTTTTACGCTGAAAAGGTGCTAGAAGTATTAGGTGCCAATACTGAAGGGTCGCAATTCTTAGAACCTGATGGAACCTTCCCAAATCATATTCCAAACCCAGATAATAAAGAAGCGATGGAGAGTATTAAGAATCAGGTGCTTGCAGTCGGTGCAGATTATGGTGTGATTTTTGACACCGATGTGGATAGAGCTGCTGTCGTAACTGGTGACGGGGAGTTACTGAATAGAAATAATTTGATTGCTGTTCTTAGCGTGATTGCAATTAGTGAGCATCCAGGAACAACGATTGTGACGAACTCGCCAACTACTGAACACTTGAAGAGATTTATTACAGAACTAGGTGGGCATCAATATCGTTATATTTCTGGATATCGTAATGTCATCAATAAAGCGATTGAGTTAAACGAAGCTGGAACGGATTGTCAATTAGCCATTGAGACGAGTGGTCATGCAGCGTTTAAAGAAAATTACTTCCTTGATGATGGGGCATATGTGGTTGCGAAAATTTTAATGCTTCTTCCGAGATTAATTGAACGAGGAGAAACATTAGACCATCTTATCCAGCAATTAGTACAACCGAAAGAAGTCGTAGAAGTTCGCTTTAAGATTGAAACAGACGATTTCAAAACTTTTGGCAATGAAGTGATTAAAGAATTTCCACAGTGGATTCCACAAGACTGGGTTGTGAATCCAGAAAACGAAGAGGGAGTTCGTATCGATTTCAAAGGTGAGTTCGGAGATGGGTGGCTATTGTTACGCATGAGTCTACATGAACCATTACTCGTTCTTCAAATTGAAAATGATTTGGTAGGGTATCAAACAAAAATTCTTGAGACAATTCATCAAATTATGAAACGCTATCCAAAAATCAATCAAAATAAGCTCGAAGCTTACTAAAATAAAGGTCTAAAAAAGATACAGTTTGCAGATTCTGTGAACTGTATTATTTTTTTTAGAATTCAACATCTTTTCAGTTGCAAACCTTCTTTGGTTGTGATAAATTAATATCACTGTTGAGCGAACGTTCGCTTATAAAACAGTTTCAAAAAAACTTTGAAAAAGTTCAATGAAATCTGTTGACAGTGAAAATGTCCTATGATAGGATATAGAAGTTGTTGCAAAACAACGATTGACCTTTGAAAA
>CAKPVL010000026.1 GCA_934193545.1 uncultured Granulicatella sp. | reverse complement strand
TAAATATAAAGACGAGTTCATAAGAACTCGTCATATAATTTAATTATTTTCCTGTCTACTTGACAGGGTGCACTTCATTGAGAACTCGTAGTTTTCTTTTTTTATTTCACTTCACATTGGTCACATGGAAGGTCTTCGTCTAGTAAAGCGTTAAATTCCGCTTCGTCTACTCCATTTAAACGAACAATCCAGTTTTTCTCTTCTGCTAATTCATTTAAGAATTCTGGATTCTCTTCTAATTCGTCATGGAAAGCTACAACTGTTCCGCTCAGTGGAGCGAGTAATTCCGTCACTGCTTTTGCAGCTTCAACACTAATAATCGAATCTTCTGGCGTTATGGCTTCGCTCTTTAATAATTCCACAAAGCTGACATCTCCTAAGTCATCTTGTCCTTTTGGCGAAAGACCAATCACATATTCTGAACCGTCTTGTTTAATCCATAGTCCATTTTCACTATATTTTTTCATCTTATCTCTTCCATTTCTCTTCGTAAACTTCTTCTTTAAAACCGAATGTAGCTTCCCCATTATCCAACACAAGCGGACGTTTGATGAGCATGCCATTCCCAGCAAGAAGTTCTGAAGCTTCTTTATCGCTCATTTCAGGAAGTTTATCTTTTAGGCCAAGTGAGCGGTATAGTTCTCCACTCGTGTTTGCCATTTTCTTCCATTCTAAGTTTTGAGCTTTTTTAATCTTCAATAATTCTTTTGCAGTTGGCGGAGTTTCGCGAATGTCCTTTTGTTCAAATTTCACATCATTTAACTCGAACCATTTTAACGCCTTTTTACAAGTCGTACATTTTGGGTGAATATATACAATCATTTTCCATCCTCCTGACGTAAACGTAACATTGTCGCATCTTGATGGTTGGCACCAAATGCTGCATCTTCATCTTCAAAAATCGTACTCTTGAAGTGATAACGCATTGACATAATGAGTCCAATCCCCATCATATTTCCAAGCAAGCTTGAACCCCCTTGCGAAATAAACGGTAACGGAATTCCCGTTAAAGGTAGGAGTCCAATGGTCATCCCGATATTTTCAACCACGTGGAATAAAATCATCATGATAACGCCGGTTGCAATATACGTATAAAACTCATTTTTCGTATCGAAGCAGACACGAATCATTTGATAAATCAAGATAAAGTAAATGGCAATTAAGAATGTGCCCCCTAAGAATCCAAAGTTTTCTCCGATTGTCGCAAAGATTAAGTCAGACTCACGAACCGGTACATAAACATCAGATACGCCAAAACCTTTACCAAGCATTCTCCCAGAACCAATCGCCTTCAAGCTTTGGAATAATTGGTATCCATTTCCACCTTGGTCGCCGTATGGATCTAACCATGAATCGATACGCGCGAATTGGTAGTTCTTAAAGCCAATGTTTAATAGGATTTGACGGTTGTACACTACTAAGTAAATAAGGAGCGCGCCGATTAATCCTACTACAATAATAATTGGAAGTAAGATTTTCCAGCTAATCCCTGACATAATTAGAACGCCGCCCAAAATCATTAAGAATACAAGTGTTGTCCCTAAGTCATTTTGCAAGATAACGAGTACTAACGCTGGCGCTGCCCATAAAATCAACTTCACGAATAATTGCCAGTCCGTTTGATTCGTCTTATATTTCGTCTTCATATTATGCGAAGTCGCTACTTTGGCTAAAATCAAAATATAGAAGATTTTCACCACTTCGGAAGGCTGGAAGGAGAAGGTTCCAAATCTGAACCAACTCTTCGCCCCCGTATCCGCAAATGTCGCACGGTCGTAGAAGAACAGAACGGCAAGTAACATGAGGAGTCCTAAAATATATCCCCAGGTTGTTAGTTTCCATAATTGTTCCGAGTCAAACTGCATAATAATGATAATCGCGACAACCCCTACTACGTACCAAACCACTTGCATCAGTACCATTCTTAAAGAGGTGTTTCCACTAATCAAATAAGTTGTTGAGAATAAAGTTGCAATACTCAAAAATGCTAATAATAATACAGGAAGGATGACGCCATAGTCGATTCGTGAATCTTTATCGTCATACATTAAGTTCTTCTTTTTCATCCGTTACTCCTTCAGTGTCTTGTTTTGGGTGTCTAAAGCGATAAACAATCACGTTCAACACGCCCCCTAAAATCATTACATTGGCAATAAAATACAGCCAAATCATAAATACAATCAATGTTCCAAACGCTCCATTAGCCGTAAAATTACGACCCGCGTAATGAATATAAATCGAGAATAATTGCGAAATCAATACAAATCCAATAGTCGTGAATAAGCCCCCTGGAAAAGCATACAGGAATGACCATTTCACATTAGGAATTGAATAGTACATAAAACTCATAAGTAAAAAGACGGTTCCAAATAAGAGTCCCCATTTTACAAATGATAGATCGATAATTACCGATGCTAAATTAAGCGAGAAAAATTCCCCTACCAATCTTAAAACTTGCTCACCAAAGATGAATACAATCGATACAGCAAATACGATTAAAATAGCTGCCATCGCAATGACAACGGCAAAGAATCGTTCAAAAATAAAATTTCTCCTCACCGGTGCTCCATATAAGACGTTTAGCGACCGCTGAATACTACTAAACATCTGAGACGCTGGCCAGAACAAGATAATCAAACCGATAGAAAGCGCGCCCCCGTTGAAGTTTCCTAAATAATTCCGAAGAATTGGGAATAGGACTTCCGTAATGTTGTCCGGTAAAATCGTTTCTAGTGTTTTAAAAATCACATCAATAGGAATTGGTAATAATGGAAGAATATTGGCAACCAGCATGACCATTGGAATGACAGACAATAACATATAGTACGCCATCGCTGCGGATTCAACGCCAATATTCACATGCATTAAATCTTCTTGAAAGATCTGCCAAAGTTTTGTTCCAAACTTTTTCAGTCGTTGCACGACCTTCCTCCCCTTTCCTTTAAACCCTAGACACAATACTCTTATTATATCCTATTTATTGTATCATAATTGCCTACTTTTTTCTTGTTGAAAGAAGTGATTTTTACCCTTTCTAAAAAATTAACGACTCCTCTCCATTACACAAAAAAATCTCAAGATTCACTTATAAGTAAATCTTGAGATTCAGACATCAAAAAAAGAGGATGCAAGCATCCCCTTTTCTAAAAGTGTTTATTTACCTTCTGCTAATACGCGTTCTTGTTCAACAGCAGCTTGTCCTAAGATGTTTAAGTAGTTCCATGGACGGTCGAATACTGGTTGGAAGAAGAAGTCTACATAAGCTAAGTCTTCGATTGTCATTTTGTTTTGGATTGCTAATGACAATGTGTTTGCAGAAGCTGTACAGTCGTATTTAGACATTACTTGTCCACCTACGATACGGTTTGTACCTACTTCGTAAACTAATTTCATGTAGATTTTTTCGTATGTTGGCATGAATTCTGGACGGTGGTTATCTACCACGTATACAGAACGTACATCTAATCCAAAGTGAGGTGCGCTACCTACGTTAACTCCAGTTGAACCAATGTTCCATCCGAATAAGTGTAATCCTGATGTTGATTGAGTTCCACGGTATTTCACTTTATGACCGTTGATGTTTTTACCTACTAATGAACCCATACGTACAGCGTTAGTTGCTAATGGAATGTATGCATGTCCTTCGTTAGGGTTGTAGTTAACAGCACAGCTATCTCCTGCAGCATATACATCTTTAACAGATGTTTCCATGTAGTCGTTAACGATGATAGCACCGTTAGGCATAGTTTCTAATTGATCTTTCACTAAGTCGTTGTTTGGACGGAAACCAACACATAAGATAACCATGTCAGCTTCGTATTCGCCACCTGAAGTTACAACTTTGTTTACAACGCCGTTTTCGCCTTCGAATGATTTAACCATTTCGTTTAAGCGAACTTGTACGCCACGTGCACGTAAGTCTTCTTCTAAGATATCAGTGAATTCTGGGTCTAAGTATTTGTTTAAGATACGGTCTAAACCGTCTACTAATGTTACTTCTTTACCTTCTAATGCAAAAGCTTCAACTAATTCGATACCGATGTATCCACCACCGACAACAACGATTTTCTTCTTGTCGTTTTTCTTAGCAAAGATTTCTTTTGCTTGGTTGTAGTTTTTACATAATTGAACGTTTTCTAATTCACGTCCTGGAATTGGAGGAAGAATTGGCCATGATCCAGTTGTAAGTACTAATTTGTCAAATGAATCAGTCTTTTCTTCGCCTGTTTTTAAGTCTTTTACTGTTAATGTTTTACCAACAGTATCGATGCTTGTTACATCGTGTTCCATACGAACAGTAGCTCCTAATGAAGCTAATTCTTCTGGACTAGAATAGAATAGTCCTTGAGGGTCTTTAACAACTCCTCCTACGTATAAGGCAATCCCACAAGATAAGAATGAAATATTATCATTTCTTTCGTATACAACGACTTCTGTTCCTGGATTGTCATTTAAAATTGTTTTGACTGCAGCAGTACCCGCATGAGTACATCCAACTACTACAACTTTCATGTATTTTCCTCCTATAAACCTGTTTGTTTATTTTGTGCTAGATAAGAATCATTATTATCTATACCCCTATATCGTACACATTACAAGACAAAAAAGCAAACGATATCATTTGGTGAAAATGTTAATTTTTTCTTGATTTTCCAATCATTTCCAACTGTTCATAAGCAGTGGCCATTTTCACGTTTTTTTATCCTAAATGAGAACAGTTATCGTTTTTCTCTCATCAAAAAACTCTATTCCTTTTTCTAAGGAATAGAGTTTTCTATTTGTTGTTTAGTTTAGCTCTTCAAAGCGTTGTTTCATCGTCGGATTGTTCTTCACGAGTTTCTTCACGGTTAGGTCTTCCGCTTTATTATTCGCTAGACGTAAATTATTTTCAGAAGAAAGCAATGCGGCTTTTGTCTTCTCCAGACTCTTAATCGTCTTGTCGATTTCGTCAATGGCCGATTGGAATTTCTTGCTTGCGAGTTCATAGTTACGCGCAAAGCCTTTTTTGAAAGTCTCAAGGTCTTCCTCAAAGTGCGTAATATCAATATGTTGGTCACGCATCAAGGCTAACTCTTGTTTATATTGCAATGAGTTCATTGCGGCGTTACGTAGCAAGGTAATAATTGGAATAAAGAACTGTGGACGCACCACATACATTTTTGGATATTGGTAAGACACGTCTACAATGCCTGTGTTATAGAGTTCATTGTCTGCTTCTAGAAGGCTGACTAGAATCGCATATTCACATTGCTTTTCGTGACGGTCTTTATCCAACTCTTTAAAGAAGTGTTCGTTTTTCTTCTTCGTTGCTGTCTCGTCATTTTCGTTCTTCATTTCAAACATAATGGATAGAATTTCGATTCCATTCTCATCATATTCACGGTAGATGTAGTCACCCTTACTTCCCGTTTTGGCATCATTGTCTTTGCCAAATTCTGCGCGCGGAAACGCCGTCATGCGGAGACGATTAAATTCGATTTCGCAATGTTGTTCAAGGCTTTCCCCCACCATCTTTGTTGATTGTTTCGCCTTGAAGTCTTTATAGAATGCAATGGCTTCGTCTTTTGCCTTCAACTCTAATTCGAATTGGTCTTTCTTCGAACGTAATTCCAATTCGTATTTTTCTTTTAGGGCCGTTTGTTGCACTTCTTGTTCTTTTTGTTGCAACTCTTTTTCTTGTTTCAGTTCAAGAATCGTACGCTCTTTTGCGTGTAAATCTTCTTGGAACTTTTGAGACAATTCTACTTCTTTGAATTGGAGTTGTTGTTTTAATTGATCCAATTCTGCTTGAAGCGCATTGAATTCTTTTTCTTTTTGATGGAGTGCTTCTTGCACATTCTTTTCTTCTTTGACATCCGCATTCTTCAACGCTAATTCAAGCGAAAGAATCTTCTGTTCAAAGCTGGCACGTTCCTCATCATACAGACGCTTTTCTTGCTCTTTTGCGAGTGCCTTTTCCGTCTCAAATTGTTTCTTCGCAAATTCCAACTGCTTATGAACATCTTCTGCAAATTCCTTATTGCGCACTTGGCTCACAATATCTGCATACGAGTTCTCATCAATCGTAAAGACCGTTTGGCAATGTGGACATTTAATTTCGTTCATCGAACCCCTCCTTTTTATTTCTATTTCATTCTATCACAATATCGAATTTGAGCACAGACCCAAAATAGTTCATTACCATATATGGTAATGAACTATTTTTTTGCATGCAAAAACTCTCCGCGAATCACTTTCACGGAGAGTCTCATTTTACATTTATTATCCAATAAACGCTTTGATTTGTTCCACACTTTGTGATGAGTCACAAACCACACGCACTTCGCCACCACGAGCAACTAATAAACCAGGTACTGTTGGCATATTGTATTTCGCACGGAAAGCTGCTAACGCTTCGTTAGCTCTATCTTCTGAGTTGATGAAGAACATTTCTTTTCCTAATGCTTCACGCACTTCGTTAATTTTTGGTGCAAAGCGACGGCAGTATGGGCAAGTTGGACGTCCTACGAAAAGAACGACTTCCTTTCCTTCACCGATTAACGCTTCTACTTTTTCAGCAGTTGTTTCCACAAATTGGCTTACATCTTTTGCAAATTGTTCCATGATATCCCTCCGTTCATTTTCCTTCATTATGACAACGAAAAAAGAGTAGCGCAACAAATGTGCCTACTCTTTCTTATCCTTAGGATTAATTTCTTTATACTTTTTACGAATATATAATAGACGGCAAATAAATGCGCCTAACATCCCAATAGCAATACCGCCAATGACATTATCAATAAGCAATCCAATTCCAAATCCGATTGCAATCCCAATCACCATGATGAGATTCAATACGGACATTTCTCTAATTCTGTCTTTTGGATCTTGTTCTCTCATCACTACCTCCTACTCAACAACGTCAATATGACACATCTTCATGGCGCTTAACGCATTATCATGTGACGCTGGTGTCACACCTGCACAGGCACTTGCAACGACATTCACTGGCACATTGACAAAATGAGCTTTAGCAAGAAGTGCATTACTAATCACACAAATATCTGTACAGATTCCAATGAGTGTAATGCTTTCTAAATCTGGCACTTCTTTTTGAATGACTTCCATTAATTTTTCTGAACCAAATGTTGGTTTTTCAACGCCTTTTGCATGACGACTCTCTAACGCTTTTTGGATTTGCGGATTTAACTCCCATCCTTTAGACCCTCTCACGCAGTGCACGACTGGTAAGTGACGACCTTCCTCTGTTTGTAGATAGTCTTCACTATGAGTATCTAATGTATAAAATACCTTTCCATCGAAATTTTCGATTACCTCAACGGCATGGTCGATAATGGCTACGGCTTCTTTTGAGCCAAGCACTCCATCGACAAAATCATTCTGCATATCCACTACAACTAAAGCTTTCATATTTTTCCTCCTATTTATGTAAAAATGCTTTACGAAAACTAAAATAATACAATCCAACGAGAATATATCCAATTCCTACAGCGATGATTGTTGCTGCACCAAAGGATTGATATAACTGGTATGAAACCGTGGCTCCTATTCCAAAGAAGAGCATACTCGTAAAATAAAAGAGCACTTTCCAACGGTCCTTAATTTGACCGCGCATCAATCGCCCAAGAACGACGCCAATATCCGTTAAATAGCCTGTAAAGTGAGATGTTCGTACGATAATTCCATGGTAATAAATGAACATCCCATTTTGTGTTCCGACAACAAACGAGAAGAAATATAACCATTTCTCGTCGCGTAATCCAAACAGAAATAATAGAAGCATCATACTTCCGAATATCATTAATAATACTCCATACCGTTTTGTCGGTTCAAATTTTTTCTTCGAAAATAGAAAACCCGACAAGACTCCGCCACCAGAAAAACAGAGAATCATTCCTAGTAAATGGAGCATTGTCCCCCAGTCTTCTTCATTGAAGGACAAAACAAATTGCGTAATATTCCCAGTAAAGTGCGTTGTTGGCGTGAAAAATAGTAATAGTGTGACAACATTGACCATTCCCGCTAGCGTACTAAGTAACGCAATCCAAACATCAAAATAAAAACGTTCTTGTTTCTCCATGAGCCCTACTTTCTAAGCCATAAACTATAATAAAGGATTCCCCAAATTGCGATATTCAATAGGAATGTCCACATAAAATAGTGTTTTCGCTTTTTATGGTTAAAAATCACTAACCCAAGAAGCCCACCAAAGCCTCCACCACATAAACCAATCCCAAGCAAGGTTCTTTCTGGAACGCGCCACTTTTTCATGACGGCACAAAGTTTATCAAAGCCCATCAATACAAAAAGCAGCCCATTCATTCCCAAAAAGTACATTAGAATGACGTTATTCTTTAAGTCTTCCACTACTTGGCAAACCTTTCTTCGAGGTCGCTCACTTCAAAAATATACTCTCCGCCACTGACAAGACACGGAACTCCCACCATTCCCTGTTCTTTGCGTGGAGTAAAAACTTCTTCATTATCTCTTAATCTCAAGAATTCTTTTAAGTTTCTCATGCTCGCTGTAATATCCACTTCACGAGCGGTTACGCCCAGTCTTTCCATTGCCGCTTTAAACGGTGCGGTATCTGGACATAAGCTACTAAAATAGAGTGTTTTTTCGTTCATTTCATTGCTCCTTTACTACTTTCCAATCGTTTGTTGGAGGGCTTGTCTTGCTAATTGATCAGCACCCCTGTTTTCACTTTCAGGAATCCACTTTACAAATAATTGCGAGAAGCCTTTCAGTTTATTCTGGATTTCCTTTAAAACGATTCGATTTGCTTCTTTTTTCGTATATCTTTTCGAAATAGAATCAGCAGTCACCTTTGAATCAGTATGCATGAAGATCAATTCTTCCTGAAGCCCTTCCTCTAACAACCAGCCTAATGCCCAGTCGATAGCCGTGAATTCTGCTAAATGATTATCCATTTTTTCTTCCACAGAAATCTTAAACGGCTTCTGTTCTCCATCTTTTAGTACGAGGACTCCCAATCCTACGTCTCCTGGATTTCCATTCACGGCCGCGTCTGTATAGACTTTAATCATTTTCTACAACGACCACATGCGTCGCCTGAACGCCATGTGCTCCTCTTGTAATTTCAAAAGTCACCTCTTGGCCTTCTTTCAACGACTTGAATCCCTCTTGTGCAATCCCTGTGAAATGCACAAAAATATCTTCATCCGATGTTGAACTTCGGATAAATCCATACCCTTTTTCGTTGTTAAACCATTTTACAATTCCACTTTCCATGTGAACTCCCCCTTTAACGTACCTTTATTATACTGCGTTTTCTCTCATTACACCGAAACTATGCCTTCAATGTACGAATAAATGTCTCATCATTCTCGTACAAGCTTAATAATAAATTCTCTCGTTGCAGTTGCATCTCTAGCCACTCAGCTCCATCGCTGAAATAACGGTCTATAAATGGACTAACGCGAAGAAAATCTGATTGCGCCTTTTGCAATAACAGCTCTTTCATCTTTTCTTCCAAAGCGTTTTGCGTATCAATCAGTCGTTCAATTTCTACAAATACTGGATGATCATAGACCGAAACCAATTCTGATTGATCGACTTCGACCACCTTTTCACTAAACGCATCATAGTATCGAATCTTTGAAGTCTTCCTATCCGTTAACCAACATTCTATTAAGAATCCTTTCCAAAACAGTTGTGTCAAAGGGCTCATCAGAAAGGCTTCGATAACGGTCCATTTCAATGGTGTCTGCATCAACATCAAGGTTGTTGCCATATAATCATTCTGCTCTTCGGTCAATGGCTCGTCTTTTTTCAAGCGTTCACTTAATTGCTGCAGCTTCTCAACTTCTGCTTGCGTAAAACGATTCTTTTCCTTTTCGCATAGCAGTGTACACTCTAGAACCTTATCCATTCCAAGTGCTGCAATCACATTTTCGTGAACCAGCCAAGCCTCAACTTGCTTAAACTGTTCATTTTGAATCGCAACTTTTATTTTCCACATCCAGTAACTAGATTCACTCGGTAGTTTTAATTGATCTTCCTCGATATAATACGTGAGGTCATCCCACCGGTTCGCCTTTTCAAGCAATTGGAAAAACTCTTCAATCTCATCGATATACTCATTCTTTTGCACTTTCTCTTCAAAGGCATCGATGGCATTCTCCACAAACGTTTCGAATTCTTCTTCTGAAAGTGCGTCTAGTTGTTTCTTTTCCTCGCTCATACACGTCTCCCCTGTCTTATACCTTTCTATTATACTTTAAAGGCGGGCAATTAGAAAGCACACAAATAAAAAAAGGCTCATGACAATTCGCCATGAACCTAACCTTTATTCTTGCTCTAATGGTAAAAATTCTACAATATCTTTGAAATTAACAACCGTTCGCGATTCGCAAATATCTTTCATGCAAGTATTAGAAGCATTCCAGTCAATCACAACGATGGCACTATTCGCCAATAATTTGTAGATGATTCCAATCATTTCTTGTTCTCTAAAAGTAAATCGAATGCGATTGCCGACTTCCGGACGAATCGATTCTTTTACCTGCAAAATAATACGAACTCCTTCATCATAGGAGACCCCTAACAAATGCGCAATTCTCGATTTGCTCGTTCCTTTTCGAAGTTCCGTTTCCACAGTACTCTTGACATCTTTCGTGACACGTTTCGCCATTGCTTTCGCCTCTTTTCACGCCTGGCCAAAATCCTACACTACACACTCATCAAATTTATTATATCACAATTTGTACCCTCTGTGGGCTAAAATAACTAATTTTCTGATTTAAAGGCTTTTCTTTTATGAAAAAATGACGCCTTTCATAAATAAAATTTGCTTTTCGGCGACTTTATCAGGAACTTTTGCTCATCCATGAACATATATTTGTAAAACGCATTCATTTCAACTATACTTTAGATGTAATGAATGGAGGGATTTTGATGTTAGACCAATCAATCACAATTTTAAAATATGAGTATCATATTGCACCGGGAAGTTATTTCCATGTGGAGACACCTTGGGTAAAAGATGTTAGTGAGATTAAAACGGTCATCATTGATCAAGATAATGTTTTTACGAAGATGTTGAGTATTTACCCGAATAACTTTGTAATGTTTTTAGAGCAATTCCCTGAATATAGTATTTACCGGACAAATATTCCGCTAGAACTTATTCCAACCAGCGATTCATACCGCGTTTGTTTTGATCAAGCGTGATTACAACTGCAAAAAAGCAGAACTTGGACAATCTTATTTCTCTGCGTCCGAGTTCTGCTTTTTCATTTATTCTTCTATTGGTGCGAGTAAGCGTAGTCCATTTAAGAGTACTAAAATCGTACTTCCTTCATGTAATACAACTCCCCAGCCGATGTTTGTTAATCCAAAGAAGTTAAGGATTAAGAGCATTACAACGACTGACATCGCAAAAATCATATTTTCTAAAATAACACGGTGTAATTTCTTACTGATCTTATGCGCTGAAACGAGTTTTTGTAAGTCGTTTTTCATAATCACGATATCACTTGTTTCAATCGCAATATCTGTCCCATTTCCCATCGCAATACCAATATCAGCAGTCGCTAGAGCTGGCGCATCATTCACGCCGTCCCCTACCATCGCTGTTAAGCCATAGCGTTCTTTTTGAGACTGAATCTTTTCTAATTTTTCTTCTGGCAATACATTAGCAACAACTTCTTGAACACCAAGTTTCATCCCAATCATTTCAGCAGTTTCTCTTGAATCCCCTGTAATCATTGTTGTATGCACGAGTTCGCTCTTGAAGTAATCGAGCACCGCTTTTGAAGCTTCATTTGGAAGGTCCATAAAGGCCATCAAACCAACAATTCTATTGTCTTTCACAACCGTTACTACAGTTTTGCCTTCGCTGGCCCATTCTTGCATGCGAGTATCGACTTCTGTAGAACGGTCAACTGTATCCATCGGTTTAATAATATGAATTTCTTCGTTTCGAACGACACTTCGAACACCTTGTCCGACAAGTACTTCCACTTCGATTTCTTCTTCAAGCACTGCCCATTCATTAAATCTTTGAACAACTGCTTGGGCCAGTGGGTGTGTCGATTGTTTTTCCATCGCAACCACAGCTGGAATCATTGTTTCGTCTTCAAACCAGTAATCCGTTAACTCTGGAGTTCCTTTTGTTAAAGTACCTGTTTTATCAAATGAAATCACGCGTAAGTCTTGCAATTGAGAGATAGCTGCTCCACCTTTAGCTAAAATTCCCATTTTAGATAAACGAGACATCGCTGCTAAAGTTGCTGGAACGGCACTCGCCGCTAAGGCACATGGAGATACCCCGATAAGGTAAACCATTCCACGGTAAAGTGTTGTATTTAAATCCCATCCCATTAAGAAATATCCAAATAATAGGAAGATTGGCCAAACGATTAAAACGATGTTGACATAAATTGGTTCAATCTTTTGAATAAAGGTTGCTTGCTTGTTCATTGAATGTTGTGCATTTTCAACAACCTTCATAATTTTCGCAAAGACTGTATCCGTACTTTCTGCAGTTACTCGCATCTCGATACGGCTTGATAAGTTCACCGTACTCGCGAACACTTCATCTCCCTCGCCTTTTGAACGAGGCATGCTTTCACCTGTAATCGTTGCTTCGTCAATCGATGTTAAGCCTTTTGTGATGACTCCATCGATTGGCACTTGATCGCCATTCAATACTTCTAAAGTATCTCCAACTTTTAAACTAGCTACTTCAACGACAACGACTTCTCCGTTTTCTTGAATCAGACGCGCTTGAGTAGGATTCATTTGTAATAACGCTGTTAGAGACTTACGGCTTTTTTCTTCAACGTATTCTTCAAGGAAATGAGCTCCAGCAAAAATCAAAATCAGTAGAGCTCCTTCTTCCGCATTCCCAATCAACACTGCGCCAACTGCCGCAAGTGTCATTAAAATATGCACATTCGGTTGGAATTTCCCTTTCTTCTTGCTACGTTCAATCGTATCTTCAATACCTTCCATCGTTACATGGTAACCAGATAAGAATAGCGTTAGAATGAATAAAATATTCGCAATCCCGTTTCCCATAAAATGAAGAACCATCCCAATAATGTAAAGCACTAGTCCTGCAATATAAAAGATGACGGCTTTACTATCATCGTGGTCGTGACCGTGATGATGACCGTGTTCATGATGATGTTCATGTTCATGCTCGTGGTCTTCATGATGTAAGTAATGATCTTGACACGTCTCTCCTTCATGAGATTTTTCTTTATTCAATAGGTGTTCAAATTTATGTTTTATTTTATGTGTTAGTTCTTTGAAATCCATGATATCTCCCCTCACTATTTCTTGTTAAACTAATAATACATGAATAAACATTCATATGTCAAGTGATTTCTTAGAATTATTCTAAATTATTTTCGCGCAAAAAAAGAGACTGGCCAAAGCCAATCTCTTTTGATGTTTCTATTAACGACGACGTTCTTGGATACGTGCTGCTTTACCACGTAAGTTACGTAGGTAGTATAATTTAGCACGACGAACTTTACCGTAACGAACTACTTCGATTTGTGCTACACGTGGAGTGTGTAATGGGAATGTACGTTCCACACCAACACCGTTTGAAACTTTACGTACTGTGTAAGTTTCGCTGATGCCAGCACCACGACGTTTGATAACAACGCCTTCGAAGATTTGGATACGTTCGCGAGTTCCTTCAACAACCTTAGCGTGAACACGTACAGTGTCACCAGGGCGGAATGCAGGAATATCAGAACGTAATTGTTCTTGAGTTAATTCTTCGATTAATTTGCTCATGTTTTTTTCTCCTTCCAACAAACATTCATGACTTGGCCGCTTGTCCAATCAGCGGAATATCGTTATCTCTGAGTGAAGTCTCACTCACTCGAAATATACTATCATACTTGCCTATCAAATGCAAGCAAGTTTATCAATTTTTTTACGATTTTTCTCCATAGAAAAACTACGAAGAATGCTCTTCACAACAGTGCTCGCTTGCTAAGTTATAGAGGTCTAACACATGATGATCCTCCAGCGAATACCACACGTGTTTCCCGACTTTTTCGGCCTTCACAATATGATGTGCACGCAGCTTTTTCAACTGATGAGAAATCGCAGACTGTTCCATCCCAGTACAGTTCATTAGGTCTTCTACACATAGTGGTTCGCGCTGTGTCAATAGCGTAATAATATTGAGTCTTGTTGCATCCCCAAGCAACTTGAAGAGCTGCACCATTTCACTACGCCCTTCGTCCTTAGACAACAGTGCTTGAAATGCTTTAATTTCTTCTGCATTTAGATGTTCCGTCATCTAGCATCCCTCTTCCTCTTTTACTTCTTGTAGTAACTTTGCTTCCTCTTTTGAGAGTTCATACTTTTCTAGTAAATCCGGTCTTCTTAAATACGTCTTACGAAGTGATTCTTTCATTTGCCACTGTGCAATTTTTGCATGATTTCCGCTAAAGAGAACTTCTGGAACTTCCATCCCTTTATATTCTCTAGGACGTGTATATTGTGGGTGTTCCAGTAATCCTGTCGAATGCGAATCTCCAACAGCAGACGCATCATTTCCTAATACATCTGGCAAGAGTCGCACCGTTGCATCAATCATCACGGTTGCGGCTAACTCCCCACCGGTTAAGACGAAATCTCCAATCGAATACTCATCCGTCACAAGCGTACGAATGCGTTCGTCATAACCTTCATAGTGACCACAAATAAATACCAAATGTTCTTCCTTCGACAACTCTTCGGCATCCTTTTGCGTAAAAGTCTTTCCAGCCGGATCCATTAAAATCACACGTGGCGTCGTTTCAGGAGAACGCTCACGAATCGATGCAAGCGCCAAGTCAATCGGCTCCACTTTCAGAAGCATCCCAGCTCCACCACCGAATGGATAATCATCGACATGATTATGTTTATTGTTTGAAAACTGACGGAAATCCGTTGTTTCAAATTCAATTTTCCCAGCTTCAATGGCCTTCCCGATAATCGATTGCGTCATCGGTCCTTGTACCATTTCAGGAAATAATGTTAATACATCAATCTTCATCTTAATCGATCAACCCTTCCAATAAATGGATATAAGCTTTCTTTTCTTCTTTATCAACTTTATAAACGACTGGTTCAATAAATGGAATTAAGAGTTCTTTCTTTCCTTTTTGTTTTACAACCCAGACGTCATTTGACCCTGGTGAAAGAATTTCAGTAACTTTCCCAAGCACTTCGCCTTCATCTGTTACAATTTCAAGCCCGATAATTTCATGGTAGTAAAACTCATCATCTTCGAGTTCTGTCAACTGCTCTTCGGCTACCTTTAGGAGACATTCTTTGTATTTTTCAACATCTTCGATACGGTTCATCCCTTCGAACGTCAACAAATCAAAGTTTTTATGACGACGATGACTTGCTACTGTCACAAATGTAAGGAACTCTCCATCTTTAAAAATGGCTAATTCTGTTCCTTTTTTATAACGTTCTTCGGCAAAATCTGTCGTTGAAATCACACGAACTTCTCCTCGAAGTCCTTGTGTATTTACGATTTTTCCTACTTTATAAAAAGTTGTCATTCCATTTCCTCCTTAAAAGAGTCGTTCTACAATAATCTTAAGCGTCTCATCCGTCACTTCAATATCGTAATCATCGATACATTGACCAAGGATGCAATAGTTTTTATCACGGTTATGCGATCCCATCAACGAACTGTACATCGAATCTAATTCTAAGTGTTTTTCTACAGATAAGCCTGCTTCTAATAAATCTAAGTCTTCCGGTAATTTTGTATACGGCGCTGTACACGTAATCGTTGCTTTTTCATGCGGTACATACACGACATGCGCTGTTACATCATACAATTCATGGTACAAATAATAATCGACCATTTCCTTCACGATACGTTTCACAAAATCCTTTTCTGTTGCCATTATCCCTCAGCCTTTCTTTCTTTTATATCTTGACGAATCCCTTCAAAAATTTCAAAAATTGGTACGAGAACTGCTGCAACGAATCCTCCCGCGAATCCATTGTTATAAAGGTTTAATCCACCATGCATTACAACCACGTGGCTCACAAGTGTAATGTGTACAAACCCTGCAATCACCCCAGCAAGCGGTCCATAATATCCGCTCACCGGCGCTAATGTCGTTCCGAAAATCGCAGCCACAAGCGCACTCGTACTTGCCACGTCAACTCCTGTTAAGTAGCAGCCAATCATAATCCCTACTAGCACAGGAACCGTATTTTTCACTTGATTCCCGAAGGCTCCAAAACTCATCGCTCCGATAATACTACCGACAATCGGACCATTGAGTTGCCCACCATTAATCATCACATAACCTAATAGGATGAGCCCCATAATACTCATATTGAATGTCACTGTAGCCAAGTTTGTCATCTCTACGAAGTCACTTGGCAGACGTCCTGATAGTTTCAAGAGTAATTTAAAGTGATATTTTTCTTTCTTTTTAAAATGAAGATAGAAACTTGTCGCAAGAAGAATCACACAAAGTCCAATTAAGATTCCATATAAAATCAGCGGACTTTCTGTACTCGCAAGCGTCTTTGTTTCTACTTCGATTTCAAATGCATTTAAAAAACCTAGAACGACCATCCCAACAATCCCAGCTGTAAACCCAACGTTATACAAGCTGAAACCTTGATGGAACCCTAAATACTGCGTTGATAATTGTGGCAAAATAAATCCAATAAAGATTCCAAGCGCATACGCCACAAGAATGCTCCAACCACTTGGCAAGACTCCTCCAAATGCAAGGAAAGAAACAAGTGGTCCTAATGCCGACCCAAACAATCCGACAATCACATAATTTCGATAGTTTTGCTTTGTGACTTTCGCATAAATCCATACGCCTAGCATAAACGGAATACTGTTAAAAAGGTTTTTCCCGAAGAAGGAGAATCCTGCAAGCATCCCCAAACTCCCAATAACCGTTCCGTTAACAGGAATTTCTAATTTCTTATAACTATAAATATTAATCAGAAGCATAATAGCTACATTCAGCAGCGTACTTCCGACAGACGCAATTTGCATATAATCCGTAAACAACTGGCTTGGCGAAATTAAAATCGTTATCATTCCATCCAGTAGTCTCTGTGGTGATTCAAGACAAAATGCAAGTAGCATCAAAATAGCGGATAGGCCAAATAAATAATAATATTGTCGATTCATTTGTTCTTTTAATATCGGCTTTTTCTTCATAAGGTCTTCCTTTCAACTATAATTTTACTCACTTATCATACCAAACTCACGAAAAACAATCAAAAACCCGAGTACTAACAACAATAAAAGAACATTCATTATACCGTATACGGTATAATGAGTGATACCTTATACGGTATCACCCACCTTTTCTTCCACTCTAACTCAACGCAGAAATGCATATAATGAAGCACTAACAATTTTAAGCACCTCGTTCAAAGCACACACCCTCTTCTGTCTCTTCCCCCGGTAAAGCCTTGCAGAAATCCAACTTTTTTATAGTACCAACGATTACAAACCTTTCGGATTCTATACTAGCAGTACTAGGGGATAGCATTCAAAGTGAATTATGGACTCTTAAAAATTTATTTTTTAGAGTCCATTTGAATCTTGAAAGAGATTGAGACTATAGGCTCAATCCGGTGCCCTAGTACAGCTAGTATAGAGACATCCGAAAGGATGCCTGTAATCGTTGGCCTAATTTTATATAACAAAAAAAAGCCTTGGATTTCTCCAAGGCTTCGTCCTATTAATCTAGGTTCTCAATACTAAGACGCACACGTTTTGGTCCGCGAGTACGAACACTATAAGTAATCGTACGGATAGCGCGAGCCACACGTCCTTGTTTACCGATCACACGACCGATATCTTGAGGATTCACGCGTAAAGTATATTCCATGAATTCATCTGATTCAGAGATGTCGATACGAACATCATCAGGGAATTCAACTAATGGTTTAACCATTGACAATACTAATTCACTAATCTCAGGCATTCTTTTCACCTCTCCATCGAATTGTCGACTTTATAGAAATTACTTAGAAAACTTAGATTCGTGGAATTTCTTCATGATACCTTGTTGTGATAACAAGTTACGAACTGTATCAGAAGGTTGCGCACCGTTTGCTAACCATTGTAATGCTAATTCTTCATTGATTGAAACTTCAGCTGGGTTTAATAGTGGGTTGTAAGTTCCGATTGTTTCGATGAAACGACCATCACGTGGTGAACGTGAATCAGCTACAACTACACGGTAGAAAGGACTTTTCTTAGAACCCATACGTTTTAAACGAATTTTAACTGCCATTATTTACACCTCCATGTATTAATCTCACAGTTACATAGTTTAGCAGATAGACGGATGCTTGTAAAGTATTTTCTCTTTACACCTCAAACTTTTTTATAAAAAACTGCTCTAAACCCTACTCCTACAAGTAATAAATAGTATTTTTCATCTTTTTTTGATATAATGGACAAAAATATGTATAAATGAAAAGAGTTGAACTTATGTCAGAACAGAACCAAACTCCAGATTGGCGCGAGGCTCTACTTTCTATTTGGAACAAACCGATTCTTAAAAATATGCGTTTTATTTTTAATATTGCTTATTCAGTCCTTAAAAACATTTTTGTAATCGCAATTCTAGCACTGATGCTCATTGGTGTATTTGGAGGCGGGATTGGACTTGGATACTTTGCAAGTTTGACTTCCAATGAAGAACCTCTTACTCAAGAACAAATGAGTGATGCCATCGGAAATCTCAACTTAATCTCTAGTTTCTACTATCAAGATGGAACGAAGATTTCAGATGTAAATACTGATGAATTACGTATCGTAAAACCTTTATCAGAAATTTCGCAATATGTAAAAGATGGAATCATCGCTACAGAAGATAGTTCATTCTATGATCATAACGGGATTGTTCCTAAGGCTCTTATCCGTGCCCTCTTACAAGAAGTTGCTTCTTCTGATTCAGGCGCAACGGGTGGATCTACGTTAACACAACAATTAATTAAGCAACAGATTTTAACAAGCGAAGTTACTTTCAAACGTAAAGCAAACGAAATTCTTTACGCATTACGTCTTGAAAAGCACTTTACGAAAGACCAAATCTTAGAAGCTTACTTAAACGTTTCTCCGTTTGGACGTAATAATAACGGGTTAAACATTGCTGGTATCGAAGAAGCCGCTCAAGGTGTCTTCGGGGTTTCCGCAAAAGACCTATCACTACCACAAGCAGCGTATCTTGTAGGGATGCCTCAAAACCCAATTGTTTACACACCATACACAAACGTCGCAACAATGAAAGAAGACGTATCTGCTGGTGTAGAACGTATGAAAACTGTTCTCTTCAGTATGTATCGTGAAAACAAAATTACTAAAGAACAATACGAAGAAGCTCTAGCGTATGACATTACGAAGGACTTCCTTCCTCCAAAAGAGCTTACTTCAAACCGTCAATCTTACTTATACCAAGCTGTTCATCGTGAAGCAGTTAAAGTCTTAATGACAAAAGCAGCTGAGAAAAACAAATTAACGTATAACGATGTTAAAAACGACTCAGAATTATATAGTAAATACTATGACGAAGCTGAGCGTGAATTAAGTTCTTC
>CAKPVL010000025.1 GCA_934193545.1 uncultured Granulicatella sp. | reverse complement strand
CTGTAAATAAAATTTAATAAATAAGGATTATATGCATAAGAATAGTTTTTTTATGCATATTTTATTAAGGAAATAGACCTGCGTCCTTGAAATTTAATTTCCGCTGTGTTACATTCAAAATAAGGAGTAGAAAACGCTTTTGTATAGGCGTTTCTGTGCTTTTTTTCACATATTTCAACTAGGAGAAGTGGCAGTTTTGGAACAGTATCATACAGGTACCATTCGATTGATGGGAACCGTCATCGAATTGAAAATTGCGCATCCAGAAGGCGAGCGTTTAGTGGCTGAAGTTTTCGAGCAATTGAAGCGATATGAGCATCGTTTTAGCGCGAATGACCCAACTTCAGAACTGATGGCCGTGAACTTGGCAGCAGGGAAACATGCGGTCGCTGTTCATCCAGAGATTTTTCATTTGGTGAAATTGGGACTGGAGAATAGTCTGGCTGCGGGAAGTCGGATGAATATCTTGATCGGCCCGGTTGTTCAAACATGGCGCGTAGGCTTTAGTGATGCACGAGTACCAACGGATGAAGAAATTAAAGCCAAACTGCAACTGACCGATGCAACGAAAGTCGAACTGGATGAAGCTAATCAGACGATTTTTCTGTTGGAAGAAGGAATGCGAATCGACCTTGGTTGTATTGCCAAAGGGTATATTGCCGACTTGGTGATAGAGCAGCTAAAAGAGCAAGGAGTCACTTCCGCGCTCATTAACCTTGGTGGGAATGTTCTCACGCTTGGACCAGCTGTTCATCATGAAGATGGGAATTGGTGGATTGGTATTCAAAACCCGAAACTCCTTCGAGGAGAAAATGTGGCGCTTCTTCCGATTCGAGATGAGTCGATTGTCACATCAGGTGTCTACGAGAGGGTGCTAGAAGTGGATGGTAAGAAATACCATCATATTTTGGACCCAAATACTGGATACCCAGCTGAAACAGACGTTGCCAGTCTAACGATTGTTTCCAAACAGTCGGTCGATTGTGAGATATGGACGACCAGACTCTTTGGAAAGAAAGCACATGAAATCTTATTCGAAGTGGAACAACACCCTAACATCGAAGCCGTAATGATTTTAGACGATGATCGCATTTTCTACACTTCAGGACTCGCTTCAAAGATTCAATTACTCGAAAGGAAGTACTCAAATGGTTAAATTAATCGGTTTAGTCGGAACAAACTCTAAAAAATCAACAAACCGTCAACTATTACAATACATTCAAAAACATTTTTCAGAACAGGCGGAAATTGAACTTGTCGAAATTAAAGACATTCCAATGTTCAACAAACCAACTCCAAAAGTAGTGCCACAAGAAGCACAAGCAATTGCAGAGAAAATCGCTGCAGCAGATGGAGTTATCATTAGTACACCAGAATATGACCACTCATGCCCAGCTGTATTAATGAACGCTTTAGCATGGTTATCTTATGGTATCTACCCATTATTAAACAAACCTATCATGATTACAGGAGCATCTTACGGAACATTAGGTTCTTCACGTGCACAAAGTCAATTACGTCAAATCTTAAACGCGCCAGAAATTAAAGCACGCGTTTTACCAAGTGATGAATTCTTATTAGGTCACGCCTTACAAGCATTCGACGAAGAAGGTAACTTAAAAGATGCAGCAACTGTTGAAAAATTAGAAAAGATTTTCGAAGATTACTTATTATTCATTGAAATTACAAAACAATTAGTTCGTGCAAACGAAGCTCGTGAAAAAGAAGCGAAAAACTTCTCATGGGACAGTTCTAAAAAATAAGGAGTGACAGTAGAAAATGAAAATTATTGGTATCGTAGGATCAAATGCGGAATTTTCGCATAACCGTTTATTATTACAATTTATCGAAAAGAAATTCAGTGACTTATTCGAGTTTGAAATCTTAGAAATTAAAGATATTCCAATGTTCAACCAAGACGAAGATCAATCTAAGAGTTTCCCAGTACAATACATGTACAACAAATTAATCCGTGCAGATGGTGTGATTATCGCTACACCTGAACACAACCACACAATTACAGCTGCTTTGAAGAGCACATTAGAATGGATGTCATTCAACTTACACCCATTCGAAAACAAACCTGTCATGATTATGGGAGCTTCTCACTATGACCAAGGTACTTCACGTGCGCAAGTGCATTTACGTAAAATCTTGGATGCTCCAGGGGTAAACGCATATGTATTACCAGGGAACGAATTCTTATTAGGAAAAGCAAAAGAAGCATTTGACGAAGAAGGAAACATTAAGAGCGAAGGAACTGTAGCGTTCTTACGTTCATGCTTAGAAAACTTCGTGAAATATGTGGAGGTTGTAAAAGTGTTACGCAAACCATTACCAACACCGCCAGAAGATTTAGACTGCACAAACCCAATTTCTACATCAGTTCAAGGTGTAGATCCAGATGATCCAGAATGGGTTGAAAAAGCAAGTGAAATCGTTGGTGCTGCTCAAGGAAACGACTATGTTCGCTTAGACCACGGTTTATTAACGGTTGACCAAATCGATATGTTCTTAAAAGCATTGCCATTTGAAGTAACATATGCCGATGACAACAACCAATTCTTGTACTATAACTTCAACAAACCAGCAAACAAAATGTTGGCTCCACGTGTGCCAGCTCAATCTGGTAACCGTTTAGGAACAGTTCACCCACCACGTACATTCAAAAATGTGGAATACCTCATTGCGAACTTACGTGCAGGTAACGTGGATTACTTCCGTACAATCGTTCCAAACACTCCACCAGAAATCATCAACGTACACAACTACCAAGCAATGTACTATCCTGATGGTTCTTATGCTGGAATCAACGAAATCGTATTTGACTTCAAACCATGGTTAGATTGGTACTTACAAACAACTGGCCAACGTTTAGTAAGCGCAAATGGTGCTGCTCCTGTAGCTGATGCAACAAGTGGCGCTTCAAACAGCGGACACTCAGCTCCTGCTCCTGCAGCAGATGCTACAAGTGGTGCTTCAGATAGCGGACATTCAGCTCCAGCGCAAGCACAAGCAGTAGATGCTACAAGCGGTGCTTCAGAACACTAAAATTAAAAGCGAGAAAGCTAGGCGAATTTTTGCCTAGCTTTTTTGTGTTTTTATAGACACAATGGACCTTTGTTCACGCCTCAGAAACAACTGGAAACTGTTTTCTTAAAATTAACAAAAATGTAATGTTCCTAGTATCCAAGTGTAGTGGTTTTGAGCTATAATAAATAGGAGTTTAAGGAATGGAGAAAAACAGTGGGGACTATGAATTATCAAACAACACCTTCTCAAGTACCGACGCACCCACATCCTCCCAAGCAAAAAGAGAAAAAACGGAGTGCGGCATTCGATGGCTTGAAAGGTTTTTTTATACTAGCAATTATTACATATTATTATTTCCAACATTTATTACCGGGCGGATTTTTAGCCGTTAACGGATTTTTAGTGGTTGGAGGCTACTTGACGTTCCGGAATAATATCAAAACATTCGCGGAAGATTATAAAGAGCGTTTCCCAGTGAGAAGCTTGAAGAGAATGTTCTTCCCGATGCTCTTTATGATTGTCGTGACGGTCGCGTTTTTATTCGTGGCGGCACCGCAATTACTTTCTAATATCCGAGGCATGGCGCTTTCGGCATTATTCTTCGTGAATAATGATTATCAAATTTTCTCTCAACAATCATACTTCGTGCAATCGGCGAATCCGAGTCCGTTTGTGCATCTCTGGTATGTATCCCTTTATGTGCAGTTGTTAATCGTGGGGTATTTGCTTCGAAAACTGATGAAGAAATTGAACTTCCTCAGAATGCAGGAGTTCGCGTTACTCGCATTCTTGACGCTCGCGTCTGCAGCGGGAATGGCGGCACTCTACTGGTTTGAACAAGATCCGTCTCATGTATACTACTTAGTATCAACGCGTCTGTTCTCGTTCACATTCGGGGCACTCTTAAGTTACATTCATGAAGGAAAATTACTACTGCCTGAGCGCGAGACAGGTTCTGTTGTTCCAAACGCATTGAGCCTCCTCTGTTTAGGAGCTTTAGGCTGGATGTTTACGACTTTCAACGGAACGCAAGCAGAAGTGTATTACATGATGATGTTTATTTCATCGTTTGTATTGATGCTTCTTCTCTCTTGTACGATTCGCGAGGGCGTGGGGGTTCATTACCTCTTCAGTTTTAAAGGATTTACGTTCTTTGGAAAAAGAAGTTTCTCATACTACTTATGGTTCTATCCGATTCATCTGATTGCGCCAACGTTTTTACGCGAGATTAATGAACAGTGGTTATCAGTAGGAATTCAATTTGCATTGATTTTCGTGATGGCGGAAATCACGTATCAACTGTTTGAGCGAGACCGCTTCGTTCTTCCGATTGGACAAGCGCATAGTCCGTATAATTTAACGGCTTATGGAAAATCCAACCTTCCAAAAGGCATGAAGCAATTTGGACTCGTATTCTCACTCATGTATGTGATTTGTATCGGGCTTGCAGGTCTTGGATTTGCACAAGAGAAGAATCAAAACTCAGCCGTGCAAGAGGTTGAAGAGAAGATTCGTCAAAACCAAGCTCTCTTACAAGAGACGACGGCCGAACCGACAACAGAAGGAACAACGACGATTAGTAATGAAGCGAAAGCCAACACGGAGCAGCAGGTGAAGCAAACGCCGATTACGTTTGTCGGAGACTCAGTGTTATTAGCCTCTGCGAATAAACTTCGCGAAGTCTTCCCGAATGCCTATGTGGACGGAGAAGTGGGACGTCAGTTGTATTACAGTACGCCAATCGTTCAGAAGCTTGCGCAACAAGGTCGACTTTCTCAAACCGTTGTATTCGTCCTCGGTTCGAATGGGGCTTTTGCGGCTTCTCAAATCGATTCTCTGATTCAAGCAACGGGGAACCGTGAAATCTTCTTAGTCACAGCCGGTTATGAAATTAAATGGGCTAAAGAAGTAAACGAGCAGTTAAAAGCAGCTGCAGAACGTTATCCAAATGTTCATTTAATCGATTGGGGAACTTACGCCAAAGGGCATACAAAACAATGGCTCTTTGATGATGAGATTCATCCAAACGATACAGGGGCAGCCGAATTAGCAAACCTCATCTTACAAGAAATGGTGAAATTAAAATTACAATAATCGTTGAGACGACTCGAATTTGAGTCGTCTTTTTTATTTTTTAAAAATATTTTTGAAAACGCTATTGACATCCATGTGTATTAAGCGCATAATACAGTTAAAGATAAGTGTATTAACCGGTTAATACACTGATTGGGAATCAAAGAAAGGAGTTACTAATGATCGTATTTGATAAAAGAAGTCCGGTCTACGAGCAAATTATCGCCTATTTCAAAGCGGAAATTGCCTCCCACAGAATGGAAGCAGGCCAAGAGATGCCGAGTCGACGTGAATTTGCGCAAACCATGCAAGTGAATCCCAATACGGTCCAACGTGCCTTTCATGAATTGGAGGTCATGGGGTTGATTACGACTGGAAATAATGTCATGAGTCGTGTGACAGAAGATGTAGAACGGATTGAGCAACTAAAAGATGAAATGTTAGATGAGGCGATTGGAAGCTTTACAGAAGCGATTAAGCCTCTCAACTTAACTGCAGAAGATGTCATCGAACATCTGAAAAAACAATTGTAAGGAAGGAGCGGTACCATGTTAACTGTTCAAAACTTAAGTAAGAGATTTGGAAAGAAACAAGTGTTGAATGACATCTCATTTAACGCAAAAAAAGGAGAAGTGACGGCTCTTATTGGTGTCAACGGAATTGGGAAAACAACGATTATGAACTGCATTGCAGGACTACTGCCATTTGATAAAGGGAAAGTTGTAATCGATGATATGCCAGCCCGTAAAGTATTTGCGGAAAAGGTGAGCTACATTACAGATAGTTCGATTATTTCTCCAGACCAAACAGTGGACGAAGCGATTGATTTTATGCGCACGTTCTATCCAAACTGGAATCGTCAAAAGGAAAGACATTTATTAAACTTCTTCCATTTGAATTTAAAAGATGAAGTACGATCACTCTCGAAAGGGAATGTTGCAAAACTGAACTTGCTTCTAGGGATGGGACTAGATACAGATTATATCTTGATGGACGAACCATTTTCAGGAATCGACGTCTTTACTCGTGAAGAAATCGCGCGTGTGTTTACAAGCGATCTACTCGATGGACGTGGCGTATTGATTACAACGCATGAAATTAATGATATTGAGTATATCGTCGATAAAGCAGTGCTCTTAAACGATGGACGCGTAGTGAAGGAATTCTATCCAGAAGAAGTCCGCGAAGAAGAGGGCAAATCAATTGTCGATGTGATGAGGGAGGTATACTTACCATGAAGAAAGTCATCAACTTAACGATTTATAATATCGGCCAGGCGAAAGGATTCATCCTAGTGGTGGCATTGCTTCAAATCTTATTGCAACTAGGGTTGAAGGTGAAAACACTGGCAACGACTGGGTTACTAACCGGACAATTGCGCATTGTGAGTCCTGATATCGTGAAACAAGTCGCGCTAGACCAACTCTCAATCGGACTTCCAGTGTTCTTTGCTGGGACAGCGATTCTGGTTTACTCAGCAGTGATTTGGTCGAAAGAATGGAGTAGCAAAGGCTCATTTATTTACCGTCTACTCATGCTTCCAGGATCCCGTTTTGGAATCTACTGGGCTAAATTATTAACGATGCTTGTGATTACGTTCTTCCTACAAGCGGTTCAAGTAGTTGGGGTGTTCTTAAACTACTACCTCACAAGCTTCTTTATTCCAGAGTTTGCGCAATACCACATCACACCGTGGTCGCTTGTGACAAACTCTATGGCAATGCCGCTTCTAGTGCCACAATATGCGGTGCAGTTTCTTCTCATTTTAACAATGGGGGTAGCGCTCATCGTAACGGTCTTCCAACTCGCGATTCTCGTTATTGGGGTTGAGAAGAAGGGGTACGTTCGTAAGGTAACTTCGGTCGTTCTCTACGTTTTAGTCGTTGTTGTAACATTCACAGCTATCATGCGCACGCAATTTGTCGTTCGTTTAATTGGAAATGAAGCGCTAGTCTTCTTAATCGGTAGCATGCTCATTTGGATTGTTCTAAATATGCTACTCAGCGATTATTTATTAAATCATAAGGTTAGTGTGTAAGGAGGGGTTATCATGAAATCAAGTAAATTTGCAACAGCAGTATTTGCATTTAGTGGTCTTGTGTTTCTAGCAACAGCTGGGCACGCAGCGTATCAAGAAGTGAAGCCTGCTCCAGTATCGATTCAATTAACCGATGAAGAGAAAAAATTAGTCGACGGAGCAACGTTTGAAATGTCGTATTCTACAGATGATTTGACGTCGTCTAAGGGAGCAGAGTATGCACTTTTAGATGGAGACGTAAAACGTGTTGGATTTTCCGAGAATGCCTACAACTTCCAAACGAAAAAGAGATTGGCAGACTTTTCTTTTACAGACCGTCCAAATTATGACAATCTGGTGGCGTTTAAGGGGTATGACCTTCTATACGGCTTGACTTATAGCTTTGAAAGCACAACAGATCCAAAAGTGAATTTTAGTATCATCAATAAAGAGACGAAGAAGGTCACAACTGTATCGGTTCCGATTCCTAAAGAAGTGCGCGGGGACGATAGTCATTTTATAACGGATGTCACTTTCTATAGAAAAGGCAACACGGTGTATGGAGTGGTTCCGATGCCTGAGTATGAAAATAGAGGGTCAAAAGCACCAACCTATTTCTTAGTGACATTCTCTGTGAATTTAGAAACGGGAGCAACAACACCTGCTAAACGAGTGAAATTACCAGAGGAATACGCTTCGATTGCATGGGGAGAAGCCAAGAGTTCTCGTATGTATGACCCGCAAGTGCTGCTGTTTAAGAGTATGTATTCAAGAGATGAAAAATTCCGCTTAATGACTTTTGATGCTGAGACAGAGAAGTTTACAGAAATCACACCTGAACAGGGCATGAGTGCGGTACAATCGATTCTATACACAGTGGGAGACAAAGCCTATATTGCATTGGCAGATGAGGTGCCTACATTCACTGGTTCAGATACGTATGTGAAGGCAAGTGAGCGCAAAAATAACGAGACAAAATACTATGTTCTTAATGCAGGAGCGAAGAAACTAGAAGAAGCCTTTACAACAGAAACAGATGTCTATGCACCACAAGTGTACTTGAACAAAGGCAATCTTGTGATGATTACTCTTGTCGATGGCAAACCAACGCTACGTGTGCAATCAATGGAAACAAAAGACATTCTTCTTTCGAAGACGATTGATGTGAAGGATGATGTGTTCTTTATCGATACACGTATGTACGGCATGATGCGTATGAAATAAAAAATAAGTGCAAAAAAAAGAGTTCTACCACGTTGGTAGAACTCTTTTTATGATGCTTGTTTATCTTCTTTTAAATGTGGATTTGGCAGTATATGATTTACGCCAATCGCAATGAGCGCTCCGATAATTGTATCGAGAATTCGTTGAATCGCATAGGCCGTATTTTGGCTGGCTTCCACATTGAAGAAAATAACGAGGAAAGTCGAGCACGAGTTAATTATGCCTGTTTTATTGAATCGATTGCAGAATAAAATAATGATTACAATCCCGACAGGAGCGAGCAGTAAATCGGTATATTCAGGATACGGAAGAATCGTTCTTACATAGAATAGAATAATGGCAACGACCCCTCCAGTGGTATTTCCGATAAAACGGGAGAAGGCGAATTTGAATGTTTGTTTATGGTCTGTTCTCAAACTGAAAATAGCAGATAAGGCTGCTAGCATCGGTGAACCACGATGTAAGATTCTAAAGAGAACCACGCAAATAAACACAGACACGGCTGTTTTAAAAGTACGAAGTCCGATATGGAATGGATTATTTGACGATTGTGGCACGCTCTCACCTCTGCTTTTTTTAGATATCGCTATTATAATATATGTGTTAAAGAAATGGTAGAGTTATTGAAAAATGCACCTAATAGGTGTATAATTGGTTCAAGAGGTGATGAAGATGCATGAAGCATTTGTATTAATTGTAGTGAACGCCGTTAGAGAACGTTATGTCTCTGAAAAGGCATTTTATACAGAAGAATTAGGGATTAGTGGCCAAAGTTGGACGAGATGGAAGAACGGGGAACGTGGATTGAAGGCAGAAAATCTGCAAAAAATCGCGCGTCTGTTTACGGATTATGAGTGGATGCTCGCGAATAAAGTCGCTCGAAATGCCGATGTGCTTCCGGAAGTCGCTTCAGACCCAGTCGCTGAATATTTACGCTTGAAGGTGGCGATTGCGAGTCGCTGGATTCGTCAAGAAAATGTCCGCGTGGATTGGAAGACGGCTGCTGTCAGCAAGGGTAAATTCAAGGAAAACGTGACGATTTTACGCGTGGCTACGACATACGGTCATTGGAGTTACCAAGATATTATTGAGATTCGTGTGGTAGGAATTACACATAAACAAATCGGTACGAAAAAACAAGCGCTCCTTGAATGGATGCATGATGAAAAAGCGCAACAAAAATATTTAGAATATAGCAAAAATGCGTTTGTTCCAGAATCTACTTTAGAGGAATAGAAGTTTGCAAAATGAATGCGATACTCTCTTTGAAAACAAGGGGGTATCCATTTTTTTATAGGCCATTTTATGATAAAATTGAAAAGATAAAGAAAGTGGTGAAACTGTGGCGAAAAGAAAGAAAAGAAAAAATAAATTCGTCTTTCATCTTGTCGAGTGGTTCAAGTCATTATCGAAATTGACGGGGCTTCTCATCGTAGCTGTAGCAAGCGTTCTTTTGGCGGGGACCATCACATGGTTATCTGAACATAAATCCGAGCCACAGGAAATACACGTGACACAAGATGAATTTTTAAAAGTGCTCATTCCAGCAGCGCAACAAGCGTATAAAGACTACGGCGTGTTGCCAAGCGTAAGTTTAGCGCAAGCGATTCTTGAATCGAACTGGGGAGAGAGTTTATTAGCAAGTAAATATTATAATTTATACGGCGTGAAAGGGTCTGCTGCTGAACCAAACGTCGTCCTAGAAACCGCAGAATTTGTGAACAATACATGGATTACGATTAACGGACGATTCCGCGTGTATGAAAGCTGGGCAGAATCAGTTGAAGCCCATGCGCAACTATTAGCGTACGGCGTGGACTGGGACCCAACGCTCTATCACAAGGTGCTTGGGGCTAGAAACTACAAGCAAGCGGCACAGGCTTTGCAAGATGCAGGGTATGCGACCGACCCGACATATGCGCAAAAGCTTATTCAAATGATTGAAGAGCATGAATTATATAAATACGATCAATTACCAACAGAAGAAACAACCGTGTCCGTACGAAAGAGTTCATAACGTTTAAACGGATCAGTAAAGGAGAGGATATTAATGAGTCAGTTATTACCAGGAGCCATCATCGGAATTATCGGTGGAGATGAGCAAGTCGCATCTATCGCTCGCGAAGCAAGAAAAATGGGGTACGTTGTGTACTGCTACCACCAATCGAACGAAGCGGCTATTTCGATGGCTGAATATGAAATCGTCTCTTCTTACAAAGACCGTGAGGCGTTATTAGATTTCGCAGAAAAAGTAGATACGGTTTTATTATTAACAAACTTAGTACCAGTCGATGTGCTTTACGAAATCAGCAGTAAAACTCGCTATTATCAATCATTTGAACTAGCAGAAATTTCGCAAAATCGTACGGTTGAAAAATTATTCTTAGACACGCATGCGATTAACCTTGCGCCATATAGCTTAGTGACAACGGTCGGCGAATTACCATCGATAGTGCAAAGCATCGGCCTTCCATCCTACTTAGAAAGCAACCTCGTAAAGAATCGCGTGGAAGAAAAGTTAGAGCTCTACGATGAAGATTTCGAAGAGCGCGTTCTTGAAAAATTGGAAGAAGGCCCATGTATGTTAACCGCCTTCGTTCCAGCGCAACGTCATTTTACAGTGACCGTCGTGCGTGACTACGAAGACCGCGTGACAGTACTACCGATTTCAGAAGATGTCTACATCACGGGTAAATTAAAATACAGTATCGTCTCTCGTCGACTAAATCCGGAATGGGTGCAAGAATTGAAACGCATCGCCTTCAAGATTATGGATAACTTATCTGGAACGACCATTCTTTCGATTCAAGTGAAGATGGGAAATAACGGTATTTTCTACGTGGATGGGGTTAACCAATTACCACTCGTGCAACAACAATTCAGCAGCGCCTTCTTAGGTCATAGTATGTCTGAAATTCTTGTGCGCGTGGCAACAGGATTACCAATTGAATACAAAGAAATCAAAGAAGAAATGATCATCGTGCCAATTTACGAATCGATGATGGAAAAAGCAAGTTTATTAACGTTATTGAAACCGCAATGGGACTTCGAGTTCTTCCAATTAACACCAAAACGCCCAACTGACGTGCTTGGTGTGATTCGACTACGCGGAGCTTCTAGTGTGGATTTACTCAGAGAAATTGAAGTGACAGACTTATTTTTCAACGTTCAATAACCTTTACGAAAGGACAGAGTTGTGAAAAATTCGAGTGATTTAATTAAGGGAATGAACCCTCGCCAAAAAGAAGCGGTCATGCATACGCAAGGGCCACTTCTAGTCATGGCCGGCGCGGGGAGTGGGAAGACGCGTGTGTTAACCCACCGTATGGCCTATATTTTGGCAGAAGAAGCGGTACAACCGTGGAATATTTTAGCGATTACGTTTACGAATAAAGCGGCCAACGAGATGAAAGAGCGTGTGGCGGCACTTGTCGGGGAACAGGCACAAGATATGTGGGTATCAACTTTCCACTCGATGTGCGTGCGTATCCTTCGTCGTGACTGTGAGCGTATCGGTTTAGCCAAGTCGTTTACGATTATCGATTCAGGCGACCAGCTTTCTGCGATGAAACGAATTATGCAAAAGCTCGATATCGATACGGATCGCTACGAGCCACGTGGGGCTTTAGCAACTATCAGTAATGCGAAAAATAATTTCGAAGATGCAGAAACATTTGCGAAGAACCATTTGGACTATGTGAGCCAAATTTATGCGAAATGTTATAAAGAATATCAAGCAGAAATGCGTAAAAATATGACGGTAGACTTTGATGACCTTATCATGTTGACCGTGAAATTATTCCAAGAACATCAAGATGTGTTGGATTATTACCAACAAAAATTTCACTATATCCATGTGGATGAGTATCAAGATACGAACCACGCGCAATACTTATTGGTGAAGCTCCTTGCAGATAAATTCAAAAACATCTGTGTTGTAGGGGATGCCGACCAAAGTATTTACGGATGGCGTGGAGCGGATATGGAAAACATCTTGTCATTTGAACGAGATTATCCGGATGCTAAAGTGGTCTTGTTGGAACAAAATTACCGTTCGACAAAGACCATCTTAAAAGCAGCCAACCAAGTGATTGAAAACAATGTGAATCGTAAGCCAAAAGAATTGTGGACCGACAATGAAGCCGGTGAGAAAATCACGTATTACTGCGGACAGTCGGGATATGATGAATCTCGTTATGTCATCAGCACGATTCAAAAAATGGTGAACTTCGACGGGTATGACTATAGCGATTTTGCGGTGCTTTACAGAAGTAATGCACAGTCACGTACTCTTGAAGAAGATTTACTAAAGGCGAATATGCCATTCAAGATGGTCGGAGGCCAACGCTTCTATGAGCGCATGGAAATCAAAGACCTTCTTGCTTACTTACGACTCTTAGTAAACCCAACGGATGACTTTAGTTTCAGACGTGTGGTGAATGCGCCAAAACGCGGTATCGGAGATAAGAGTATCGAAAAACTCGCTCTCTTTGCCGAAATGCATAGCTTCTCGCTTTTAGAAGCAGCTGGAAGTCCGTTGAACGGCATTTCTGGGAAAGCAGGTAAGGGATTAGCCGATTTTGCACAACTCATTGCCGACTTAACGAAGATGCAAGAGTTTGTCACATTGACGGACCTAATCGAAGAAGTGATGACAAAATCAGGGTATATTACAGCCCTTGAACAAGCGCGTACGATGGAAGCCGATGCGCGTATCGATAACATGCGCGAGTTCCTTTCTGTAGCCAAAGAGTTCGAAGAACAACGACTCGATAGAGAGGCCGAAGAATCGCCGCTCGTCCAATTCTTAACAGACTTGTCACTAGTGACGGATATGGAAAGTGAAGAAGAAACGAGCGCTTCTCAAATCACTTTAATGACCTTGCACGCGGCAAAAGGGCTTGAATTCCCAGTTGTGTTCCTTGTCGGAATGGAAGACGGGATTTTCCCATCAGGACGATCACTCCAAGAAGATGGCGAAGAAGAGGAACGTCGCTTGGCATATGTAGGGATTACCCGTGCTGAGAAGAAACTCTTTATGACCCGTGCTTATTCACGACTTCTTTACGGGAAGACACAAAACTATCGTGAGTCACGATTCATGCAAGAAATTGATGACAGCTTATTAGAAAAAGAAGGCGTAACGGTGAGTGATTCGTATTACTCAAGCAGTTTCTATACGAACGATTCGAAATCTTCTTATGGAACGCGTAGCCAAACGTCATCTTATGGCACACGTAGCACCTCTCAGTCTACGTCATCAACAGGTGGCGGAGGACTATTTGACCGCTATCGCTCAAGCAACCAATCGTCTAGTGGCGGTGGTTATTTACAAAAGAAACAAACGACACCAGCGCGTATTCAACGTGCAGACAAGCCGCAAGCATCAAGCACGTCTTCAACAGATGGCTGGACTGTGGGCATGAAAGTGTCGCATAAAAAATGGGGAACAGGAACCGTTGTCCGTATTACCGGTGAAGGAGACCGTCAAGAGTTAGACGTGGCCTTTGCAGGAATGGGCATTAAACGACTCCTTGCAAGTTTTGCCCCAATCGAAAAAATCGAAGAATAGAGGATGAAGATGAGTACAACGATTCAACAAAGAATTGAAGAGCTAAAAGAACAATTAAATCGTTGGAGTCATGAGTATTATGTGGAAGATAAGCCTACCGCAACCGATGCGGAGTACGACAAGGCCTATCATGAACTAGTGGCGCTTGAAGTTGAACATCCGGAATTCGTAACGCCTGATTCACCTACGCAACGTGTTGGTGGAGAAGTGCTCGATCAATTCCAGAAGGTAACGCACACGAACCCAATGCTCAGCCTTTCAAACGCTTTCTCAAAAGAAGACTTGGAAGAATTCGATGCGCGTCTTCGTAAATTAACGAACCGTGCGATTGAATATGTATGTGAATTGAAAATCGACGGACTCTCTATCGCGTTGACGTATCAAAACGGGCAGCTTGTACTCGGAGCGACTCGTGGGGATGGAACGACAGGAGAAGACGTAACGGGAAATGTTCGTACGATTAAATCTGTGCCGCTTTCTCTAAAAGAACCTTGGAATATTGAAGTGCGCGGAGAATGTTATATGCCGAAGAAATCTTTCGTGGCATTAAATGAGTCCCGTGAAGAAGAAGGACTCGAAGTCTTTGCGAACCCAAGAAATGCGGCGGCAGGAAGTCTTCGTCAGCTTGATCCAAAAATTGCGGCGAAGCGAAACTTGTCGGTCTTTCTTTACAGCAGTCCAAGTGTGGAAGAACTAAATGTTTCAACCCAAGAAGAGCTATTAGAGAAAATGGCAGAGATTGGCTTTGTTACAAATCCAGAGCGCTTAAAATGCCAAACGATTGATGAAGTATGGAATTATATCGAGACGATTGCTTCAAAACGTCCAGACTTACCATACGAAATTGACGGCATGGTTATTAAAGTGAATGACTTTGCCGCCCAAGAAGAAATTGGCTTTACGGTGAAGGCACCACGTTGGGCAATCGCGTATAAATTCCCAGCAGAAGAAGCGCAAACGGTTGTCCGCGATATCGAGTGGACGGTTGGACGTACAGGGGTGGTGACACCGACTGCGGTGATGGATCCTGTTCAACTTGCAGGTACGACGGTGCGCCGTGCGAGCTTGCATAATATCGACTTGATTAAAGAGCGCGACATTCGCTTGGAAGACACGGTTGTGATTCATAAGGCTGGAGACATTATTCCAGAAGTCACACGCGTGATTTTGGAGAAACGTCCAGAAACAAGTCAGCCTTACGAGTTTCCAACGACTTGCCCGGTTTGTCATGAAAAATTAGAGCATTTGGAAGAAGAGGTAGCGATTCGCTGCTTGAATCCAAAATGTCCTGCTCAATTGACAGAAGGGTTAAGCCACTTTGTTTCTCGTAATGCGATGAATATGAGTGGGATTGGGCCACGTGTCATCAAGCAACTTTTTGAAGAAGGGCTTGTCATGGATGTGGCAGATTTATATAAATTAACACTAGACCAATTGTTAGCTCTAGATAAAGTGCAACAAAAGAGCGCAGAAAATATCCTTGAAGCTATTGAGAAGAGTAAAGAAAACTCACTCGAACGCCTCTTAACAGGGCTTGGGATCCGTCATGTCGGAACCAAGGCTGCGAAAGAATTAGCGCAACATTTCAAAACAATGACGGCTCTGCAAGAAGCGAGCATTGAACAATTGTTGGAAATTGATGGTTTAGGTGATATTATTGCTTATAGTGTAAAAACTTATTTTGAACAACCATCTGTTCAAGAATTAATTCAAGAATTGCAAGATAGTGGCGTGAATATGACCTATCTTGGAGTGACAAAAGACGACTCAGCTGCCTCAGGACACGTCCTCAGCGGCAAGACAGTTGTATTAACAGGGACTTTAGAACAATTAACAAGACAAGATGCAAAAGAAAAACTCGAATCGCTTGGTGCCAAAGTGACCGGTTCCGTTTCTAAGAAAACGGACGTGGTGATTGCGGGTCATTCTGCCGGAAGTAAATTAACGAAGGCCAATGACCTCGGTATCGAAGTGTGGAGTGAGCAACAATTTCTCGATTCTCTTGCATAGAAAGGATGTCACATGAGAAAGAAATTACGATTGGGATTACTTGGATTAGCCAGTGTGATTTCGCTTGCTGCCTGTGCAGACGTTACAAGAGCGAATCAACCTAGCACGAATACCAATAAAGATTCCAATACAAAAGTAGTACAATCAACAACAAATCAATTATCAAACAATTTTTACCGCGCGCTGATCACAAATGGTAAATACGAAGTGAGCCAAAACCGCGGTGCGACATTAAGCTTAAACACAGGGTTCAACTTAAAGAACTTTGAAACAGGATTGATTGACCTTTCAAGAAGCGTGTTCCCAACGAACCAATACTTCTTTAGAGAAGGCCAAATCATCGATGCGGAAACAACTGCAAAATGGATTGCGCGTAAGAGTGATAAAAATCCAGATGGATTAAACCCTGCTGATAACGGAGATACATCTCCAACAGGACGTGCGCCAATTTATTTAGCGCAAATCCTTGAACAAGATTACATGATTCAAACGGAAAACAACTTTGAATTAGGTGGAATTAGTATCGGGATTGCGATGAATAGCGTGGATTACTACACGAACGATGGCAAAGACGCTGAGACAGAAATCTCAAACGAAGCGATGATCGAACAAGCCAAAGCCATCGCTAACACAATCCTAACAAGACTGCGCCAAAATGATGCACTCAAGGCTGTGCCAATCGTGTTCGGAGTGTTCCGTCAAACGTCTAAAGATGATATCGGTGGCGGGGTATACGTTCTTGAAGCAACTTCAGTAGAAGGGACAGAGATTACAAACTGGTCAAACGTGAACCAAAAAGTAGTCGTGCTTCCATTAGTGAACGAATCTGCGACAGAAGAGTCAACAGCGTTTGAAAACTTCAGAACAGAAGTGCAAAACTTCTTCCCGAACCTCTCAGGGGTAACGGCTCGCGTAATGTATCAAGATAATGTAGCTAAGAAGATGGTTGTGAATATCATGACGCAATTCTATGGTGAATCAGAAATTATCGCTTTAGCACAGCACGTAACGGACGTTGCGAATAAATACTTACCGAAGACAACACCGGTAGAAGTTCGCATTAGTTCGATTAATGGAGTGGAGGCATTCTTATTACAAGATATGTCACAAGGAGTCTTCACATACCATATCTTTGATTAACATTGACGGAGGCAGAAGTGCCTTTTAAAATAGAAAAGTAATGATTTTGAAAGCGAGGAAAAAACATGGCCATTGAGGAAAAAGAAGTTAGACACGTTGCCAAACTTGCAAAGCTAACTTTTGCCGATAATGAAATCCTTCATTTTACAGAACAAATGAGCGATATCATTGATATGGTGGAACAATTAAACGAAGTAGATACAACGGGTGTGCCTGTCACAACTCACGGATATCCATTAGTAAATGTGATGCGTGAAGACGTTGCTGAAAAAGGAACAGACCGCGACTTGTTAATGCGTAATGTGAAAACAAGCGAAGATGGATTTATTCAAGTGCCTGCGATTATGGGTGAAAATGAGGAGGGTGAAGCATGAGTATTATTGAAAACAAAACATTAATTGAGCTTCACGAAGGTCTTCGTAATAAAGAATTCACTTCTGTGGAATTAACAAAAGAAACATTCGAGCGTATCCATGCTTTAGAACCTAAAGTTGAAGCGTTCGTGACATTAAACGAAGAAGAAGCGTTAAAACAAGCTGCCGCTGCTGACGAAAAAGGCTACGGAGAAGAAGCTTCTCTTCAAGGTCTTCCAATCGGGATTAAAGACAATATCGTGACTCGCGACCTTTTAACAACTGCTTCAAGCCGTATGTTAGAAGACTTCAACCCAATTTACGACGCGCACGTTATGGAATTATTAAAAGCTGAAGGTGCGGTTAACGTTGGTAAATTAAACATGGACGAATTTGCCATGGGTGGTTCAACGGAAACTTCTTACTTCAAGAAAACAAAAAATCCTTGGGACTTAACAAAAGTGCCTGGTGGGTCTTCAGGTGGTTCTGCTGCTGCAGTTGCTTCTGGCGAAGTGCTAGCATCTCTAGGTTCAGATACAGGTGGTTCTATCCGCCAACCTGCAAGTTTCACAGGGATTGTTGGGATGAAACCAACATATGGTCGTATTTCTCGTTACGGTTTGATTGCCTTTGCGTCAAGCTTAGACCAAATCGGACCATTTACACGTACCGTTCAAGATAACGCCTTAGTATTAAGCGCAATTTCTGGATATGACCACCGCGATTCAACAAGTGTGCCACAAGAAGTGCCTGCTTACCATAAAGGATTAACAGGCGACATTAAAGGCATGCGTATCGCGTTGCCAAAAGAATATTTTGCGGAAGGTGTGGACCCAGAAGTTCAAGCTGCTGTATTAAAAGCGGCTGATCAATACCGCGAAATGGGTGCTATCGTAGAAGAAGTGAGCCTACCTCACTCTAAATACGGTATTCCAGCGTACTATATCATCGCTTCATCTGAAGCTTCTTCTAACTTACAACGTTTCGACGGAATCCGTTACGGTCACCGTTCTACAGACGCACAAACATTAGAAGATTTATACGTGAAGAGCCGTTCTGAAGGATTCGGAATGGAAGTAAAACGTCGTATCATGCTTGGAACATTCAGCTTAAGTTCTGGTTACTACGATGCTTACTTCAAGAAAGCTGGTCAAGTACGTACTTTAATCAAACAAGACTTTGCAAAAGTATTTGAAAACTACGATTTAATCTTAGGACCTGTAACAACTTCTGCAGCATTCGGATTAGGCGCACACAGTGACGACCCAATCGCAATGTACATGGCGGACTTATTAACAGTTCCTGTAAACTTAGCTGGATTACCAGCGATTTCAGTTCCTGCTGGCTTCACAAACGAAGGCTTACCAGTCGGAATTCAATTAATCGGAAATTACTTCCAAGAAAAAACAATTTACCAAGCAGCGTATGCATTTGAACAAGCAAATGATTACTACTTACGCCGCCCACAATTATAAGGAGGAACAATCACATGAACTTTGAAACAATTATTGGTTTAGAGTGCCACGTTGAATTAAAAACTGATTCAAAAATGTTCTCTCCATCACCAGCGCATTTCGGTGCGGAACCAAATACAAATACAAACGTGATTGACTGGGGATATCCAGGGGTACTTCCTGTCGTGAATAAACGCGCGTTAGAATTCGGGATGCGTGCAGCTCTTGCGTTGAACTGTACGATTTCTCAAGATACAAAATTCGACCGTAAAAACTATTTCTACCCTGATAATCCAAAAGCGTACCAAATCTCTCAATTCGATTACCCAATCGGTCATGATGGCTGGATTGATATCGAAGTAGAAGGACAAACAAAACGTATTCGTATTGAACGTGTCCACTTAGAAGAAGATGCGGGTAAAAATACGCACGGAACAGACGGATTCTCTTATGTGGACTTAAACCGTCAAGGAACTCCACTGATTGAGATTGTATCAGAAGCAGATATGCGTTCTCCTGAAGAAGCATATGCGTACCTTGAAGCACTGCGTCAAATCATCATGTTTACAGGTGTTTCTGACGTGAAGATGGAAGAAGGTTCAATGCGTTGTGACGCGAACATTTCAATTCGTCCTTATGGTCAAGAAAAATTCGGTACAAAAACAGAGTTGAAAAACTTAAACTCATTTAACAATGTGCGTAAAGGGTTAGCGTTCGAAGAAGTTCGTCAAGCGAACGTCCTACGTAATGGAGGAGAAATCCTTCAAGAAACACGTCGTTTTGATGATGCGACTGGTCAAACCATCTTAATGCGTGTTAAAGAAGGTTCAAGTGACTACCGTTACTTCCCAGAACCAGACCTACCAAACTTCCATATTTCAAATGAATGGATTGAAGAAGTGCGTGCGTCAATTCCTGAAATGCCAAGCAAACGTCGTGAACGTTACGTGAGCGAATTTGGCTTACCAGAATACGATGCAATGGTATTAACATTAACAAAAGAAATGTCTGATTTCTTCGATGCAACAGTTGCGGCTGGTGCTGATCCTAAACAAGCGTCAAACTGGTTAATGGGTGACATTTCAGCGCACATGAACAGCAAGAAATTAGAATTGAAAGACTTGAAGTTAACGCCAGAAAGCTTAGCAGAAATGATTCAATTAATCGC
>CAKPVL010000024.1 GCA_934193545.1 uncultured Granulicatella sp. | reverse complement strand
TATTTTCTTCTATGTTTAGAAACACCAATACGGTTAATTGCCTTGCTTAAAGCAATTTTCGCACGCTCTACATCACTTTGAGAACGACTACTATCGCTAATCACTTTTTCAGCTTTATCTTTGGCTTGTTCGGCACGATTCACGTCAATGTCTCTTGCACGTTCAGCCACATTGGCAATAATCGTTACGACATTATCCCGCACTTCCATTACTCCACCACCGATTGCAATATAATCAGTTGGTGAATCCTCTAAGAATCGTTTCACTCGAAGTGCACCGATTTTTAAAGGAAGCATGATTGGAGCATGATGCGGTAGTATGGTGATTCCGCCATCGACTGCATCGGCACTCACAGAATAGGAACGATGGTTATACACTTTTCCTTCTGGTGTTGTGACAACGACCAGTAATTCATGTTCAGCCATCTTTAGTTTCCTCCATAAAACCCTGCTGCTTTAGCTTTTTTAATCACGTCTTCGATTGGTCCTACGTTACGGAACATATCTTCTGGAATATCATCATATAAACCATCAATAATTCCTTTAAATCCGCGAACCGTGTCTTTAATTGGAACGTATGAACCAGGTTGTCCTGTAAATGCTTCGGCAACGTGGAAGTTTTGTGATAAGAAGAATTGAATTCTTCTTGCACGGTTTACAATGACTTTTTCGCTATCTGACAATTCATCAATCCCTAAGATGGCAATGATATCTTGTAATTCACGATAACGTTGAAGCATTTGTTGTACTTTCATCGCTACTTCATAGTGTTCTTCCCCAACAATTTCTGGAGTTAGGGCACTTGAAGTTGAAGCAAGTGGATCCACCGCTGGATAAATCCCTTGTTCTGTTAAACGACGCTCTAAGTTTGTAGTTGCATCTAAGTGGGCGAATGTTGTTGCTGGAGCCGGGTCAGTATAGTCATCGGCAGGCACGTAAATCGCTTGAATAGATGTAATAGATCCGTCTTTAGTTGAACTGATACGTTCTTGTAATTGACCCATTTCAGTTGCAAGTGTTGGTTGATACCCTACGGCAGAAGGCATACGTCCAAGTAGGGCTGATACTTCTGAACCTGCTTGTGTGAAACGATAAATGTTATCGATGAATAAAAGCACGTCTTGTTTTTCCATATCACGGAAGTATTCCGCAATTGTTAAACCTGTAAGTGCTACACGCATACGAGCTCCTGGTGGTTCGTTCATTTGTCCAAACACCATCGCTGTTTTAGCAGATACCCCAGAGTCTTGCATTTCATGGTAAAGGTCGTTCCCTTCACGAGTACGTTCCCCTACCCCTGTAAATACTGAAATACCACCAAGTTCTTCAGCGATATTATGAATCAATTCTTGAATTAATACGGTTTTCCCTACTCCGGCACCACCGAATAAACCGATTTTACCACCTTTAAGATATGGCGCTAAAAGGTCAATAACTTTAATCCCTGTTTGTAGAATTTCGTATTGACTGTTTAATTCTTCAAATTTTGGTGCTGGTTTATGGATTTCATGTCTTGTGAAATCTGCTGGGAATGGTTCCTTCAAGTCGATTGTATCTCCAAGAACGTTGAAGACACGACCTAATGTTTCAGGTCCCACTGGAACGCTAATTGTGCGTCCTAAGTCCACCACTTTCATGCCACGTTGCAAACCATCTGTAGATTCCATGGCGATTGTACGAACTGCACCGTCCCCTAATTCTACAGCAGTTTCCAAAGTAACAGTTTTTTCGCTACCATCATTGGCTGTTTTCACAACTTGTAATGCATTATGAATATCTGGAACGCCTTCTTCTAAAGGAAATACCACGTCTACAACTGGCCCTACAACTTGTAAAATCTTTCCAGTTCTCAATCCATTTTCCTCCTTCTAAAATCCTAATGTTCTTCCAGAGCGGCTGCTCCACCGACAATTTCTGTAATTTCTTGTGTAATTTGTGCTTGTCGTCTCTGGTTCAAATCTTGTGTTAAGTTACTGATTAAATCTTTAGCATTATCAGTTGCACTTCTCATGGCAGTCATACGAGACGCATGCTCTGCTGATTTGGCATCAATAATGGCTCCGTAAATAAGCGATTCCGCATATTGTGGAAGCAAGATGTCCATAATAATTTCCTTGTTCGGTTCAAAAATATAATCCAATTCGTACTCTTTTGCTTCTTCAGCATCCAAGTCGATAATTGGTAACATTTTTTCAACACGGTAGTTTGATAAAAGTGCGTTTACGTGGTGATTATAGCAAACGTAAAATTCATCAAATTCACCGTCACGGAACATTTGGACCGCACTTGACACAATCTTTCTTACTTCTTCAAAGGTTGGAATATCTGATACGTCGTTAATTTCTAGACGCACATCCACTCCCATCTTCTTGAAGAAGCGACTTGCAGCATCCCCAATGGTTAAGATGACATATTCATCTTTAGATTGGTGGTCTAACTCTAACATTTCTCTTGTTGATTGGAAAATGGAAGAGTTGTAACTCCCAGCAAGTCCTTGATCAGATGAAATCACTAAGTATCCAGTCTTTTTAACCGGACGTTCAATTAATAAATCGTGATAGTCGATAAAAGAAGTAACTACTTCTCCGTCCTCTGACGTTTCATCGACAACCTCTTCTTTATTGTGATTTGCGTATAGTAAGTGAGTTACAACTTCACGGATTTTTTGAGCGTAGTCTTGATAGTGACGCACTGCTTGCTCTGATTTGGCTAATTTTGCTGCAGAGACCATCTGCATGGCGCTAGTGATTTGACTTGTTTTCTTTGTTGAAACAATTCTCTTCTTTAAATCATTTAAGGAAGCCGTCATTCAGGTCACCTCTCCTTTCTACGCTTATTGAACACGTTCAAATAAATGAATTTGTTTGAAACTCTCAATTACTTTGTAGAATTTCTCTTCATCCGAAATCACATGTTGATCGCGGATTTCATTCAATAGATCTCTATGTTCGCTTTCTAAATGTTGATATAACGCTTTTTCAAATGGTTTAATACGGTCGATTGGAATCGCATCTAATAAACCATGTGTTAAAGCAAATAAAATCGATACTTGATACTCGATTGGTAATGGTTGGTGAACATCTTGTTTCAAGACTTCTACCGTACGTTTACCACGATTTAATTTTTGTTGAGTTGCCGCATCTAAGTCAGAACCGAATTGTGTGAAGGCTTCTAACTCACGGTAACTTGCTAAGTCGATACGTAATGTACCAGAAACTTTTTTCATCGCTTTAATTTGGGCAGATCCCCCAACACGCGATACAGATAATCCGGCAGATAAACCAGGACGTACCCCTGAGTAGAACAAATCACTTTCTAAGAAGATTTGTCCATCTGTAATAGAGATAACGTTTGTTGGGATATATGCAGAAATATCTCCGGCTTGTGTTTCGATGATTGGTAAGGCTGTTAATGACCCTGCTCCTAATTCATCGCTTAATTTCGCTGCACGTTCTAGTAAACGTGAGTGCAAGTAGAATACATCCCCTGGATAAGCTTCACGACCTGGTGGACGACGAAGTAATAGGGAAATTTCACGATATGCCGCAGCTTGTTTTGATAAATCATCGTACACGATTAAGACATCGCGTCCTTGATACATCCACTCTTCACCCATTGCAGTACCTGCATATGGTGCAATATAAAGCATTGGTGCTGGTTGAGAAGCACTTGCTGATACAACCGTTGTATATTCCATTGCCCCGTAGCGTTTTAATGTTTCTACAAGAGCTTTAACCGTAGATTCTTTTTGTCCAATTGCGACATAAATACATAATGTATTTTTGCCTTTTTGGTTCAAAATAGTATCTACTGCGATACTTGTTTTACCAGTTTTACGGTCACCGATGATTAACTCACGTTGTCCTTTACCGATTGGAACCAAGGCATCGACTACTTTTAATCCTGTAGGTAATGATTGTTTTACACTTTGACGTTGCATAACGCCAGGTGCTTCATTTTCTACTGGACGTTTCTTCGTTGTTTCGATGGCACCAAGACCGTCGATTGGGCGACCTAACGCATCCACAACACGACCAATCAATGCATCTCCTACTGGAACATCAAGGATACGTCCTGTACGTTTAACAGGTTCTCCTTCATGAATATTTTCATATCCTCCGAAGATGATGACACCAACATCATTTTTTTCTAAGTTTTGTGCCATCCCGTAGGCGCCGTTTTCAAATTCTACTAATTCTCCAGCCATTACATTTGTAAGACCGATGACACGAGCAATTCCGTCCCCAATGAAGGAAACCTCACCGATTTCTTCAATCTGTTCTTTCGTTTCAAAAGAAGCGATTTGGTCACGAATTCTCGCTGTAATATTACTCATTTCCATTTATGCCATCTCACCTCTTTAATCCTGTTTGGCTAATTTTCTCTTTGAATTGTTTTAGTTTGTTTGCAATTGTTCCATCTAATAAATACTCTTTTGTCTTAATTTGAACGCCGCCAATCACTGAAGGATCTACGGTATTCACCCAAGAATCAAATTCTTTATGTGTTTTATTTTGGAATGCAGTTGCAATACGATCCATCTGATCATCCGTTAAAGGAATCGCAGAAACAATCTCTAATTTATTGGCATTGTAAATATCTAGGAACGCTTCGAGTGCTTCAACAATATTCATCGAACCATCTTCAGACGGGAACGTTGCTATGTACTCTTGTGTTTCTTTTGATAAATGACCAAATGCAGATTCTAATACAGATAATTTTTTATCATAAGAGACATGCTCTAGATGCATCATCTGTCTAAATGTCGAAGTATTTTGAATTCCTGCTAAAATAGCTTGAAGTTCATTCGTCACTTGCTCCAAGTGACCTTCGAATTTTGCCTTTGCATAGAAATGGCTGGCTTCTTTAACGATATCTTTGTGATATTTAACCATTATTTTTCCAACCCCTTAATGAAGGCTTCGATTACTTCTTGATGTTTCTCTTTTGTCACTTCTTTTTCAAGAATTTGACTAGCAAGTTGAACCGATAGGTCTACAATATCATCTTGCACTTGCGCGATGGCACGTTGTTTCATTGAATCGACTTCACGTTGCCCATCTGCTTTCATGCGAGAGACCACATCTTTACCTTCTTTAATCATTTCATCTTGCGTTTTTGAAGCTGCTTCACGAGCGTTATCTAAGATTTCGCTACCTTTTACTTCTGCGTTATGAATAATTTCGTTGGCATTTGCCTGAATTTCTTCAGCTGATTTTCTTTTCTCAGCGGCTTCATCTAAATCTTTAGCAATTTTTTCACGACGCGCTTCTAACATGGCATTCACTTTATCCCAAGCAAAGAACTTCACCAAGAATAGTAACAACGTCATTGAAATTAATACGACTAAAGTATCGCCTAAAACTGTACTGACATTACCTGATAACATTACTTCAAACATCTCTCACCCCTCCTTTACGACAATAATTCCACTTATTGGATTATTTAACGAATACAAGGATAAGAGCGATTAATACGGCGAAGATTGGCATCGCTTCGATTAAGGCAACCCCGATGAACATTGTTGAACGTAATTCATTGCTCATTTCTGGTTGGCGTGTCATTGATTCAATTGTTTTTACGATAACTGCTTGGTTACCAAAGGCTGCTGCTAAAGCTGCTCCTGCTACTGCGATTGCTGCTGCTAATTCTGTCATTATAAATTCCTCATTTCTTAAAAATTAATGTTTCATTACTTTATGTGAGATGTAAACCATTGTCAACGTACAGAATACGTACGCTTGAATAGCTCCAATTACCACTGAAAATCCTTGCCATACTACTCCTAGCGGAATCGCAAGAATATATGTTATTAGTCCTGCTGCGGATGAGAACATCACGATCAATCCTAATAACACTTCGCCGGCATAAATATTTCCGTACAGACGGAATGCCAACGTAATTGTGTTCGTAAACTCTTCAATCAATTTGATTGGGAGCATTATCGACATCGGACTTAAGTAAGAATGTTGAATATATCCTTTGAGTCCCATCTTCTGTACACCAGAATAATGTGCGATTAATGTTGTCATTAGCGCTAAGGCTAAACATACTATCGGGCTAGCTGTTGGACTGGCAAAATAGCTGTGATCTTCATAGTGAATAAAGATAATTAGCCCAACCATATTAGCGACTAGTACAAAAGAAAACAGTGAGAAAATGTATAAATAATACGTTTGTGCTGTTTTCTCATCAACTGCACTGTTTACAATACCCTTCGTGAAGTCCATGAGGGCTTCCAGAGCATTTTGCAACTTACCAGGCTTCATCGAAACCTTCCTTGAGGCAAAAATTGTAAATAATGCGATTAGTAAAACACTAACCCCACATGAAATCAAAATCGGAACTGAAAACGACAATCCAAAAATCTCAACCACTTTTGGTGTTGCTTCCATGTTTCTTATTTCCCCTCCTTTACACCAAATAAAAAACTGACAATAATCCTATACATTGAGGCTTACGCTCAGTACGGTGATTATTGTCAGATTTGGTGGCAATAGTCTATCGCAAAAGCGTTGACTATATATATTTATTATTTGGTTCCGAATAAACGATCTCCAGCATCTCCTAATCCTGGAAGAATGTATCCATGTTCATTTAATCTTTCATCTAACGCAGCTGCGTAGATGTCGATATCTGGGTGGGCTTTACGTAGAACTTCTACCCCTTCTGGAGCGGCTACAAGACAGCAAAACTTAATCGAGCTTGGTTGTGCACCACGCTTCAACAGTGCGTCAATAGCAGCTACTGCAGATCCCCCAGTTGCTAACATAGGATCAACGACAAACAATTGTCTTTCAGAAATATCTGAAGGCAACTTCACGAAATACTCAACAGGTTGCAATGTGTCATGGTCACGATACATACCAACATGCCCAATTTTGGCTGCTGGGATTAATTCGAGAATTCCATCAACCATTCCTAGTCCTGCACGCAGAATCGGAATGATAGCAACTTTTTTACCAGCTAATGTTTTCAATGTTGTTTTAACAAGTGGAGTTTCGATTTCTACATCTTCAAGAGGTAGATCTCTAGAAACCTCATAAGCCATTAGCATTGAAATTTCGTTTACAACTTCGCGGAAAACTTTTGTTCCACAATCTTTTTGACGAATCATTGTTAATTTATGTTGAATTAACGGATGATCAAGTACGTGAAATTTACCCATTTGTCATTCTCCTTCCAATACATTAGTGTCACTTCTATTATTTTACCTAAAAACCAGTTAAATATCTAGTCTCAATTTGAAAACTTATTATTATTTTCATAATCTGAAACAAACCTTTACATTTACTTCGTTACGCGTATAATTTGAAAGTTTCAGTCAATTGTTTCACTTCTTGACGGACGCTATTTAATACTTCTTCATTTTCAGGATTTGTTAATGTTGTAAGGATTAACTCTGCTACTTTCTTCGCAGCGGCTTCATCAAAGCCACGAGTTGTAATAGCAGCCGTTCCGACACGAATTCCACTTGTTTTAACAGGTGGTAATGTATCAAATGGAATGGCGTTTTTATTCACTGTAATTCCAACAGTGTCGAGTAATTCTTGCGCTTCTTTACCGTTTAATCCAGTTTCTTTAATATCGAGGAGTAATAGATGGTTATCTGTACCACCTGAAATCGCACGAATGGCTGTTCCTTCGAACACCTCTGCCATTGCTTTAGCATTCTTCACGACTTGCTCGATATACTCACCAAATGCTGGTTGAAGAGCTTCATGGAATGCAACTGCTTTACCCGCAATCACGTGTTCTAGTGGTCCGCCTTGGATTCCAGGGAAGATCGCACTGTTTAATTTCTTACCAAATTCTTCTTTTGCTAAAATTAAACCGCCACGTGGTCCACGCAATGTTTTATGTGTTGTTGATGTTACAACATCGGCGTATGGAACTGGATTTTGATGAGCCCCTTTAGCGACTAAACCAGCGATATGAGCCATATCCACCATGAAGTAAGCTCCAACTTCTTTAGCGATTTCACTAATACGTTTGAAGTCAATTTCACGCGGATATGCTGAAGCTCCAGCCACGATTAATTGTGGTTTTTCTTCTTTAGCGATACGTTCTAATTCTTCGTAATCGATTGTTTCAGTTTCTGGATTTACTCCATAAGAAACAAACTGATAATCTTGTCCAGAGAAGTTTACTCCCATACCGTGAGTCAAGTGACCACCATGGTTTAAGTCCATCCCTAAAATCTTATCGCCTTTCTTCACTAAGGCACGATATGCTGCCATGTTTGCTTGAGAACCTGAGTGAGGTTGCACATTGGCATATTCAGCCCCAAACAATTCTTTTACGCGATCAATCGCTAATTGTTCGATAACATCCACGTACTCACATCCGCCATAATAACGACGACCTGGATACCCTTCTGCATATTTATTCGTTAGAATACTTCCTTGTGCACGCAAAACTCCTTCAGATACGAAGTTTTCTGATGCAATTAATTCAATCCCTTGTTGCTGACGATGAAGTTCTTTTTCGATCGTCTCAAAGATGATTTTATCTTCTGTAAATTGACTCATTCAACTACCCCTTTCTATTCTTACCTTTCTATTTTATCACATTATCACGTTTTGTAGAAAAGCTATGAGTTCTCTTAAAGTGCGGTGGATGCCGCCTTTTTCAAACGGTTCATATAAGCGATTCCTACTCCTACTTCTGGAGCAGACTCAGCTAAAATTACATCTAATTTTAAGTGGTCCAATGTGCGCAGTGCATCAAATAACGCACGGTTCATATCGTCCACGCTCGTCCCCATCTTGTAAGTACCTTCAACTTTATTTTCAAAGACATCTACAATAGCGTTTTGAGCCATCACACCCACTGTTTTTCCTTGTACTTTGTATTTATGGATAGTTTCTTCAAAAGCTTCAACCGTTCCGTCAACAACAAACACTGGTGTTTTGGGTGCGTAATGACGATATTTCATACCAGGAGATTTGGGTACTTCCCGCTCTCCTGCTGTCGTTTTGACTGTAGATTGAATAGGCCCAATGACCGCTTCAATTTGTTCTTTTGTAATGACACCCGGTCTTAAAATCACTGGGCCTTCATCATTGGTTAAATCAATCACCGTCGACTCTACACCAACAGTAGATGAACCACCGTCAACGATTCCTCGAATACGACCATTCATATCTTCAAATACATGTTCTACTTTCGTTGGACTTGGCTTTGTTGAAAGATTCGCACTCGGCCCCACAAGCGGAATTCCTACCTTCGTGATTAACTCTAATGTTAACGGATGATTTGGCATACGGAATGAAACTGTTGGGAGCCCAGCGGATAAGGCTGGTGCATAAATTCCTGGTTTCGCCTTTAGAATCATCGTCAGTGGTCCTGGCCAAAAAGCCTTCGCTAAGGTCAGCGCAATTTCAGGAACTTCTTCTACAGTAGAAGTCATCTGCTGGATGTCACTAATATGCACAATGAGCGGATTATCACTTGGACGGCCTTTTGCCTCAAATACCTTTAAAACAGCTTCTTGACTTGTTGCGATTGCTCCTAATCCATACACCGTCTCCGTTGGAAAAGAAACAATTTCTCCTTGTTGCAACGCTTTAGCTGCAATATCTAAGTTCTCTTTTGTAAAAATTTGTGTTTCCATTACTGCGCCTCCTTTCCACTCACAATAATCATTCGGTCCATACCTGCAATATCTTTATGAATCGTTACTTTTCGATTTGGACAAGCTGAACTAAAAATTCGTTGCACGCTAGGCCCTTGATTAAATCCAAATTCAAAAAAGGCTTGTCCACTATCTGTTAAAAATTCTTCTAATCGGTTAGCAATCTTTTCGTAAATCGCAAGCCCCTCATTTTCTGCAAATAACGCTTGAGTTGGCTCATAAAGTCGCACCGATTCATCCATTAATGCTTCTTCTGAAAATGCAATATACGGTGGATTACTAATAATACACTCAAACTTTTCATGTGGTACGTTGCTGTACACATCGCTATATATCAATTCGGTTTGAAGATTGAACTTCTCTCGATTCTTCTTAGCAACAACGAGCGCTTCCTCTGAAATATCGCACCCCATATATTGATGTCGGCCTACTAATCTTTCCAGGCTTAAAATAATACAGCCTGTTCCAACACCAATTTCTAGTACGTTCCCAACTGGACATTGTTCTAAAAATGACTGTGCTTTTAAAACTAGCTCTTCTGTTTCCGGACGAGGAATCAAGGTATCCTTTGTGACCATGAATTCTTCCCCTAGAAATTCTGCAACTCCTGTAATTTGCTGCAATGGTTCAAATGTACTAAGACGCATCAATTCAGGTTGTAGATCTTCAAAAGTCATCGAAGCCTCTTGTCGTAAATTTAAGAGAAATTGCGACAGGGTCCATTGATTCTTGAATAGCATTAATTCTCTTACAAGATGTTGGCATTCTTCGCTTCCTAATTTAGGTTGTTTTTCTTCTAAAAAACAAGAAGCCCTAACGAGGACTTCTTGGTTTGTTGGATTAGTTGTTTCCATTATTTAATTGCTCCAATTTTTCTGTGTGATCATAAAGAATTAAAGCATCGACAATTTCATCAATTTTTCCAGCTAACACTTGATCTAACTTTTGAAGTGTTAAACCAATACGGTGGTCTGTAACACGGTTTTGTGGGAAATTGTACGTACGAATACGTTCAGAACGGTCCCCTGTACCTACTGCAGACTTACGGTTTGCATCATATTCAGATTGCGCTTCTTGAGAAATCTTGTCGTATACACGCGCACGCAATACTTTCATCGCTTTCTCACGGTTTTTCAATTGTGAACGTTCATCTTGCATAGCAACAACAATTCCTGTTGGCAAGTGCGTTAAACGTACGGCAGATGCAGTCTTGTTAACGTGCTGTCCACCGGCACCTGATGCATGGTAAATATCCACACGAATATCTTTATCTTCTAATTCAATTTCTACTTCTTCGGCTTCAGGCATTACTACGACTGTAGCTGTTGAAGTATGCACACGTCCTTGAGATTCAGTTGATGGGACACGTTGTACACGGTGAGCACCAGATTCATATTTTAATTTAGAGAATACGTTATCCCCTGTAATCATTAAAATAACTTCTTTGTAACCACCGATACCTGTAACGTTGGCATCCATCACTTCTACACGCCAGCCTTGTGACTCTGCGTATTTTTGATACATATTCAAAAGGTCTCCGGCAAAGAGTGCAGCTTCATCTCCACCCGCAGCCCCGCGGATTTCCATGATGATGTTTTTGCCATCGTTTGGATCTTCAGGTAATAGTAAGAATTTGATTTTATCTTCTAATTCTACTTTTTCTTTTTTGAGGGAGCTTAATTCTTCTTTTGCCATTTCTGCCATTTCAGCATCTAAGCTTTCACCAAGCATTTCCTCTGTGTCGCTAATTTCTTCGACCACTTGTTGATAACGTTTGAACGTCTCTACTTTTGGTCGTAAGTTTGCTTCTTCTTTTGTTAATTCCATGAAGCGTTTTGTATCGCCGATAACTTCTGGGTCACTTAGTAACTCTGAAAGTTCATCATAGCGAATAATAAAACTATCTAATTGATCGAACATACTTTTCTCCTTTATCTTCTCTTATAAGCGTTCTTCACCTGGATGGTTATAGTGATAACGGCAAACTGGATAATACGCATCATTGCCTCCAATTTGAATTTGTTCTCCCGTATACACTGGAACACCATCGACTACGCGCATATTCATACTTGCTTTTTTATGACAATACCAACAAATCGTTTTAATTTCTTCGATTTTATCAGCATAGAGTAATAAGTATTTAGATCCTTCGAATAATTCGTTTTGGAAATCATTCTTAAGGCCAAATGCCATTACTGGAATATTTAATTCGTCAACAATTCGAGCGAGTTCAAGAATGTGTTGTTTTGATAAGAATTGAGATTCATCAATTAAAATACAATATGGTTTTACTGCTTGCCCTTCGACGATTTCGTAAATTGGAGTATCATCAAAAATTGGAATAGCTTCACGTCTAACACCAATACGACTCGATACATACCCTACTTGATCACGATCATCAATTGCACTCGTAAATAATAAAACCGGTTTGTCTTGTTCTTCATAATTATGCGCAACCTTTAAAATTTCGATTGATTTACCGCTATTCATTGCACCATATTTAAAAAACAATTGTGCCACAATTATCCCTCCAAATTGCTAAACTATACCTTTAATATCTTACGATAAACGGGTACCTTTGTGCAAAGAAAAACCGTTATTTTAAGGTATTTTTCACAAACTATTTTAATAAAATTTTAAAAACGTTTTTATAAGCCACTTTTCATGAAAATATGCTACAATGGTGGAGTATATTAACGGAAAGGATCGTCTAAATTGAATCTTAGAACACAAGTTGCATTAGGAGCTGGTAGATTTACTCGCTGGGCTCTGAAGACTTTTACAAAAGGCGGTAGTAGCATGCCAGGGAAAGTGGCACATGCTATCGATCCAAACATTTTAAAATCATTAGCTGAAAACTACGATGTTATTATCGTCAGCGGAACAAACGGGAAAACTTTAACGACTTCCCTCATCGTTCAATTATTAAAACAAAAATATCCAAATATTTTAACAAACCCTACTGGAGCTAACTTAACTCAAGGGATTGTTTCGACGTTTTTAAATCACTCACCAAAAGCTGGCGAAAAGAATATCGCCGTTCTTGAAGTGGATGAAGCAACGATTCGTCACATTACTCCATATATCGAACCAAAACTTTTTGTATTCACGAATATTTTCCGTGACCAAATGGATCGTTTTGGAGAAATTTATACAACATACCAATTAATGCTTGAGGGTGCTGCTTTTGCACCAAGTGCTACAATTTTAGCAAATGGCGACGCTCCTATTTTTAATAGTGTTGATACTCCAAATCCACGTGAGTATTTCGGATTCAACCATACTGAAGATAGCGAAATGATGGCACACTACAATACTGATGGTGTTCTTTGCCCACATTGCCAATCAATCTTGCATTATAAGAGCATTACTTATAGCAACCTTGGTAAATACTATTGTCCAAAATGCGACTTCAAACGTCCTGAATTGAATTATGCTGTCACAGCACTAAATGAATTATCTCTAACAGGTTCTTCATTTGATATTGACGGTACAACGTTCTCAATTCCAATTGCTGGACTTTACAATATTTACAATGCGTTAGCAGCCTACTCTGCTGCAAAATTCTTTGGTCTTTCTACTGAAGAAATCCAAGAAGGCTTCTCAAAAGCTCAACGCGTCTTTGGTCGTCAAGAAACATTTACTGTTGAAGAGAAAGATGTGATGTTGAACTTAATTAAAAACCCAGTTGGATTTAACCAAATCGTTCAACTCTTAAGTTACGAAAAAGAACCATTTAGTTTAGGTGTTCTCTTAAACGATAACCCAGCCGATGGTCAAGATGTCAGCTGGATTTGGGATGGCGATTTCGAAGGATTACACGCCTTGAACGCTGTCGATACAGCCATTAGTGGTATCCGTGTTGAAGACCTCGGCGTTCGTATGGAAGTTGCCGGTTTTGAAAATATCAAAGTCTTTAAAACAAATGCGGAATTAATCGATTGGATTCGCAAAGCTCCAACGAATAAAGTCAATGTACTAGCAACCTATACTGCTCTACTCGACTTACGTAAAGACTTTGCTAAAGAAGGATACCTTAAGGAAGGGATGAACGGATGAAATTAAGAATCTGTCATTTATATGGAAACTTAATGAATACGTATGGTGATAATGGGAACTTACTCATGTTGCAACACCGTGCGAAAAAATTAGGGTACGAAGTAGAAACAACTTTAATTAGTTTAGAAGAAGATTTTAACCCAGACGACTTTGATATCGTAATGTTTGGCGGTGGTCAAGACTACGAGCAAACAGTCGTTGCAAAAGATCTTCAAAATAAAAAAGACGCCCTTATCCAATATATCGAAGATAATGGTGTTGTCGTTGCGATTTGTGGGGGCTTCCAATTACTTGGTCGCTACTACGTGAATGCAAGCGGCGAACGTCTCAACGGTATTAGCGCCATTGACGTATGTACAAACGGACAATTCCCAAATCGTTTAATCGGTGATGTTGAGATTGTTAATGAAGAATTTGGTGAAACGTATTTAGGATACGAAAACCATATTGGTAGAACATACCTTGGTAAAAACATGAAACCACTTGGTAAAGTCGTTAAAGGATATGGAAATAACGAAGAAGACCATGTTGAAGGATGTCATTATAAAAATGTATTCTGCTCATACTTCCATGGCCCTATCTTAGTGAGAAACCAACATTTAGCTGACCGTATCATTGAAACAGCAGCCGAGCGTCAACGTTCAAAAAATGCATAAACGAAAAGACCCGTGTAACAAAAATGTTACACGGGTTATTTTTTCTATTCAGCATTAGGATAAACAGAAATCTGTTTTCCTTTTATCCTGTTTGTAGCTCCATCATAGATTGTATTTATCATATCTCGATTCCTTAAAATGAAGTTAAAACCATTGAATAGAGAATAAATAAGTCAATAGAGCACTAATACTAATAAAGGGAGCAAAAGGAATTTTTGCATACAACTGATTTCTTTTTGATAGAATCATCCACCCAATCACCACTCCTCCGCCAATGACAAAGGAAAAGAGTCCTACAAAGAGAATTTGACTTGGTGAAAAATAAGGGCCTAAAGCTGCTAAAAAATAAACATCTCCCACGCCGAAAACTTCCTCTTGCCAAATCCGTTTGCCAACTCCATAAACCGTGATGTATAAAATGAGACCAGCCACCATTGACAATATTACGCCCTCTACTGCATCTAGTCTGATAGAAAAACCAACCATTGTTAGAACTAATAACAAGCGCAAATCTATTTCATACGAATCCACATCCATCAGTGCTATTAGCATACAAATCGTGCATAAAAAGTATCCTACTATTTCCGTAGGTTGTCTTAAATAAGCCACTAGACAAAATAGAATGGAAAATATCATTTCTACTAAGAAGTAGCGTATAGAAATCGACTGTTTACAATAGCGACACTTCCCACGTAAAAAGAGATAAGAAAGAATCGGTAGTAAATCCAATGCATGTAGTGAATGTTGACAATGAGGGCAATAGGATCTTCCGTGGACAAAATCTTCCCCTTTCGCATCTCTCACACTGACTACATTCACAAAACTTCCAATCACTGCTCCAAGAACACCAATCTCAAAAAGCATAAAAAAACCTCCCTTACTAAACATTACGTTTCGTAAGAGAGATTCGGTTTAATTTTCTTCTGTTATAACAACTTCGATGATTTCTTCAACTTCCTCTTCGGGAGTGTAATATAAACCAGAATAGTCTTTATACCATGCAAAGAAGTGAGTTACAAAGACTTTAACTACTGCATAAACAGGTACTGCAATTAATAATCCTGTTAGTCCAAACATTTTACCAGCAGCTAGTAAGATTACTAAAATCGTTACTGGATGCATCTTGAGTGATGAACCGAGAATTAATGGTTGAAGTAAACGACTTTCAATCAACTGCTCAATCACAAATACAGTTAGTACTTGTAAAACAATAGCAGGGCTTGTAACAAAGGCAATAATCATTGCAATAATCAATCCGATAATCGAACCAATATAAGGAATAATTACTAATAGTCCTGCAATCATCCCAATCGTTACCCCATATGGTAATCCAATAATCGAATACCCAATCGAAAAAGTAATCCCTACACAAATCGCAACTAAGATTTGGCCACGAATATATGAACTGACTTGTTGGTTCATTTCATGTAACATCACGCTAATTTTATGTTGAGAGCGTGTCGGGAATAAACGCGTAATCGAAGGAATGATTTTATTACCATCTTTCAATAAATAATAAAGAATGACCGGCATTGTCATCAGTGTAATAACTATTTCACCAACGATTCCAACTACACTACCGATTCCACTAAAAGTAAGATTTAACACCCCGTTGAGACGTTCTGTAATCGATTGGATGAAATCCATATTAATCGTGTTAAATTGCTCTTGCAACGCTGTAAACCAACTTGATTGCATGAACTTTTCAACTTGATCACTAATAATTTGATAGTAGTAAGGTAATTGAGAAACCAAATCTAATAATTGCTTTTGAATAATCGGAACTAAGCTTGTCACAATCATTACAAACACAAACACAACACCTAGCATTACTGCTAAAATTGCAATTCCCTTTGGCACTTTTTTGTTCACTAGAAAATCATAGATTGGTTTTACTAAATAGTAAATGACCGCACCACAGGCAACAGGCACCCCAATAGCAGAAATAAACCCTTTAATTGGATTAAATAAGTACGATGTTTGCGAGAATAAAATCAAGTTAACAAGGAGCAACAATAAAATAAGCAATCCTGTCACTAATTGATTATCTAAAAACCATTTCCAAAACCAAGTTCTCCCTTGATTTTCAGGTTTATTATTCATAAAATTCCTCCTTATCACATTTTCCTCTAGTGTATCATATTTTTACTCTCTATGATTAACATTTGATTAGATTTTACAAAAAATTGTATAATTATTTTATATTGTGATTCGGAGGGAATCGTATGAATGAAAAATTTTATTTAGGAACTTATACAAAACGCGATAGTAAAGGAGTCTACTCTGTAACTCTTAACAAAGAAACTGAACAACTAGAATCTCTTACTTTAGAAGCAAACATCGATAATCCAACTTACTTATCTTACTCAAAGAATGACAAATTATTATTCGCCGTTGGAAAAGGAGACGAACTTTGCGGAATTTCAGCAAATAATGCAAAAGTTTCTCCAGTAGAACCATTAGCAAGTATTGAAGATCAACAAGCGGTGCCTTGCTATATTCGCTATAACGAAAAAACAGGAGATGTGCTCACCGCCAATTATCACGGAGGATTTGTTGAATTATATCACTACGATAAAGGTGCGAAAACTTTTACTTCAATCGATAAAAAAGTACACTCTGGCTCAAGCGTTCATGCAAACCAAACTTCACCACATGTTCACTATACCGATTACACACCTGACGAAAAATGGATTGTCGTCTGTGACCTCGGAATTGATACAGTGTTTACATACAAACGTACAGAAGAAGGATTAGAAGAAGTAGCCCAATATAAAACGAAAGCCGGAAGTGGTCCTCGTCACCTCTCCTTCCATCCAACACTTCCTATTGCTTATCTGATTTGCGAACTCGATGCAACTGTAGAAGTCCTCTCTTACAATCAAGAGAACGGAACTTTTACAAACTTAGATAAGATTGCCTTAACCACTGAAGATCAACAAGCTTGGGGAGGCGCTATTCATATCACACGAGATGGACGATTCCTATATGCTTCAAACCGTGGATTCGACGCGTTATATACATTCTCTGTTGATGCAACAAGTGGTTTACTCACTCTCGTACAAACTGTTGATAGCTATGGTTCGGTCCCTCGTGATTTCCACTTAAGTAACGACGAATCTTATATCGTTGTCGGTCACCAAGAATCTGATAACTTAACGCTATTCAAACGCGACTTAGAAAGTGGTCGCCTCACACTTCTTCAAAAGGATTTCTACGCACCAGAAGTTGTTTGTGTCGTACCTCAATAGAACTCAATTGACAGTCTCTTCTTTTTTTGAAGAGACTTTCTTGTTTATTGTGGTAATCCTTGCAAGAAAGCAGTATAATCGTTGTTATCAGACTTTATAAAGGAGTGGAAAAATGCTTAATCTTATTGAGATTATTAAAACTATTATTTTAGGAATTATCGAAGGCGTTACTGAATGGCTACCAATTAGTAGTACAGGTCACTTAATTTTAGTGAACGAGATTATTCAATTAGACGTTTCTGCTAAATTCCAAGAAATGTTCAACGTTGTAATTCAACTTGGTGCCATCATGGCGGTTGTCCTAGTTTATTTCAACAAATTAAACCCATTTGCTAAAAGTAAAAACCGTAAAGAGTTTATCGAAACGATTAGTCTTTGGAAAAAGGTAATTATCGGATGTATCCCTGCTGTGATTCTAGGATTTGTTCTTGATGACTTTATGGAAGACTACTTCAATAAACCAATCGTTATCGCGTTAGCCCTAATCGTATACGGGATTGCGTTCATCTACATCGAACGTGCACATAAAAATGTGGAACCAAAAATTAATGACTTCAAAGAATTAGACTTCATGACAGCCATTAAAATTGGTCTTTTCCAATGTTTAGCGCTTGTACCTGGTACTAGCCGTTCTGGTTCAACAATCCTTGGTGGTTTATTAGTCGGAACAAGCCGTTCAATCGCAACTGAATTCTCATTCTTCATGGGGATTCCAATCATGTTCGGTGCGAGCGGATTAAAATTATTGAAATTCGGATTCCACTACTCATTAGCTGAATTCGTGATTTTATTAGTCGGTTCTGTCGTTTCATTTGTTGTATCTCTATTCGTAATCAAATTCTTATTGAAATACATCAAACACCACGACTTCCAAGCATTCGGTTGGTACCGTATCGTTCTTGGGATTATCGTTCTCGGAAGCTTATTCTTCAAATAATTATAAAGCTGGATTTATTCCAGCTTTTTCTTTTTGCCTAATTTCAGGTATAATAGAACTATTCAATTAAGAAAGAAGGATATTATGTCACTACTCTATGTCGGAATTGGCGGTGCCATTGGAGCTATCTTACGGTATTTATTATCACAGCTTTCTCTGCAGCATGCTCTTCCCATTAAAACACTATTCATCAACTTATTAGGATCGCTAGTCATCGGATTTCTGAGTGCTAAATTTCAGCAATCCCATTGGTTTGAAGGCGATCAACTACTCCTTATAACAGGTGTTTGTGGTGGCTTTACGACCTTCTCCACTTTCAGCTTAGAGTCTCTTCAATTGATTCAAAACGGAGATACTCCACTCGCTCTTTTATATATGGCTATTAGTTTAGTAGGTGGCCTCGCCTGTGTAGCGTTCGGGTATTTTCTTGGCCAAGCTTCATTTTAAAATAGCATTTTTATAAGAAACGGTTTACAATAGATATAAGAACAAGAACGGAGGTCATTTTATGACGAAAAAAGGTGTAACATTGTATTTCATGAGACATGGAGAAACCATCTTTAACCGCTACAATCGTATGCAAGGATGGTCAGATACTCCTCTAACAAAAGAAGGACGCCTAGATGCTATTCGTTCTGGTTTGGGAATGAAAGACGTTCATTTTGACGCTGTTTATACAAGCGACTTAAGAAGAACAGTCGAAACCGCTCAACTCTTCCTTAGAGATCATCCAAACCGTGAAAACCTCACGATTGAAATGATGCCTGAATTCCGCGAAGTATTCTTCGGAAGCTTAGAAGGAAAAGATGCAGGTGAACTTTGGGGCGAACTCTACAAGAAATTACATCGCAATTTTGACGACTTAGGTGGACGTAATATCCAAGAAGAATTAAACGGATTGAAAGAATTAGATCCAGACCATCTTGGTGAAAACTTTATGGAATTCTGGTTACGTGTAGAACAAGGATTGCTAAAAGTAATCAATAAGCATCGTGACCAAAATCAAAATATTCTTATCGTGAGCCACGGAATTACAATTCGAAATATGCTTCATGAGTTAATTCCTGACTTCCAACTGTCCGAATTAATCGGAAATGCATCTCTCAATATCGTTGAGTATTCAGATGGTAAATTCCACTTAAAAGCACTCAACCAAACAAACCACTTTGTACTTCGTAAAGAAGCCAAAGAAGAACCATATGAGATGCTTCCTACAAAAATGCACGACTAATAAAGGTTTGCAAGTATAACTGAACTTTGTTACAATGAGAGTCTAGGCGTAAGTCTAGGCTTTTCTTTATACGGGGTCGTTACGGATTCGACAGGTATAGGTTGAGCTTTCAATGCATTCCGTAGGTTACGTCTACGTAAAAACGTTACAGTTAAATATAACTGACAAACAACAAACAAACACTTTAGCTTTCGCAGCTTAATAACTGCTAGCTAAGATCTGTCCGGCATCGCCCATGTGCTCGGGTCCAGGTCCTATAACCAGTGGGATACGATTCACTTTTCCGTCTGTCTAAGTGAATAAGAGATTATCAGGCTAGCTTATGATGACGCTTGTTTATCAGCTAATCGGTAGCGAAACTTAAATAGATAAACTATGAATGTAGATTTGATTGTGTCGATATACTTGGACAGGGGTTCGACTCCCCTCGGCTCCATTATTTTTACGAAAAAACTCTTCTTATCCGCGACGATAAGAAGAGTTTTTCTTTGTTTTATACTATATTTTCAGCAATAAAAAAAGCCTACATAACGCAGACTTAAGGATGACCCGTACGGGACTCGAACCCGTGTTACCGCCGTGAAAGGGCGGTGTCTTAACCGCTTGACCAACGGGCCAGGA
>CAKPVL010000023.1 GCA_934193545.1 uncultured Granulicatella sp. | reverse complement strand
CCAAAGGCTAAGCTTTTTAAAATAGGAAGTCCAAATTTTCGCAATCACCTGGCCTACAATACCACTAGGTTTTTTAGATTGATTAATAAGATATTGAATGAACATTTTAGATACCTCTCCTTTAGGGGGATTTTTGAAAGAATATTAGATAAAATTCAAAATATGTAGATAGTAGTTCTTGTATAGTTGCTAAAATCATGGTCACAAATATATCATTTAACATTTCTTTAGGTAATGTTAAATGATATGATTTTAATTCTTCTGGGTTATTAAAATGCTTTTTATAAATTGTTTATCTTGCGATACATGCCTCAGTTGCAATCTCAGGAAACGAAAAAAGCGATTGATTTGGAAATTTAAAAGCCAGTCTCAAAAATGCGTTAATAATATTTTTCCTAGTTCCTTTAGTCATTTAATAATCTTCATAGAAACTATTATAAACTTTTTTTATGAAAAAATACTACAGTTTGTAGTGGGAGCATTATTTTTTTTGAAAATTCTATACAAATAGTAAAAAAAACGGAGCTGGAGGCTCCGTTTTTTTAGTCGAATTCGAGTTGTTTTGGTTTTAGGATAGCGGCGGCGATAGTGAAGATAAGGGCGCCGGTAAAGGTTGGGACAATCCACTCTAGTCCGTATGTGGCTAGTGGGAAGGTGCCAATCCAAGTGGCTGCGTCTTCGAGTAGGTTTCCACCTAACAGTTGTGATAGGGTGTTGATTCCTTGCACGAGGCCGACGATTCCGGCACCGATGACTGCGCCAAGATACGTCCAGTCATACGGAATGTATTGGTCGAAGGCAGAGAAGAGAATCAGTGCAATCACGATTGGGAAGATGAATGTCAACACTGGAACGGCTAGGTTAATGAGTGAATCCACGCCGACAAGTGAGATGATGAATTCTACTGCCACAGTGACAAGGATGATTTTCTTGTATTGTAATTTTCCTTTTGAGACTTCTTCGAAATACTGACCACAAGTGGTTGTTAGGCCAATCGCTGTTGTGAGGCAGGCGAAGCAGACAGCGAGACCCATCGCGAGTTGTCCCCAAGAACCGAGTAAGTTCTTGACGATTGTTGTAAGCATTGCGGCACGTTGCGCAGTTGTGTCGATAACCGTACTCATGCTGGCTCCGCTGTAAGCGAGTGTTGAGTACACGACTGCGAGCAGGATGAACGCGACGATTCCGACGCCGAACATCATTCTGAATTGGTCTTTTTTATTTAAATATCCACGGCGCGTAATATCTTTCATCACGACTCCGGCCAAGAGGGGCGCTCCGAGCACGTCCATGGTTTGGTACCCTTCTTTAAATCCTTGTGCGAAAAGTCCAGTACCGTCTGTTTGGGCAAATGTTGCATCTGGTTGAATGATAGCGGCCACGAAAATACAGAAGAGAATCACCAGTAAAATCGGTGTTAAGTATTTTCCAATGGCATCCATGACGGAGTTTTCCTGGTACGTGATCCAGAGGACAATCCCGAAGAATACGAGGGAAGTCATCCATTGTGGTGCGTCTGGGATATACGATTGTACGAAGATTTCGTGTGTGGACGCTCCGGTACGTGGAACGGCAAAAATCGGTCCGATTAAAAGGACGCAGATGGCATTCAAGACGCCTGCAAAGACAGGGTGAATGCGTCGCCCGACCGCGAGTGCGCTACCTCCGAGCGTAGCGACGACCATTACGGCAACAACCGATAACAGTGGGTCACTGATTAAGAATGCAAGTGTTGCAATTCCCCAATTTTCCCCAGCTGTTACACCAAGGTAAGGTGGGAAGATCAGATTACCCGCGCCGAAGAAGATGGCAAACAAGGCAAAACCGATAATGATAATATCTATTAATTTCTTTTTCATTGAATCACAACCTTACATTAAAAAATGATTAGAAACAGTGTACCATAATCGTTTAGAGTTTGCATCTAAAAACAAAACCAAACGTTAAATAAAATAGTTTCTTTATCGTTCGTTTTTAGGTATAATAAAGCGTGCAAGGAAACCATTTTAAAGGAGCGTAACTCATAAATGCGTAAAGTTTATTTAAACCACGATGGTGGCGTAGATGATTTAGTATCATTATATTTACTATTAAAAATGGAAGACGTGGAATTAGTAGGGGTCGGCGTAATCGAAGCAGACTGCTATTTATTACCAGCGGTGGAAGCCAGCAAGAAGATTATTCATAAGTTCGGTTCTGAAAAAGACAAACAATTGAAAGTCGCTTCTTCAGACTCACGCCCTGTGAACCCATTCCCGAAAGAGTGGAGAATGCATGCCTTCACAGTGGACGCACTTCCTATCTTAAACGAACATAAACCAATTACGGTGCAAGACTCACCATTAAAAGCGCACGAAGATTTAATCCGTGCCTTAAAAGAATCGGGCGAAAAAGTGGATCTTGTATTCGTAGGACCATTAACGGACTTAGCGCGTGCGTTGGACCAAGACCCAACCATCGAAGAGAACATCGGTAAACTTTACTGGATGGGTGGAACTTTCCTTGATATGGGGAACGTGGAAGACCCTGAACACGACGGAACTGCAGAGTGGAACGTGTACTGGGATCCATTTGCGGCAAAACGCGTTTGGGAATCAGGCATCCAAATCGAACTTGTGGCGCTTGAAAGTACAAACATGGTGCCATTATCTCTTGATGTCCGCGACCGCTGGGCTAGAGAACGTGCCATCGAAGGTGTTGACTTCCTAGGTCAATGTTACGCCATCGTTCCGCCGCTCACTCACTACGTAACGAATTCAACATATTTCTTATGGGACGTATTAACAACGGCATCATTTGGAAAAGAAGACCTTGTGAAACGTTCTGTCGTAAACAGTGACGTCATCGTGGCTGGTGCAAGCCGTGGCCGTACCGTCAAAGCCGAAAATGGCCGTCCAGTCGATCTTGTCTACCACGTCGACCGCGATGCCTTCTTCGACTACATCACCGATTTAGCGAAAAAATAATGATGACAGTGCAGGAAAAATTTCCTGCACTTTTTTGTATTTATCTATTGACAACTCATAGAAACGGGGCTATAATTTATACATAGTTTAGAATAATTCTAAACTAGAAAGAGGAGGAAATTTATATGTCAAAAGAACAAACAAAACAAGTATTAAATCAATTAGTGGCTGATTTAAGCCAACAATCAGTAATCGTTCACCAAGCTCACTGGTACATGCGCGGAGCTACTTTCATCACAATGCATCCATTAATGGATCAACATATGGAAATGTTAGACGCTCAATTAGATGAAGTATCAGAACGTTTAATCACATTAGGTGGCGCACCTTATTCAACATTACGTGAATTTGCTGAAAATACTAAGATTGCCGATGCTAAAGGAAACTACGGCGACAGCATGGAAGACCGCATCCGTCATTTATTAGTAGGATACCGTTACTTAATCGACCTTTACCAAAAAGGAATCGAAGTAACAGGTGAAGAAGGCGACGATGTAACACAAGATATCTTCATCGGTGCAAAAGGTGCATTAGAAAAATTAGTTTGGATGCTTACAGCAACAATCAACGAAGCACCAGGATTATAATTCTAAAGACTTCATGGCTGGACAATTTGTCCGGCCTTTTTCTTTTGCCCAAATTCTGAAAATTATCATATATGATAATTATCAAATATGATAAATTCATCAATGCAAAGTTCCTAAGAGTAACCCCGCCTAATCGTTAAACCGTTAGAAGCACACATTATCTGGAACTCATCCCACCATAACGAAGCTTTTATAAGATTGGCTTTACTAGCTTTCGCAGCACAGTGATATTTTTAAGTTGAATGATAAAAGACCGTAGGCGTTCTGCGAATAAAAGTCTCATAAACAGAGATTACGAAGAATCTTACGGATCCTATAATCGCAGTGGTGGGGGATAGTATCAAAGATAAATTAAAGGGAGTTAGGAATTTATTCCTTACTCCCTTTTTGAAGCTTTGAAGGTGAGAGACCTTAGGCTCGAACCGGTACCCCACTACAGCGATTATGGAAACATCCGTAATGATTCGTAGTAATCGAATCTTTTTTTATGAATACTAACTTTATTTTTGCAGAAAAAAATATAACGACCTACGGTCTTTTATATGATTTTACAAGAAAATATCACAATACTAGCTGGTTGGTATGCTATAATAAAGCCAATCTTATGAAAGGTGGAAGTATTATGGAACAAAAGAAATACAGCGGGAAAGAGTTCACGATGAACGTCCTTAACGCACTTGCATTAGGCGTGGTCGTTACACTTATCCCTGGAGCATTACTGGGTGAATTAGTGAAGGCGTTATTACCAGTATTCCCACAAGGCCAATTGATAATCCAAGCAACACAAGTGGCCAATACATTAATGGGGGCAATCATCGGATTGATGGTCGGCCAATTCTTCAAATTCACTCCAATTCAAACAGGAGCACTTGCATTAGCCGTGTTATTTGCAGGCGGTGTAGCAACTTTCAATCCTGATGTAAAAGGAATTATCTTTAGCGGTACAGGGGACATCATCACGATGGGACTTACTGCAGCATTAGGAGCAGCTGTTATTTTATGGATTGGCAATAAAGCAAAAGCATACTCTATTATCGTTATTCCAACGGTGTTATTAGTGGTCGTAGGTGGACTAGGTCGTCTTGCATTGCCATATATCAAAACATTAACAACATTATTAGGACAAGGAATCGGAACGCTATTATCATTACAACCAGTTATTATGTGTTTATTATTAGCCGTTATTTTCTGTATGTTAATCGTTTCTCCGTTTACAACAGTAGGGATTGCCGTGGCGATTAGTCTTAGCGGTGTAGGTTCAGGCGCAGCAAACCTTGGAATCTGTGCAGCTGGATTTGGCCTTGCGATTGCGGGATGGAAAGTGAATCCAAAAGGAACTGCAATTGCGCATTTCATCGGTTCGCCAAAAATGTCAATGGCGAATGTGTTGGCAAAACCAAAAATCTTATTACCAATGATGTGTACATCTGCCGTACTTGGTGTGTTAGCAGCTTTATTTAACATTCAAGGAACACCTCAAAGTGCAGGGTTCGGTTTCAGCGGATTAGTAGGACCAATCAATGCGTTGAACTTAGCAGAGGGCGGATGGAGTGTGATGAATATCGTTATTGTGACGCTTATTTTCGTCGTTGCGCCAATCGCGTTAAACATCGTATTCGTTCATTTATTCGAAAAAGTGTTAAAATGGATTCAACCAGAAGATTACAAATTAACCGTTTAATAGAAAAGGGGAGTTAAAATGAAAATCGCAATTGCGGGTGCAGGAGCAATGGGGTGCCGTTTTGGGTACATGTTAACAAAAACAGGGCAAGAGGTGACGTTGATCGACGAATGGCCAGCGCATATCGAAGCCATCCAAAAGAATGGATTGAAAGTCGTTGATGGAGAAAACACAGATACGATTGATATCAAGATTATTCGTCCGGAAGAAGCAACGGAAGAAGTAGATGTGGTCATCGCATTTACAAAATCAATGAAATTAGGCGAAATGCTTGAAAAGATTAAAGCGATTATCCACGAAGATACAAAAGTGCTTTGTCTTTTAAATGGTCTAGGACACGAAGACACAATGGCGAAATACGTTCCTCGTAAAAATATTATTATGGGGGTAACGATTTGGACTGCGGGTCTAATCGAACCAGGGGTAGCGCGTCTAGGCGGAACTGGTACGGTAGAAATGCAAGCGGCGGACCCAAGTGGTGTAGCGATTGCTAAAGAATTAGTAGAAGTGATGGACAAAGCGGGCTTGAACGCAAGCTACAGCGAAGACGTTCATTTCTCAACATGGCGTAAGGCGTGCGTGAACGGTACGATGAACGCAACATGTGCGATTTTAGATGCAAACATCGGCGAAGTGTTCGATACTTCAACTGCCGAAGCTATCGTAACGCAAATCATCAGTGAATTCGTTGCCGTTGCTGAAAAAGAAGGCGTGCATCTTGATCCAGCTGCAATGAAAGATTATGTGTATACAGCTTCTAATAAAGTTCGTGGACACTATCCTTCAATGCACCAAGATTTAATTCAAAACCACCGCTTTACTGAAGTGGACTTCTTGAACGGCTTTGTGGCTAGAAAAGGGAAGAAATATGGTATTCCAACACCTTATTGTCAATTGATTACAGAGCTTATCCACGCGAAAGAAGATATTTTGAAGGTTAAATAGTAAATAAAGAACAATTTAAAGAATCAGTTTAAAATTGAAAGAGTCATAGTGGGGGCACCGGCGAGGGATAAAGTCTCTCGCCTTCGGAGCTCACCATTCTTTCAATAGATTGATTCTTTTTTTGCATCAACTAATAGTTAGGTGATACGGCACATAAAAAGGAGCGAGGCGAGTAAGCCTGCGCTCCTTTTTGCGTTTAGCGTTTGCGGTAAATCTAGGGAGATTTATAGGAAATTTTCAACAATAATACGCACTGCTTCGAATGCGTTTTGAGATGCTTTTTCGAGAGTTTCCTCGAAAGTATCAGGGGCATCTCCACCGACATGGTCGCTCACGCCACGTACGTTTAGCACGGGGATGTCATAGAAGCTAGCCACTTGTGCAATGGGCGCTGCTTCCATATCGCTTGCGACGATGTCTGGTAATTTTTCGCGAATCGTACTAACGGCGTCGACAGAGCTCATAAACGAGTCGCTTGTTGCGATAAAGCCGCTTTGGATGTTAAATCTGCTCACCTTTTCGCGCAGCAGTCCGACCACTTTTTCGTGTAAGTCTTTATCTACAGGGTAGTCCGCTGGCATCTGAGGCACTTGTCCCCAGGCGTAGTCGAATCCAGTCGCATCCACGTCGCTATAGGCGAATTTCGTAGAAACGATGACATCGGCTAAGTCGAACGTTGGGTTAAAGCTTCCCGTTGTTCCTGTATTAATGATGAGGTCGGGTTGGATCTTCTCGCATAACCAAGCCGCACAAGCCGCAGCGTTGGCTTTACCGATTCCTGATTGTACGAGATACAAGTTCTCGTGGACTTCTAGGAATCGGATTGGGCCTTTTGCAAAGACCACTTTTCCTGGTGCGAAATGGGCTTCGAATGGATGCAGCTCTTCTTTCATCGCTGCAACAATTGCAATCTTCATGGATTATTTACCCCACACTTCAGAAACAGGTTTCTTCACTTCAACTTTTGTTCCTGCGAACTTGTCAGAAATGTATTTTTGGATTTCTGGGTCGTGGTAGAGGTCCACTAATTTTTTGTATTCTTCTTTATCGGCATTTTCTGCTTTCACGGCAATCACGTTGATGCTTGTGATCGTAGATGCGTCTGCTTTTTCATAGAAAAGGGAGTCTTTCAATACGTTTAAACCACCTTCAAGGGCGATTGTGTTTCCGATAGCGATTAAATCAGTGTCGTCTAATACACGTACGCTTGTAGTGTCATCGATCAGTAAAAATTCAAGATTTTTCTTGTTTTCTACGATGTCGCTAGGAGTGCCAGTTCCATCTTTGAAGTCGCTTGATAATTTAATTAAACCAGCGCTTTCTAATAAGCGGAGCGCACGAGTAGTGTTATATGGGTTATCAGGTAAAGCGACTTTTGCACCGTTTGGTAGGTCGTTTAGTGATTTTACCTTTTTAGAGTAAAGCCCCATTGGTTCAATATACGTAGTGCCAACTGGAACGAGTTTGTTTGAGTTGGCTTCGTTAAATCCTTGTAAGTATCCGATTGATTGGAAGGCGTTGGCATCGACTGTTCCGTCTGCCACGCTTTCGTTCAATGGCACACCGCCGTTAATTTCTTGGACTTCGATTTTTAGGCCTGCTTTTTTCGCTTGTTCAGACTCAGCGATGTATCTCCAGATGTCTGCATCAGAGCCGACAGAAGCGATTTTCACTGTTTTCAGTTCTGATGCTGAAGATTGAGCGTTTGATGAGCTTTGTGAACTTGAAGCATTGTTGCCGCAAGCGCCTAAGACGAATGCAGCAGAAAGGGCGATTAGGGATTTAGCGATAGTTTTTAATTTCATATAGGGGGTTCCTCCAGTCTAGGTGTCTACTGTTTCTTACTGAATGACAATTGATTAAATAACTTTGCGAACGAATGGATCAATGCTGATACCTTGTTCTAAGACTTGTTTGGCGTATTCTTTTGCACCGAATAATGAATGGTCGCGGTAGTTTCCGCATTGTACGGCAGAGACGCCTTGAATATCTTTGAATTGAATGTTATTTACGATTTCTTCTAGCGTTGATTTCAATGCGCGTGCGATATCTTCAGGAGAACGTTCTTCCCAAAGGATTAAGTGGAAACCAGTACGGCATCCAAATGGAGAGATGTCGATGATGCCTTCTAAGCGGTCACGTAAGAGGTCCGCTAATAAGTGTTCGAATGTATGAACGACACCTGTTGGCATTTCTTGTTTGTTTGGTTGTAAGAAGCGGATGTCAAAGTTTGAAATGACGTCTCCTTTCTTACCATGTTCGTTAGCGATTAAGCGAACGTAAGGTGCAATCACCTTGTTATGGTCTAGTGTAAAGCTTTCTACTTCAGCCATGTTGATTTCCTCCTAAGTTGTTTTGATGAAACGAAAATAAAAAAGCCCGCACTTCTAGCGCTTGCTAAAAGGACGAGTTGCAGTCGTGGTACCACCTTTGTTCGTCTTCGGGGGAGAAGACCTTATCCGTCTAGACGGATGGTTGATAACGGGAGTACCCGGATTGTCTTAAGGGTTCGGACAATCTGCTCAAAGATCATGTTCAAAAATAACGACTTGCTTACTCGCACCAACCGTAAGCTCTCTATGAAGTTTTATTTTTTACTCTTCTTTTCATTGCGTTTCAATATGTTATATAGATAGGATACTGGATAGTTTGTGAAAAGTCAATCTTAAAAACATACTTTTAGTTATAATTTTTATTTATAGTTCGTTATTCACGGTTTTTATAACCTAAAATAGATATAAAACAATGAATTGTTCGTATTTTGCTTGAATTGACTTCCGGAGGATCAGTGCGTAGTGTTATTTACGCAAAAAATGCTCTAGATTGGAAAGATTATAGAATAGAGTGAAAAGTTTCACTCTTTACAGTATAATAGAACTATCTATTAAACAATGAAGGGTGACAACAATGACATTATTAGATGTACAACACGTACAAAAAGTTTATCAAACACGTTTTGGAGCCGCTGAAGTGACTGCGTTAAAAGATATTAACTTCTCAGTAGAAGAAGGCGAATATGTAGCAGTCATGGGGGAATCTGGTTCTGGTAAAACAACGCTATTAAATATTTTAGCGACACTAGACCGTCCAACAGATGGAACTGTGCTTCTAAACGGGGAAGACATTCAAAAGATTTCTGATAAAGTATTAACGGAATTCCGTCGTGACCACTTAGGGTTCGTTTTCCAAGACTTCAACTTATTAGAAACATTATCCGTGTATGACAATATGGTATTGCCACTTGTATTAGCACGTCGTCCAATCGACGAAATGGAAAAGAAAGTTCAACCAATCGCTGAAATGTTAGGCATTGAGGACTTGTTGAAGAAATATCCATATGAATTATCTGGAGGTCAACAACAACGTGTGGCAATCGGCCGTGCGATGATTACAGACCCAAGCTTACTATTAGCCGATGAACCAACAGGAGCATTGGATTCAAAATCAGCAAGCAATACATTAGATTTATTCGATAAAATCAATCAAAATGGACAAACGATTTTAATGGTAACGCACAGTACTGTTGCCGCAAGTCGTGCCAAACGCGTTCTTTTCATTAAAGACGGTTTAATTTACAACCAATTGTACCGTGAAGGAAGAACGGACCAACAAATGTTTGAATTAATCTCAGAAACATTAACTGCGATGGCAAACAGAGGTGAGGAACATGTTTAATCTACTGCGTTCCATGGCGATTACGAACTTACGTAAGAACCGTGCTCTCTATGTACCATTTGCACTCGCAACGGTGATGGTGACAGTAGTTCTATATGTAACGAACGCACTGGCTGCAACACCGGAGTTTGCTCATCTTGAAGGTGGGTCAGCGATGGCCAAGACTCTTGGTTTTGGTTTCGTCATCGTTCAAATCGTATCACTCGTCGTTATTTTGTATGCGAATGCCTTCGTAATGAAAAACCGTGCCAAAGAGTTCGGTTTATACGGTATTCTCGGTCTTGACCGTAAGAATATCCAATTGCTCAGCTTGATTGAGTTAGTTGTCTTTGCCGCTTTAAGCATTGGTCTAGGGTTAATCCTTGGTGTGATTTTCCATGCGGCATCCTTTGCGATTCTATTGAAACTCATTCAATACGATATCGGTATTAAATATTCCTTCCAATTCGGAAGTATTATTGCTGTTCTATTAACGATGGTGGCCATCTTCGTTCTTGTGTTCTTTTTAAATGCAGCGAAGATTTACATGAGCCGTCCGCTTGAGTTATTAAAAGAGAAGAAAAAAGGGGAGAAGAAAGGCCGCGCCGTTACAATTCGTGCCATTATCGGTCTAGGACTTCTCGGATATGCGTACTATATGTCACAATCCATCGAGTCTCCGGTTAAAGCTCTCTTATACTTCTTCTTAGCTGTATTATTAGTAGTGATTTCGACTTACATTTTATTCGACGCTGGTTCGATTGCGCTTCTATCCATCTTGCAAAAGAATAAGAAGTTGTTCTATCAACCAACGAACTTTATTTCGATTTCAAACTTGCAATTCCGTATGCGTAAAAATGCTGCCGGACTTGCCAGCGTGTGTATCCTTTCAACAATGGTACTTGTTACGATGGCGACAACTGTAGCACTTCAACGTGGGACAACAGCCAGACTCGATAGCAACTATCCAACAGATTACTCTGCAGTTGCTTACTTTGTTTTAGAAAAGGATATGGATCAATATCCTCCAATCGTTCAAAAGATTAAGGAACAAACGAAAGGTCAGTTGAAAGACGAGAAGACATTCTTAAACGTGCTTCGTTTTGGGAAACGTACGGAGAATGGATTCGACTTTGCGAATGTGAACTCAGGAGATAGTCCTGCAGCGATGTTCACCCTTGTTTCAGTGGACCAATATAATAAGATGTTTGGGACGAACTACACAGTTGGCGAAAAGGAAATGATTGTCGGCCACATTAAAGGGGACGTTAAACAAATTTCAGAAGTAAAGACGTATTCGGTTGTGTATACCGCGACGATTACCGTTAAAGAGATGATTGATGGGACTCCTTACGCGAAAGTAATGCCACAACTACCATATGTGGCAGATAATCAGTATGTAGGGATTGTAAAAGATCCAATGCAATACTTAAACCCAGTGGCTGGTCAAGCGATGTATTACTTTACTTGGAATACCAATACACCGTTTGAGTTACGTGACGCTGAATGGGCTGCGTATAAGAATGTGAAGAGTCAATACAAGGCAGATGCCATGGCGTTAAGCAGTAAGAATGAAGAGGCTAAAACGCTCTATGCCTTCATGGGTAGCTTGCTCTTAGTGGGTGCACTTCTTTCTATCGCATTCTTCATCGGTGCAGTTCTTGTTATTTACTATAAACAAATTTCTGAAGGATACGAAGACCGTGATCGTTTCGTTATCTTACAAAAACTCGGTATCGATCAAAAGACGATCAAGAAATCAATCAACCGTCAAGTATTGATTGTATTCTTCTTACCACTTGTCACAGCGTTTATCCATACCGCATTTGCCTTCAAGATGTATCGTAAGATTATCGAACTCTTCGGGGTTGACGGCAGCGTGACATTAAACGCGACAATTGTGATTGGTGCGATTTTCGTGGTCGTATATCTCATCGTGTACCAAATCACGTCTCGTAGTTACTACAGAATTATTAAACGTTAATCAATTCCAACTCCAAAAGAGGTTTCCTTGTGAAGCCTCTTTTTTTGTGCTTTTTTCAAAGTGACAAAAATGTAAGAAATGGGGATAAAATGATAGGATAGTGTCATGATTTCCCTTTACGAGTGGACTATACTAAGGTCAACAAATGAAAGTAAAGGGTGAAAACAATGACATTATTAGATGTACAACATTTACAAAAGAAATATCAAACGCGTTTTGGAGCTGCTGAGGTGACGGCTCTTAAAGACATCAGCTTCTCGGTTGAAGAAGGCGAATATGTAGCCGTGATGGGGGAATCGGGTTCAGGGAAAACAACGCTCTTAAATATTTTAGCGACTCTCGACCGTCCAACTGCTGGTTCCGTATTTTTAAACGGAGAAAACATTCAAAATATCTCTTCTAAAGTTCTTACGGAATTCCGTCGCGACCACTTAGGGTTCGTGTTCCAAGATTTCAACTTATTAGAAACCTTATCGGTCTATGATAATATGGTGTTGCCGCTGGTACTCGCTCGCCGTCCTATTTCAGAAATGAAGCAAAAGGTCGAACCGATTGCGCAAATGCTAGGGATTAAAGACTTACTGAAGAAATATCCTTATGAACTCTCAGGAGGGCAACAACAACGTGTGGCGATTGGCCGTGCGATGATTACGGACCCAAGCCTCCTCTTAGCCGATGAACCAACAGGGGCGCTTGACTCAAAATCAGCAAGCAATACATTAGATTTATTTGATAAAATTAATCAAAACGGACAAACGATTTTAATGGTAACGCACAGTACGGTCGCTGCCAGTCGTGCCAAACGCGTTCTTTTCATTAAAGACGGCTTGATTTATAATCAATTGTACCGTGAAGGAAGAAGTGATCAACAAATGTTCGAGTTGATCTCAGAAACATTAACTGCGATGGCAAATAGAGGTGAAATCCATGTTTAAACTCATTTTTTCGATGGCGACGTCGAATCTAAAAAAGAATCATTCATTATATTTGCCGTATGCACTGACGACCATTATGGTGACGATGATTCTCTATATCACGCACGCCTTATCTGCGATGCCGGAGCTTTCCACTCTTCGTGGAGGGGGAGCCATTGCGCAAACATTGGGCTTTGGGGTTATCGTGGTTCAGCTCGTGGCACTCTTAACGATTCTTTACGCGAATGCCTTCGTGACGAAAAATCGATTAAAAGAATACGGCCTATATAGTATCTTAGGGCTCGACCGAAAAAACATTCAGTTGTTAAGTTTCATTGAATTACTTCTTTTCTCAGTGGTCAGCGTGGGGCTAGGGATTGTGCTTGGAATCGTGTTCCATCGCTTCTCGTTTGCCGTTTTATTGAAACTCATTCGAATTCCAATCGGCATCGAGTATTCGATGCAACTCGGTAGCGTCGGTTTTGTACTGATTTCGATGGCGTTTATTTTCGGGGCTGTCTTCTTCTTAAATGCGACAAAGATGTATATGAGCCGTCCGTTAGAAATGCTTTCTGAGAAGAAAAAAGGAGAAACGAAGGGGCGCTTTATCCTTCTTCGCGCACTCATTGGTGCAGGGCTTCTCGGCGGCGCGTATTATATGTCGCAAACGATTGAAGCACCTGTTGCAGCGCTATATTCTTTCTTCGTAGCGGTTCTATTAGTTGTTTTAGCAACGTATATTTTATTTGACGCAGGTTCGATTGCATTGCTTTCGCTTTTACAAAAGAACAAACGTCTCTTTTACCAACCAACGAATTTTATTTCGATTTCTAATTTAAAATTCCGTATGCGTAAAAATGCGGCGGGCCTTGCAAGTATTTGTATTTTATCGACGATGGTACTTGTCACATTAGCCACAACGGTCGCTTTGCAAACAGGGACAGCCGATTTATTGAAGAAAAGCTATCCAACAGATTATTCGGCAACGGCATTCGTCGAAGACACCTCTACGATTCGCCAACTTTCAGAACAAATTAGTAAAATCAAGGCGCAATCGAAGGGCACTGTAACCAATGAAATGAATTACCTCAGCGTGCTTCGTGCCGCAAAAAGTATGGAGGGCGGGGTGGACATCGAGGGAGTCTATCCAGGAGATAGCCCAGCCGCGTTCATTACGTTCCTCTCTGCGGATGATTACAATCGTATTTTTGGGACGAATTTTCAGCCTGGTGATAATGAAGTCGTTCTAGGACTGGTTAAAGGAGCAGACAAAAATGTTTCGGCTATCCGCGTGAATGGACAATTAACGCTTCAAGTCAAAGAGATGATGGATACTGGCGACTTTAAAGAAAAATTGCCACAATTGCCATATGTTGCAGATAATGTTTATGTAGCCGTTGTAAAGGATCCAACGAAGATGATTGACGGTAAACTTGGCCGTGGGTTCTACTATGCATTGTGGGATACATCGACAGACACTTCAGCTAAAACAGAAGAGTTTGAAGCCTACGCTAACGTGCTTGAAGGAAGTAATGAGGAATTCATCACGGTTGGAAGTAGAGAGGATGCGGCCAAAGACATCTACGGATTTATGGGTAGTTTACTCTTTGTAGGGGCACTTCTTTCCGTTGCGTTCTTCATTGGTGCAGTCCTTGTCATTTACTACAAACAAATTTCTGAAGGGTACGAAGACCGTGACCGTTTCGTCATCCTACAAAAACTTGGTATCGATCAAAAGACCATCAAGAAATCCATCAACCGTCAAGTGCTAATCGTATTCTTCTTACCGCTTGTGACGGCGTTTATTCATACCGCATTTGCCTTCAAGATGTATCGTAAGATTATTCAGCTCTTCGGGGTTGACGGCAACGTAACGCTGAACGCAACGATTGTGATTGGTGCTATCTTTGTTGTGGTGTATCTCATCGTGTACCAAATCACGTCTCGTAGTTACTATAAAATTATTAAACGTTAATAGATTTTGTTCACAAACCATGAAGTTTTTAGATACAAAACCGCACTCTAAAGGGGTTTGTGCACGTTATAAAAATCGTAAAAAGGGCGAGGTTTTCTCGTCCTTTTTTTGTGCTCAGAAACGGGATAACTGTCTACAATAAAAAGCTTTCATAAATTTTACTTTTTCAGTTTTCAGTTTCTAAAAAACATGGTAGAATAGAATGTATTGAAGTAAAAGAAACTGGAGGATTCGTCATGATCGATGTTATTGACTTAAACAAAGTATTCGATAACGGCTTTGAAGCATTAAAGTCAGTAAATTTCTCAATTGAACAAGGGGACTTAGTTTGTTTACTAGGACCTAGTGGTTGTGGGAAATCAACAATTTTAAATTTAATCGCAGGATTATTAACACCAACAGGAGGAGACATCCAATTTAAAGGAAATTCAGTTGTTACGACAGAACCTAAAGACCGTAACATCGGATTCGTATTCCAAAACTATGCGTTATATCCGCATATGACAGTGTTAGAGAACATCATGTTCCCACTAACAGTTGGTAAAAACAAAATCTCTAAAGAAGAAGCTCAAAAGATTGCAGAAGAATATATGCAATTAACAAACATTGAAGAGCTAGCAGGTAAAAAACCTGGTACTTTATCAGGGGGACAACAACAACGTGTGGCGATTACTCGTGCGCTTGTTCAAAAACCTGAAGTACTTCTACTAGATGAGCCATTAAGTAACTTGGACGCTCGTTTACGTTTGAAAATCCGTGAAGAAATCCGTCGTCTTGTAAAAGAAGTAGGAATCACAACCATCTTCGTAACGCACGACCAAGAAGAAGCTTTATCAATCTCAGATAAAATCATTCTTTTAAACGAAGGGTACATTCAACAACATGATGACCCACAAAACTTATACCTAGAACCAAGTAACTTATTCGTTGCGAAATTCATCGGTAACCCAATCATCAACATTACAGAAGTGGAAATTAAAGACGGCGTGATTACTCACCCAGCATTCAACTTACCAACTTCTGAATTATCACAAGACCGCAAACGTCAAGAATTAGCAGATGGTCACTACTACTTAGGAATGCGTCCTGAAGACGTGGTTCCAGTAGCTGAAGGTGAACAAGGGCTATTCTCAACAACAATTAGCGGCGTTGAATTAATCGGACGTGAACGTATTCTTCACTTCCCATTAGGCGAACAATTCTTGAAATCAATTGTAAGTGTGGAACATAAGATTGAAGAAGGAGACACACTTTCATTCCAATTACTAAAACACAAAATCTTCTTATTCGATAAAGATGGAGCGCGTGTTTACTAATGAGAAAATATAACCCAGAGAACCAACCTAAAGCTTGGTTATTCCTTCTCCCATCTTTAGGAGTGATTCTTCTCTTTAACATTTATCCATTACTTCGTTCGTTCTGGATGAGTTTCCAAAAAGGGTCACTATTAAAATTACAATACACTGGTTTAGACAACTACCAAAAAGTAATTGCAGACCCTGTATTCCATAAAGCGTTACTTAACACAGCATTGTATGCATTCGCAGTAGTGCCAGTAGCGTTATTAATCTCAATCATCATTGCATGGATTATTTTCGAGAAGATTAAACGTAAAAGCTTCTTCGAAACAATCTTCTTCATGCCTTACGTTACAAGTACAATCGCTATCGGGATTGTGTTCCGTTACTTCTTTAACGGGGACTACGGAATTATCAACTTCTTCCTTGGCTTGATTGGTATTCCAGCCGTGAACTGGTTGGATAACGTAAACATGAGTATGCCAACACTGATTATCTTCGGGGTTTGGACAAGTTTAGCGTTCAATATTATTATCCTTTTAGCAGGATTACGTAATATTGATCCTGAGCACTTCAAGATTGCGAAAATGTTTGGTGCGACAGACCGTGAAATCTTCTGGCGTATTACATTCCCGCAATTAGTTCCAACAATTGCCTTCCTTTCAACGGTTAACTTAATCGGGGCATTCAAAGTGTATACACAAGTGTACGCATTATTTGGCGGAACTGCTGGTCCAGCGAACTCAGCAACAACAGCTGTGTACTATATTTACGACAAGTTCCATGTGGCAGGAAGACCAGGGGTTGCCATGGCAGCAACTGTAATCTTGTTTGCAATCATTCTTTTTGCAACATTCCTCCAAAACAAATTCTTGAGAAAGGCGGAGGGATAAGAAGATGAAAAAAGTATTTAACGGTTTTTCAATCGCGCTTTTAATTTTCTTAGCGTTGATTACTGTATTCCCATTTATTTACATGGTAATGACTGGGTTAATGACATACGCGGAAGCAACAAGTATTCCACCGTCATTCATCCCAAGTTCATTCAAATTTAGTAACTACTTAGAAGTATTTAGCCGTGCGCCATTCTTACGTTACTTCGGAAACACATTATTCGTGTCTCTATTTACAACAGTGGCAACAGTGATTACTTCATTACTAGCAGCCTTTGCCGTAACAAGCTTACAGTTCAAAGGAAAAAATATCGTAATGATGATTTTAGTTTCACTATTAATGGTTCCTTACGAATCAATCATCTTTACAAACTACCAAACAATCGCTCAATTAGGGTTATTAAACACTTATGTAGCGTTAATCATTCCGTTCTTAACAAGTATCTTCTATATTTACTACTTGAACGGATACTTAAAAGGAATCCCAAGCACATTCTACAAAGCGGCTAAAATCGACGGTGCGAGCGATTTAGAATACATCTGGCGTATTTTAGTGCCAATGTGTAAACCAGCGTTAGTAACAGTAGGGATTTTAACATTCATCCAAAGCTGGAATTCATTCCTATGGCCATTATTGGTTACAAACACGAAAGAATTCCGTCTATTAAACAACGGACTTTCTGCCTTCACGACAGAAGCCGGAAGTGATGTTCACTTACAAATGGCCGCAGCAACTTTAACGGTTATCCCAATTCTGTTAATTTACTTCGTATTCAGAAAAGAAATTATTAGAGGGGTTGCGAAGAATGGTATCAAAGGATAAAACAACGATTACCTTTCATAGCGGCATTTTGACAATCGGTGGAACGGTCATCGAAGTAGCGTACAAAGATAGTCATATCTTCTTTGACTTCGGGACTGAGTTTTTACCAGAATTAGAACTGCCCGATGAATCGGTGCAAACACTCACTGACCATAAAGTGATTCCACATTTGAAAAATATGTACGATGCACGTATCCCTTACAAATATGAAGGGGATGAAGATAAAGACTATGCCAACACGGCGGTCTTTATCTCTCATGCGCATTTGGACCATACAAGAATGTTGAATTATTTAGACCCAAACATTCCTTTATATACATTGAAGGAAACAAAAATGATTGTAAATTCGCTCAACCGCAATGGCGTGTTCTTACTACCATCGCCGTTTGAAGACGATACATTTACAAGAGACATGATTGGGTTAGATGCTGGAGACGTGATTAAGGTTGGAGAAATCGAAGTAGAAATCGTGCGTGTCGATCATGATGCGTATGGGGCTGCTGCTTTAATCATCAAAACTCCTGGACATCATATTACTTATACAGGGGACTTACGACTTCACGGTCATAATGCCGAAGATACAATCGAGTTTTGTAAGAAGGCAAAACATACCGACCTTTTAATGATGGAAGGCGTATCGATTAGCTTTGGAGACCGTAAAGAGGTTGAAGACGAAATTAAACCTGAAAATGAGGAAGATGTGATCCGTCATATCGCTCGCCTCGAACAAGAAAATCCAAATCGACAAATCACATTTAATGGCTATCCTGCAAATGTCCGTCGTTTTGAAAAAATCGTCGAAGGAACAAGCCGTACTGTTGTTTTAGAAGCAACGATGGCGGCACTTCTCAAAGAAGTTTTCCAAAAAGAAGCTCATTACTACTATAGAGAAGGAGCTCCTAAGCTCGACGAACTTGATCCTACTTTAGAAATTTCATATCAAACGTTGTTAGAGGATACTTCGAAGTACTTATGGCAAGCAGTCGATCATTTCGAACGTTTGCAAGAAGGAAGCTTATACATCCATAGCGATGCGCAGCCTCTTGGGGACTTTGATCCGAACTATCAACCGTTTCTTGATTTATTGGCGGAAAAACACATTGAGTTTGTACGCCTAGCTTGCTCAGGTCACGCAAAACCGGACGACTTAGACCGCATTATTGCGATGATCGAGCCTAAATGTTTGGTTCCAATTCATACGTTAAAACCAGAACTTCTGGTGAATCCGTATGGTGACAGAATATTGCCGTATCGCGGCGAAAAAATTGTGTTGTAAAAACTATATAACAAAAGGAGAAGAAAAATGAAATTCAAATCTTTAGTAAAAGCGACACTAGCAACAGCATCAGTTGTAGCGTTAACAGCATGTGGAGCTAACTCATCAAACAGCTCACAACAAGCTGAAACTAAAAAAGACATCGTAACAGAGGTTAAATCAGAAACTACAATCACTTTCTGGCATGCTATGAACGGTCAGCTTGAAAAAGCTCTTCAAAAATTAACAGAAGACTTCATGAAAGCTAACCCAAATATCAAAGTAGAGTTACAAAACCAATCTTCATACAAAGATTTACAAGCTAAAATTAACTCAACTTTAACTTCACCAAAAGACTTACCAACAATCACTCAAGCATATCCTAACTGGTTATTCAATGCTGCTGAGCAAGATACATTGGTAGACTTCAAACCATACATTGAAAACGAAACAATCGGATTCAAGAAAGGTGAAGAAATCCGTTCAGACTTAATGGATGGTGCTAAAATCAAAGGAGTACAATACGGTATCCCATTCAACAAATCTACAGAAGTATTATTCTACAATGCAGATTTATTGAAACAATACGGTGTTAAAGTTCCAACTACTTTAGATGAATTAAAAGAAGCAGCTAAAACAATTTACGAAAAATCTAACCACGAAGTTGTTGGTGCTGGTTTCGACTCATTAAACAACTACTATGCAATTGGTATGAAGAACAAAGGCATTGACTTCACTAAAGAATTAGACTTCGCAAGTGACGCTTCAAAAGAAGTTGTTAAATACTACGCAGACGGAATTAAAGATGGATACTTCCGTGTAGCTGGTTCAGATAAATACTTATCAGCACCATTCCAAAACAAAAAAGTGGCTATGTATGTTGGTTCAACAGCTGGTGAATCATTCGTAGCTAAAGGCGCTAAAGAAGCTGGTTTCGAATACGGAGTAGCAGTTCGTCCTGAGAAATTCAACTTACAACAAGGTACTGACATTTACATGTTCGAAGGTTCTACAACTGAAGAACAACGTACTGCAGCATTCTTATACTTGAAATTCTTATCTTCAGCTGAATCTCAATTATACTGGGCACAACAAACTGGTTACATGCCAACAGTTGCTTCAGTGTTAGAAAAAGATGAATACAAGAAATCAAACTCTAAAGTTCCTGCAATTTTAGGCGAAGCTACTAAGAATTTATTCTCAATTCCTGTAGTTGAAAACTCTGACCCTGCATACGCAGAAGTTCGTACGATTTTAGAAAAAATCTTCAAGACTGAAAATGCTAATGTAGATCAATTAGTTACAGATTCTAAAGCACAATTTGATGCAGCGTGGAATCAATAATCACATATAAGTTCATTCACAACACAATCACAACGAAGGCCTGGGGAATTTTCCTCAGGCTTTTTGTGTGGAAAGAAAGTATGTGCTGTAAAGTGGGTAGGTGCAGGGAGGCCCCTTCGGGGGAGGCTTTTAGGTGTATGGAGTGTGGTCGTGGATTGCTTTAGAAACAAGCGGTTTTAATTGTTGAAAGAGAATTAGTGAGCCACCGACTCGAGCCTAGGGTCTCTCGTCTTTGAAGCCTCAAAGAGACACTAACGAATGGATTCGTAAGTGTCTCTAATTCGCATTCAATGGATGTTCTCACTAATCTTTCAACAAAACCGCTGTTTCTGTCGCAATTGATGAAACAGGGATACACCTAAAAGCCTCCTGAAGGATTCCTCACAACAAAGCTGAGGGAAGTTGAGAGGAGTTCTTGAGATTGTGTTCCTCATTCACGGCTGACCGGTGCAGGGGTGGGGTGAATGCGTTTCGTGGAGAGTGTGCTATAATGGGGCGACAAGAGAGGTGAGTCGGATGCGGTATGTGCTTTTATTAAGAGGCATCAATGTTGGTGGCAAAAATAAAGTCGTGATGAGTGAACTGAAGGAATTGCTCAGACGTGAAGGGTTCAGCGATGTGGATTCGTACATTAATAGCGGAAACTTGTTTTTTGCAAGCGATGAGAGTGTAGGAAATATCGTTTTGAAGGTTGAAAAGATGCTAGAAGAGAATTACGACTTTACGATTCCGTTTGTGCTGCTTTCAAAAGAGGAATACTTAGAAGAAATGGCGGGGCTTCCGGAATGGTGGAAGGATGAGTTTGCTAGAAAAGATATTTTATTTTTCTCACACGGGACAGATACTGATGAAGTTGTTCGATTTGTAGAAGAGTCTGAGTTTTATAACGAGAGAGTCTATGTCGGGAAATGTGCAGTCTTCTGGGCGAAAATCGATGAGGCAGAGTATCAAAAAACGACTTACCATAAGAAAATTTTGAAGCAACCATTTTATAAGACGATTACGATTCGAAATGGGATGACATTTGATAAAATCGCAGAAATATTGCAGACAGAGAAACCTTTGTGATAGGGCTTTTTTATGGTACAATAGTGTGTGAATTTGTAGAAAGTGAGGCGCATT
>CAKPVL010000022.1 GCA_934193545.1 uncultured Granulicatella sp. | reverse complement strand
CAACAGGAAAAGCTTAATAATCACTATTTTGAGGCAGGCGATTTCGCCTGTCTCTTTTTAATTAGACCAATAAATATCCACTGGCTAAGCCGGTGGATATTTATTTGAGCAAAATAATACTATAAAAGAGCAAAATTATCATATGTGATAATTATCATATATGATAATTTTAAGGTGTGGAGGCGGGAGAGATGAAGCGCAAGTTTAAAATCGAAAAAGATATGGTAGATCAGCTAGATGAGTATTCATACAAAGAAAAAGTAAAGTATGCAGCCATATTAAAAATACTGCAAGAAGATGGGTTAACAGAAGAGATGATTCAAAAATGGGGTCGATGGTATAAAGGAAAACACGGATTACTAATAACTCTTTCAAAAAATGTTAAGGAGGAGATGGACGATGGGGACGTACCTAACTTCAAAACTTTGCAAGCTTTCATCAGAATATCCGACGTTTGAGTATGATTTAGAAAAGGAAATGATGATGCAGCGAGTTGCGTTACAAATGACAAAGTTACAAACGGTGACAGGACTTTCTTTAGAAGATTTTGCAAAAGAAGTTGACCTTAAAGCATCAAATCTTTCGAGATTGCAGAGTGGAGACCATAATCCAACTATTCTCACTCTGTTGGATTTAGCTTATCGATGTGGATATGATGTAGAAGTGAAAGTAAAAAAGAAAAAACTGCCTAAGTAGCATTACAAAATTACAATTGTTCACAGAAAAAATCTCTTAGAGCATAGCAATTTAACTCCTAAATTTGTTTTTATAAGTGTAAGACTTATTAGATTATGAATAGAAATGAGGAGGAAAAATTATGACACATCATACATTTGTTGAAAAGAAACTGCATTTACGATTCAAAGGGAGTGACAGAAAAACAAAGAACCTGATTATTTCACGTCCTAAGGATAAATTGAAGAAGGATTCAGCTAATATAGCAATGGAGAGTATTATAGGAGCTAATCTTTTTGAAAAAGACGGAGTACAATTGTATGAAGGCCGAAGAGATGCTTATTATAAGACGCGGAGAGTGGATGTCTTTCTTTAACAACAATAAATAATCGAATAAATATCCACCGGCTAAGCCGGTGGATATTTATTTGTGGAGTAAGTTACTTCTATATAAATTGTACCGAATAAAAGGGAACATTTTCTCTTAAGAAAATTCTTGACGTGTTGAAGGAGAAATGCTATTCTATTAGAGGTGCTTTTATACCTGATTCCTGATAAGTAATCAAATCAGTCGTGCTGACTGGTAAGAAGGCCATTTTATGAGACAGTGATGTCTTTTAATTTTTAACAAAAAATGGTCCGCCCGGAAGTGTGGACCAAGAAGAACCCGTTAGGGAAGGAGGAAGAGCTTAATGCCAACTATTAACCAATTAGTCCGTAAACCTCGTAAATCAGCAGTTGAGAAATCAGCTTCTCCAGCGTTAGGTAAAGGCTATAACAGTTTCAAAAAATCACAAACGAATACAAACTCTCCACAAAAACGTGGTGTATGTACTCGTGTAGGTACTATGACACCTAAAAAACCTAACTCAGCGTTACGTAAATACGCTCGTGTACGTTTATCTAACTTAATCGAAGTAACTGCGTACATTCCAGGTATCGGTCACAACTTACAAGAACACAGCGTTGTGTTAATCCGTGGTGGACGTGTAAAAGACTTACCAGGGGTACGTTACCATATCATTCGTGGTGCTTTAGACACTGCAGGAGTTAACAACCGTATGCAAGGTCGTTCTAAATACGGTACTAAACGTCCTAAAAAATAATTTTAAAAAATAAAACACTCATTAAATGAAAGGAGGATTATAAATGCCTCGTAAAGGTCCTGTCGCAAAACGTGATGTTTTACCTGATCCAATTTATAATTCAAAATTAGTTACTCGTTTAATCAACCGTTTAATGGTAGATGGAAAACGTGGTAAAGCTGCAACAATCTTATATAACGCATTTGATATCGTTAAAGAAAAAACTGGAAACGATCCAATGGAAGTTTTCGAACAAGCAATGAAAAACATTATGCCTGTTCTTGAAGTTAAAGCTCGTCGTGTAGGGGGTTCTAACTACCAAGTTCCTGTGGAAGTTCGTCCAGACCGTCGTACTACATTAGGTTTACGTTGGTTAGTAAACTACTCACGTCTACGTGGTGAAGACACAATGGAAGTTCGTTTAGCTAAAGAAATTATGGATGCTGCGAACAACACAGGTGCTTCTGTTAAGAAACGTGAAGATACACATAAAATGGCTGAAGCGAACAAAGCGTTTGCTCACTATCGTTGGTAAGATTAAAAAGGTTTTTCAACCTTTTTGGTCTCACTTATTGTTAGAAATATAGAAAGAGGTGTAGAACGAAGATGGCAAAAAGAGAATTCTCTCTTGAAAATACTCGTAATATTGGTATCATGGCCCACATCGATGCAGGTAAAACTACAACGACTGAGCGTGTACTTTATTACACTGGTAAAATCCACAAAATTGGTGAAACTCACGAAGGAGCTTCACAAATGGACTGGATGGAACAAGAACAAGAACGTGGTATCACTATTACATCAGCTGCTACAACAGCACAATGGAAAGGTCACCGTATCAACATCATCGACACTCCAGGGCACGTGGACTTCACAGTTGAAGTAGAACGTTCTCTACGTGTATTAGATGGTGCGGTAGCTGTACTTGATGCTCAATCTGGGGTAGAACCTCAAACAGAAACTGTATGGCGTCAAGCTACAACATACGGAGTTCCACGTATCGTATTTGCAAACAAAATGGATAAAATCGGTGCTGACTTCTTATATTCAGTACGTACAATCCACGAACGTTTACAAGCAAATGCACACCCAATTCAATTACCAATCGGAGCTGAAGACAACTTCACTGGTATCATTGACTTAATCAAAATGAAAGCTGAAATCTATACAAATGACTTAGGTACAGATATCCAAGAAACAGATATCCCTGAAGATTTACAAGATTTAGCTGAAGAATGGCGTGAAAAATTAGTTGAAGCAGTTGCTGAAACTGATGAAGAATTAATGGAACGCTATTTAGAAGGTGACGAAATTTCAGAAGCTGAATTAAAAGCAGCTATCCGTAAAGCTACATGTGCGGTAGAATTCTACCCTGTATTATGTGGTTCTGCCTTCAAAAACAAAGGGGTACAATTAATGTTAGATGCAGTAGTTGACTACTTACCATCTCCATTAGATGTTCCTTCAATTAAAGGGGTAGACCCTAACACAGACCAAGAAGTAGAACGTCATTCATCTGATGAAGAACCATTCTCAGCATTGGCCTTCAAAGTTATGACTGACCCATTCGTAGGTCGTTTAACATTCTTCCGTGTGTACTCTGGTACTTTACAATCAGGTTCATACGTTAAGAACTCAACGAAAGGTAAACGTGAACGTGTAGGACGTATCCTACAAATGCACGCGAACTCTCGTCAAGAAATTCCAGAAGTATTCTCAGGAGACATCGCTGCTGCAGTTGGTCTTAAAGATACAACTACAGGGGACACATTATGTGACGAAAAAGCTGAAGTTATCTTAGAATCAATGGAATTCCCTGATCCAGTTATCGAGGTTGCTATTGAACCTAAATCAAAAGCTGACCAAGATAAAATGGGTATTGCTTTACAAAAACTTGCAGAAGAAGATCCAACATTCCGTGCTTACACTAACCAAGAAACTGGTGAAACAGTTATCGCTGGTATGGGTGAGTTACACTTGGATATCATCGTTGACCGTATGCGTCGTGAGTTCAAAGTAGAAGCTAACGTAGGTGCTCCTCAAGTATCTTACCGTGAAACATTCCGTGCTTCTACACAAGCTGAAGGTAAATTCGTTCGTCAATCAGGTGGTAAAGGTCAATACGGTCACGTATGGATTGAATTTACTCCTAACGAAGAAGGTGCTGGATTCGAATTCGAAAACGCTATTGTCGGTGGGGTAGTTCCTCGTGAATACATCCCTGCAGTTGAAGCTGGATTGAAAGACGCTATGGAAAACGGGGTATTAGCTGGTTATCCATTAGTTGACATCAAAGCTAAACTTTACGATGGATCATACCATGATGTCGATTCATCTGAAACAGCCTTCAAAGTTGCCGCTTCTATGGCATTGAAAGCTGCTGCTAAGAAAGCTCAACCTGCTATCTTAGAACCTATGATGGCTGTTGAAATTACAGTTCCTGAAGAATACTTCGGAGATGTAATGGGACACGTTAACGCTCGTCGTGGACGTGTTGAAGGTTCTGAAGTTCGTGGTAACGCACAAATCGTTAAAGGTATGATTCCTTTATCAGAAATGTTCGGTTACGCAACTACATTACGTTCTGCAACACAAGGTCGTGGTACTTTCAGTATGACATTTGACCACTATGAAGATGTTCCTAAGAGCATTGCAGAAGAAATCATTAAGAAAAACGGCGGTAACGGAGAATAATCTCTAGCACTGCATCCTATCAAATGAACTGAATCGGCTGGTTATGTCAGTCATAACCAGTTGATTTTTAAGAGAGTTCTTTGGTATAATTACAATCGGTAGATACTGTTATAGAATCTAACAAAACTCAATTATTAGGAGGAATCATTTAAATGGCAAAAGAAAAATTTGACCGTTCAAAACCACACGTTAACATTGGTACAATCGGCCACGTTGACCACGGTAAAACAACATTAACTGCTGCTATTACAACTGTATTAGCTAAGAAAGGTTTCGCGCAAGCTCAAGATTACGGTTCAATCGATAAAGCTCCAGAAGAACGCGAACGTGGTATCACAATCAACACAGCTCACGTTGAGTACGAAACTGACACTCGTCACTACGCTCACGTTGACTGCCCAGGACACGCGGACTACGTTAAAAACATGATCACTGGTGCTGCTCAAATGGACGGTGCTATCTTAGTAGTATCTGCAGCTGACGGCCCAATGCCACAAACACGTGAACACATCTTATTATCACGTCAAGTAGGTGTTCCTTACATCGTTGTATTCTTAAACAAAGTTGACATGGTTGACGATGAAGAATTATTAGAATTAGTAGAAATGGAAGTTCGTGACTTATTATCAGAATACGATTTCCCAGGCGATGACACTCCAGTTGTTGCAGGTTCTGCTTTACGCGCTTTAGAAGGCGACGCTTCATACGAAGAAAAAATCTTAGAATTAATGGCTGCAGTTGACGAATACATCCCAACTCCAGAACGTGACGTTGACAAACCATTCATGATGCCAGTCGAAGACGTGTTCTCAATCACAGGTCGTGGTACTGTTGCTACAGGTCGTGTTGAACGTGGACAAGTTCGTGTTGGTGACGAAGTTGAAATCGTTGGTATTTCAGAAGAAACTTCTAAAACAACTGTTACAGGTGTTGAAATGTTCCGTAAATTGTTAGACTATGCTGAAGCAGGGGATAACATTGGTACATTATTACGTGGTGTTACACGTGACAACATCGAACGTGGACAAGTTCTTGCTAAACCAGGAACAATCACTCCACATACTAAATTCAAAGCTGAAGTTTACGTATTAACTAAAGAAGAAGGTGGACGTCACACTCCATTCTTCACAAACTACCGTCCTCAATTCTACTTCCGTACAACAGACATCACTGGTGTTTGCTTGTTACCAGAAGGCGTTGAAATGGTAATGCCTGGTGACAACGTAACTATGGAAGTTGAATTAATTCACCCAGTTGCTATCGAAAACGGTACTAAATTCTCTATCCGTGAAGGTGGACGTACAGTAGGTGCTGGTTCAGTAGCTTCTATCGAAAAATAATTTTTCTTAAAAATGATTTTCAAGACTATCCAATTTTGGATAGTCTTTTTTTTATTAAAATTTTTTAAATTAAAATGTCAGACAATTGAAAGCGAAAAACAAAAAACAAAGCAAAATGCCAAAAACGTTGATATAACAACGTTTGTAAAGGGTTTAAAACAAAATGGAACACACGGGCGCGTGTGCATAAATAAATGTTGTTAAATCAACGGTTTTCGCTTGCAATCAAAAAAAGAATCTTGTATACTATTAAAAGTGCCGCAGAGGAATGTAAATTCTAAAGCAGCATACCCCCTCTTAAAATAAGAAGGGGAGCTATGAAACGAGAGGTTGCGACACGCCCGGACGCTTTGCCACGAAAGGGTCAAGTCGGAAATTCGCGTGGAGCTAGTCTTATGACAACATTAGACGAAGGAGGAAAGACAATGGCAAAACAAAAAATCCGTATCCGTTTGAAAGCTTACGAACACCGTGCGCTTGATCAATCAGCGGAAAAAATCGTAGAAACAGCAAAAAGAACTGGTGCTAGCGTAGCTGGTCCAATTCCATTGCCAACAGAAAGATCGCTTTACACAGTTATTCGTGCGACTCACAAATATAAAGATTCTCGCGAACAATTTGAAATGCGTACACACAAGCGTTTGATCGACATCGTTAATCCAACGCCAAAAACTGTTGATGCCTTAATGAAGCTTGATTTACCAAGCGGCGTTGACATCGAAATCAAATTATAATAAATAGAAAAATGGAGGTGTAACCATGACCAAAGGAATCTTAGGCAAAAAAGTAGGGATGACTCAATACTTTACAGAAGCAGGTGAACTTATTCCTGTAACAGTAGTTGAAGTAACTCCAAACGTTGTTCTTCAATTAAAAACAATCGAAAACGACGGTTACGAAGCTGTTCAATTAGGTTTCGACGACTTACGTGAAGTTTTATCAAATCGCCCTGCTAAAGGTCATGTAGCAAAAGCAAATGCTACTCCTAAGCGCTTCATTCGTGAATTCAACAATGTCGAGCTTAGCGAGTACGAAGTAGGACAAGAAATTACAGTTGATGTATTCAAAGCAGGAGACATCGTTGACGTAACAGGTACATCTAAAGGGAAAGGTTTCCAAGGTGCTATCAAACGTCATGGACAATCTCGCGGACCAATGGCTCACGGTTCTCGTTACCACCGTCGTCCTGGTTCAATGGGTGGAGCATCATTCCCATCACGCGTTTTCAAAGGTAAAGCATTACCTGGACAAATGGGTGGCGACCGTATCACTATTCAAAACTTAGAAGTAGTGAAAGTTGATGCAGAACGCAATGTAATCTTAATCAAAGGTAACGTACCTGGATCTAAGAAATCATTAGTAGAAATTAAAACAGCAATTAAATCTAAATAATAAATAGGGAAGGAGGAACGAGAGAATGACAAAAGTTACATTATTTAAACAAGATGGAACAACAAACGGAGAAATCGAATTAAACTCAGAAATCTTCGGAATTGAACCAAACGAAAATGTAGTATTCGACGCAGTAATCATGCAACGCGCTTCATTACGTCAAGGAACACACGCTGTTAAAAACCGTAGTGCAGTAAGCGGAGGCGGCCGTAAACCATGGCGCCAAAAAGGAACTGGTCGTGCTCGTCAAGGATCAATCCGTTCACCACAATGGCGTGGCGGAGGTATTGTATTCGGACCAACACCTCGTTCATATAGTTACAAATTACCTAAAAAAGTACGTCGCTTAGCGATTAAATCAGTATTATCACAAAAAGTATTGGATAACAAGCTTGTTGTAGTGGAAGCATTACAATTTGACGCACCAAAAACAAAAGAGTTTGCACAAGTATTGTCTAACTTGAACGTTGATACAAAAGTGTTAGTAGTTGTAGAATCTTCAAACGATTTCGCATTATTAGCAGCTCGTAACATTCCAAACGTTACAATCGTTGACGAAACAGATGTTACAGTATTAGACGTTGTAAACAACGACAAATTATTAATCACTAAAGCAGCTCTTTCTAAAGTAGAGGAGGGACTTCAATAATGGATGCACGTGACGTAATCAAACGCCCTATCATTACTGAAGCTTCAATGCTTGCTACTGACGAAAAGAAATACACTTTTGAAGTTGATGTACGTGCTAACAAAATTCAAGTACGTCAAGCCGTAGAAGAAATTTTTGGTGTTAAAGTTGAAAAAGTTAACATCTTAAATGTACGTGCTAAATTCAAACGTGTTGGCCGCTACGGTGGTTACACTAACAAACGTCGTAAAGCAATTGTGAAGCTTACAAAAGATTCAAAAGATATTCAATTATTCGCTGAAGAAGCTTAATCTTCAGAAAGAAAAAACTACTATAATAATAGGAGGAAATAGACGTGGCGATTAAAAAATATAATCCAACCTCAAACGGCCGTCGTAATATGACAGGTTATGACTTCAGCGAAATCACAAAGTCAACACCAGAAAAAACTTTGTTGGAATCATCAAAAAACAACGCTGGTCGTAACAGCCAAGGTAAAATCACTGTACGTCACCAAGGTGGCGGACACAAACGTGCTTACCGTGTGATCGACTTCAAACGTAACAAAGATAACGTTGAAGGTGTAGTTCACTCAATCGAGTACGATCCAAACCGTACAGCAAACATTGCATTAATTCACTATGTAGATGGTATTAAAGCATATATCATTGCTCCAAAAGGTTTACAAGTAGGACAACGTATCGAATCAGGAGAAAATGCTGATATTAAAGTAGGTAATGCTTTACCATTAGCAAACATCCCAGTGGGTACTGTAATCCACAACATTGAAACAAAACCAGGCAAAGGTGGACAATTAGTTCGTTCAGCTGGTACAAGTGCACAAGTACTTGGTCAAGAAGGTAAATACACTTTAGTTCGTTTGAACTCAGGTGAAGTTCGTATGATTCTTTCAACTTGCCGTGCAACAATCGGTACTGTTGGTAACGAACAACACGAATTAATTAACTTCGGTAAAGCAGGACGTTCTCGTTGGAAACGTAAACGCCCAACAGTTCGTGGTTCTGTAATGAACCCTAACGATCACCCACACGGTGGTGGTGAAGGTCGCGCTCCTATCGGACGTCCAACACCAGTATCTCCATGGGGTAAACCAGCTCTTGGATACAAAACTCGTAGCAAGAAAGCTCGTTCTAACAAGCTTATTGTTCGTGGTCGTAAAAAATAATTAACTAGATAACAAATCTGATTCTATTAAAATTCTGGAAGGAGGATTTCCGTAATGGGTCGTAGTTTGAAAAAAGGACCTTTCGTCGATGATCATTTGATGAAAAAGGTTGAAGCTGCTCAAGGTAGCGACAAAAAAGTTGTGATCAAAACTTGGTCACGTCGTTCAACAATTTTCCCAAACTTTGTTGGACAAACAATTGCTGTATATGACGGCAGAAAACATGTTCCAGTATATATTCAAGAAGACATGGTAGGTCACAAATTAGGTGAATTCGCACCAACAAGAACTTACCGTGGTCACGTGAATGACGATAAGAAATCTAAACGCAAATAACGAGGGGAGGACTTGAAAAATGTCAGAACAAATCACATCTGCAAAAGCAGTTGCTAAAACAGTTCGTATTGCACCTCGTAAAGCTCGTCTTGTTGTCGATCTAATTAGAGGTAAAAAAATCGGTGACGCAATTTCAATCTTGAAATTTACACCACGTTCTGCATCACCAATCGTAGAAAAAGTTTTAATGTCTGCAATTGCTAACGCTGAACACAATTTCGACTTAGATGTTGAAAACTTATATGTAAGTGAAGCTTACGTGAACGAAGGACCAACTATGAAACGTTTCCGTCCACGTGCTAAAGGTTCAGCTTCACAAATCTTAAAACGCACAAGCCACATCACTGTAGTGGTATCAGAGAAGAAGGAGGGATAATCAGTGGGTCAAAAAATTCATCCATTAGGAATGCGTGTCGGAATCATCCGTGACTGGGATTCAAAATGGTACGCAGAAAAAGATTTCGCAGAATTCTTACATGAAGATTTAAAAATCCGTGATTATATCCGTAAACAATTAAACGAAGCTAGCGTTTCAACAATTGAAATTGAACGTGCTGCTAATCGTGTTAATGTTTCAATCCACACAGCTAAACCAGGTATGGTAATTGGTAAAGGTGGATCTGAAGTAGATAAATTACGTACAAACTTAAACAAACTAACAGGTAAACGAGTTCACATCAACATTGTTGAAATCAAAAAACCTGATTTAGATGCTAAATTAGTTGCTGAAGGAATCGCTCGCGACTTAGAACGTCGTATCGCTTTCCGTCGTGCACAAAAACAAGCAATCCAACGTACAATGCGCGCTGGTGCTAAAGGAATCAAAACAATGGTATCAGGTCGTTTAAACGGTGCCGATATCGCTCGTTCTGAAAGCTATTCAGAAGGAACAGTTCCATTGCATACATTACGTGCGGACATTGACTACGCATGGGAAGAAGCAGATACAACATACGGTAAATTAGGTGTTAAAACTTGGATCTACCGCGATGAAGTATTACCAACAAGAAAGAACAAAAACTCTGAGAAAGGAGGGAAATAATCATGTTAGTACCTAAACGTGTAAAACACCGTCGTGAGTTCCGTGGAAAAATGCGCGGGGAAGCTAAAGGTGGTAAAGAAGTAGTATTCGGTACATACGGTTTACAAGCAACAGAATCTCACTGGATTACAAACCGTCAAATCGAAGCAGCACGTATCGCTATGACACGTTACATGAAACGTGGTGGGAAAGTATGGATTAAAATTTTCCCTCACAAATCATACACAGCTAAAGCTATCGGGGTTCGTATGGGTTCTGGTAAAGGGGCACCTGAAGGATGGGTTGCACCAGTTAAACGCGGTAAAGTGATGTTCGAAATCGCTGGCGTATCAGAAGAAGTAGCACGCGAAGCTTTACGTTTGGCATCACACAAATTGCCAGTTAAAACAAAATTTGTGAAACGCGAAGAAAATGGTGGTGAATCGAATGAAGGTTAATGAACTTAAGAAAGAACTTAAAGGGTTATCCACTGCTGAACTTGTTGAAAAAGAAAATGAATTAAAACAAGAACTATTCAACTTACGATTCCAACTTGCTACTGGGCAATTAGAAGGTACAGCACGCATTCGTGAAGTACGTAAACAAATTGCGCGTATCAAGACTGCATTGCGTCAAGAAGAATTGCAAAAATAATCATCAGCAAAGGAGGCAATGAACATGACTGTAGAACGTAACCAACGTAAAGTATATCAAGGACGCGTTGTTTCAGATAAGATGGACAAAACGTTAGTAGTTGCAATCGAAACTTACAAACGTCACTCAACTTACGGTAAACGTGTTAAATATACGAAAAAATTTGTAGCTCATGATGAAAATAACTCAGCAAAAGTTGGGGACATTGTTAAGATTATGGAAACTCGTCCATTGTCAAAAACAAAACGTTTCCGCTTAGTTGAAATTGTTGAAGAAGCAGTAATTATTTAATTTCAAATTGTGTATACATTTGAAAGGAGGAACCAATAGTGATTCAAACAGAAACTCGACTAAAAGTGGCTGACAACTCAGGCGCTCGTGAAGTGTTAACAATTAGAGTTCTAGGCGGATCTGGCCGCAAAACAGCTAATATCGGTGACGTAATCGTTGCATCCGTTAAACAAGCAACACCAGGTGGAGTTGTTAAAAAAGGGGATGTCGTTAAAGCTGTAATCGTTCGTACTAAATCAGGTGCACGTCGTAAAGACGGTTCATACATTAAGTTCGACGAAAATGCATGTGTAATCATTCGTGATGACAAGAGCCCTCGTGGAACACGTATCTTTGGACCAGTTGCACGTGAATTACGTGACAACAACTACATGAAGATCGTTTCATTAGCTCCAGAAGTATTATAATTCTCATCAAAATCGAAGGAGGTGTAACACATGCACGTAAAAACTGGTGATATCGTAAAAGTAATCTCAGGTAAAGACAAAGGTAAAGAAGGAAAAATCTTAAAGAGCTTTCCTAAAAAAGACCGTGTAATCGTTGAAGGTGTTAACATTGTTAAGAAACATCAAAAACCATCTCAAGCGAACCAAACAGGGGGAATCGTTGAAGTGGAAGCTCCAATTCATGTTTCAAACGTAATGTTCGTAGACCCAACTACAGGTAAAGCAACTCGTACAGGCTTTAAAGTAGAAAACGGTGAAAAGGTACGCGTACCTAAAGGTCGTAACAAAGCATAATTCAGTAATTTGAGGAAGGAGGACCATCCTGCATGAATCGCTTAAATGCAAAATACAAAAACGAAGTAGTACCTTCATTAATTGAAAAATTTAACTACAAATCAGTTATGGAAGTACCAAAAGTAGAAAAAATCGTTATTAATATGGGTGTTGGTGATGCAACATCTAACGCTAAAAACTTAGAAAAAGCAGTTGAAGAGTTAACATTAATCTCTGGTCAAAAACCAGTTGTAACAACTGCGAAGAAATCAATCGCTGGTTTCCGTTTACGTGAAGGTATGCCAATCGGAACTAAAGTTACTTTACGTGGTGAACGTATGTATGACTTCTTAGACAAGTTAGTAACAGTTTCATTACCTCGTGTACGTGACTTCCGTGGGATTTCTAAAAAATCTTTTGACGGACGCGGTAACTACACATTAGGTGTTAAAGAACAATTAATCTTCCCAGAAATTGACTACGATCGCGTAGACAAAGTTCGTGGTATGGATATTGTTATCGTAACAACAGCTAATACAGACGAAGAAGCAAAAGAATTATTAACTCAACTTGGAATGCCTTTCCAAAAATAAAAATAAAACTCACAGGAGGCGAGTAGTTTGGCTAAAAAATCAATGATCGCAAAGAACAAACGTCCAAAAAAATATTCAACTCAAGAATATACTCGTTGTGAACGTTGTGGTCGACCACATTCAGTTTATCGTAAATTCAAACTTTGCCGTATTTGTTTACGTGAGCTTGCCTATAAAGGGCAAATCCCAGGAATGAAGAAAGCAAGTTGGTAATCATTACTACTTGATAAAGGAGGTACTCATTAATGGTTATGACAGATCCAATCGCGGATTTCTTAACTCGTATTCGTAACGCGAACATGGTTCGTCACGAATCACTAGAAGTTCCGTCATCAAACATGAAAGTTGCTATTGCGAACATCTTAAAATCTGAAGGTTTCATTAAAGACTTCTCAGTTGAAGAAGATGGTAAACAAGGCATCATGAAAGTGTTCTTGAAATATGGAAAAAATAACGAACGTGTAATTACAGGATTGAAACGTATTTCTAAACCTGGTTTACGTGTTTATGCTAAAACAGGTGAAGTTCCTAAAGTATTAAACGGTTTAGGAATCGCTATTGTATCAACATCTGAAGGTGTTATTACAGACAAAGAAGCAAGAGCTAAAAACGTAGGTGGAGAAATTCTAGCATACGTTTGGTAATCTAGAAATTAAGGAGGTGCAGCCAAGTGAGCCGTATCGGTAATAAACCAGTCGTTATTCCAGCTGGAGTAACAGTAGACGTTAAGGACCATACAGTAACAGTTAAAGGTCCTAAAGGTGAATTAAGTTATACATTTAACCAAAACATTTCTTTAGAACAACGCGAAGGTGAAGTAGTATTCTCTCGTCCAGATGATTCAAAAGAAAACAAAACAATCCACGGAACAACTCGCGCAGTTTTCAACAACATGGTAGTTGGTGTTACTGAAGGATTCCAAAAAGAATTGGAATTAATCGGGGTTGGGTATCGTGCTCAATTACAAGGTAAAAAACTTGTATTAAACGTTGGATATTCTCATCCAGTGGAGTTCACTCCAGAAGAAGGAGTAGAAATCGAAGTTCCTTCTAATACAAAAGTAATCGTTAAAGGTTATGACAAACAAAAAGTTGGCGAATTAGCTGCTAACATTCGTGGCGTACGTCCTCCAGAACCTTATAAAGGTAAAGGAATTCGTTACGTTGATGAATTTGTACGTCGTAAAGAAGGTAAAACAGGTAAATAATTTTAGTGATTATTTACCTTTTGTTGCGCTTATCGCAGCATGATTAATTAATAAGAGGTGAAAATTGTGATTACAAAACCAGACAAAAATAAAGTGCGTCAAACTCGTCACGCACGTGTTCGTCGTAAAATCTCTGGTACTGCTGAGTGCCCACGCTTGAACGTTTTTCGTTCTAACAAAAACATCTACGCTCAATTAATTGATGACGTAGCGGGTGTGACGCTAGCAAGTGCCTCTACTTTAGATACTAATGTAGAAAACGGAACAAAAACTGAGGAAGCTTCTGCTGTAGGTAAATTAATTGCAGAACGCGGACTTGAAAAAAATATTAAAGAAGTAGTCTTTGACCGTGGTGGATACTTATACCATGGACGTGTAAAAGCTTTAGCTGAAGCTGCACGTGAAAATGGACTAGTATTCTAGGAAAAGGAGGATCCACATTTCATGGTTAATATTGATGCAAGAAACTTAGAATTAGAAGATCGTGTTGTTGCGATTAACCGCGTTACAAAAGTTGTAAAAGGTGGACGTCGTTTACGTTTTGCTGCTTTAGTAGTTGTCGGTGACCATAATGGACATGTTGGTTTCGGTACTGGTAAAGCTCAAGAAGTACCAGAAGCTATTCGTAAAGCTATTGAAGATGCTAAGAAAAACCTTATTGAAGTTCCAACTAGTGGTTCTACAATTCCTCACGAAGTTATCGGTCGCTTCTGCGGTGGTAACGTATTGTTAAAACCAGCTCAAGCCGGTTCAGGAATTGCAGCAGGTGGACCAGTTCGTGCCGTTGTTGAATTAGCAGGTATTTCAGACGTAACTTCAAAATCTTTAGGTTCTAACACACCAGTTAACATGGTTCGTGCTACAATCGAAGGATTAAAACAATTAAAACGTGTTGAAGATGTTGCTGCATTACGTGGCAAATCAGTTGAAGAACTTTTAGGATAAGGAGGACATTAAAATGGCAGAATTAAAGATTACTTTAAAGAAAAGCTTGATTGGACGTCCTCAAAACCAAATCGATACTTGTAAAGCATTAGGCTTAACAAAAATTCGTTCAACAGTTGTTAAACCAGCTAACGTAGCTATCAAAGGCATGGTTAACACAGTTTCACATTTAGTGGATGTTGAGGAAGTTTAATTTAAAACTTATAAGAGGAGGTGCCCGGAACATGAAACTTCATGAATTACAACCAGCTGAAGGTTCACGTAAAGAACGTAACCGTGTTGGTAGAGGTCAAGGTTCAGGAAATGGTAAAACTGCTGGACGCGGAAGCAAAGGACAAAAAGCTCGTTCAGGCGGTGGCGTTAGATTAGGATTCGAAGGTGGACAAACTCCATTATTCCGTCGTATTCCAAAACGTGGTTTCCAAAATATTAATCGTAAAGAATATGCAGTTGTAAATCTTGAAACATTAAACCGTTTTGAAGATGGTCAAGAAGTAACTGCGGCTGTACTAGTTGAGGCTGGTATCGTTAAAAACGAAAAAGACGGTATCAAAGTGTTAGCTAATGGTAAACTTGAACGCAAGTTAACTGTAAAAGCAAATAAATTCTCGCAAGCAGCAAAAGAAGCTATTGAAGCTGCAGGTGGAACTGTAGAGGTGATCTAATGTTCACTCTACTAAAGAATGCTGTTCAAATGAAAGATATTAGAAAACGTCTGTTATTCACATTGTCGATTCTAATTATCTTTCGTATTGGATCACAAGTTACTGTTCCTGGTGTAAACGCTGGAGCAATTCAGACATTTGCAACAACAGGAATTTTTGGATTGTTAAATACATTTAGTGGTGGGGCTTTATCAAACTTCTCATTGTTCTCAATGGGGGTTTCGCCTTATATCACCGCATCCATTGTTGTCCAATTGTTACAAATGGATATTCTACCAACGTTCGTTGAGTGGTCTAAACAAGGGGAAGTTGGTCGTCGTAAATTAAATTCGGCAACTCGTTATTTAACAATTGTGATTGGATTTTTCCAAGCATATGCAATTTCTTTTGGATTTAATGTTTGGTCGAACTATGGGTTAATTAAAAACCCAGGGGTCAAAACATTCTTAATGATTGCACTTGTGTTAACAGCTGGTTCCATGTTCCTAACATGGTTGGGAGATATGATTACCGTTAAGGGGATTGGTAACGGGGTTTCCGTTCTAATCTTCGCAGGTATTGTAGCAAGAATGCCACATGATATTTTTGAATTCTATGTAAATCAAATTCAAGGTCGTACAGACACTGATTTTTATCGTGCAGTAGGATTCACAGTTGCATTAGTTGTAGCGATTGTTTTAGTCGTTATGTTAGTAGTATATATTGAACAAGCGCAACGTCGCTTGCCAATCTCATATTCAAAACGTGCAACTGGTTCAAGTGAAACATCTTGGTTACCTTTAAAAATCAACTCTGCAGGGGTAATTCCGGTTATCTTTGCTAGTTCATTTATGACATTGCCATCAACTATTTTAAGTTTGTATGCAAAAGATCATAGTGAATCTGGCTGGTACCAACTTGCCACAAACATTTTTGATTTTTCAAAACCTGCTGGTGCAACATTATACACAGTGTTAATTGTTGTATTTACATTTTTCTATGCTTTCGTACAAGTAAACCCAGAGAAAGTAGCAGAAAACTTACAAAAATCAAGCGGATATATTTTAAGTGTCCGTCCTGGTAAAGATACAGAACAATTCGTTTCAGGTACTTTACTACGATTGAGTACAGTTGGTGCTCTTTATCTTGGTGGTATCTCAATCCTTCCAATGGTAGCTTCAGCATTATGGAACTTACCACGTGGATTGATGCTTGGTGGTACAAACCTTCTAATCGTTGTTGGGGTAGCGTTAGAGTTAAGCCGACAAATTGAAGGACGTACAATTAAACGTAAGTATAAAGGATTTATTGAGGAATAATGGAAGAAATTGACAAGATGCAGCAATGCGTTTTGTCAGTTCTTCAGTTATGATTCTAGGAGGCAACTATGAACATTATCTTAATGGGTCTACCTGGTGCAGGTAAAGGTACTCAAGCAGAAAAAATCGTTGCTACATACGGAATTCCACATATTTCAACAGGAGATATGTTCCGTGCTGCTATGCAACAAGAAACTGAATTAGGTCTTAAAGCTAAATCATTCATGGATAAAGGCGAATTAGTACCTGATGAAGTAACAAACGGCATTGTAAAGGAACGTTTACAACAAGCCGATACAGAAAAAGGATTCTTATTGGACGGTTTCCCACGTACTCAAGCACAAGCGGAAGCACTTGATAAAATCTTAGCGGAATTAAACCGCTCAATCGATGCAGTAATTAACATCGAAGTGAACCCAGAAATCTTAATGCAACGTCTAACAGGAAGAATTATTTGTCGTAACTGTGGTGCAACTTACCACAAAACAAATAATCCACCTAAAGTAGAAGGTACATGTGATCGTTGTGGTTCTCATGATTTCTATCAACGTGAAGACGACAAACCTGAAACAGTGGAAAATCGAATTCAAATTAACATTGAACAATCAAAACCAATCTTAAACTACTATAATGCAAAAGGCTTATTACGTAATGTTGATGGAGAAAGCGGCATTGACAATCTCTTCAAAACAATTCAATCAATTATGGGCGAACCTCGCTAGGAACTGCCTGTTATCTTGCAATTATGGTAGCTAAAATGGTATACTTAGAAAGTTAGATAACGGTAGAAGTCCGTCAAATAATCCGTAAAAACTTTTTACAAGTAAGGAGGATGAGACATGGCAAAGGAAGACGTAATTGAAATTGAAGGTATTGTTAATGAAACATTACCGAATGCGATGTTCAAGGTCGAACTTGAAAACGGTCATGAGGTTTTAGCGCATGTATCTGGAAAAATCCGGATGCACTACATTAAAATTTTACCGGGCGATAAAGTAACGGTTGAATTATCACCGTATGATTTAACGCGCGGAAGAATCACGTATCGCTTTAAATAATGGACTCCGTTAATGAAATAGAGGAGGGAACTTAAATGAAAGTTAGAGCATCAGTAAAACCAATTTGCGAAAAATGTAAAGTAATTAAACGCAATGGTAAAGTTATGGTGATTTGTCAAAATCCCAAACATAAACAACGTCAAGGATAATATATAAGGAGGTACTCATTAGTATGGCTCGTATTGCAGGTGTGGATATTCCACGTGAAAAACGTGTTGTTATTTCTTTAACCTATATTTACGGTATCGGTATTACTACTTCAAAACAAATCTTAGCAGCTGCTAACGTTAGTGAAGATACTCGTGTTCGCGATTTATCGAACGATGAGTTAGACCGTATCCGTGCTGAAGTGGATAAACTAAAAATTGAAGGTGACTTACGTCGTGAAGTGAACTTAAACATCAAACGCTTGATGGAAATTGGTTCATACCGTGGAGTTCGCCACCGTCGTGGTTTACCAGTTCGTGGTCAAAACACAAAAAATAATGCTCGTACTCGTAAAGGCCCAGCTAAGGCCATTGCAGGTAAGAAAAAATAATTTAGAGAAGAAGGAGGTTAATTCTTCATGGCAAAGAAAGTTGTACGCAAACGCCGCGTGAAAAAGAATATTGAATCTGGTGTAGCACACATCCGTTCAACATTTAATAATACAATTGTTATGATTACAGACGTTCATGGTAATGCTATTTCATGGTCTTCTGCAGGTGCTTTAGGATTTAAAGGTTCTAAAAAATCAACACCATTTGCTGCTCAAATGGCTGCTGAATCTGCTGCAAAAGGTTCAATGGAGCATGGAATGAAAACTGTAGAAGTTTCTGTTAAAGGTCCTGGTTCAGGTCGTGAAGCTGCTATTCGTTCATTACAAGCTACTGGATTAGAAGTGACAGCAATTCGTGACGTAACACCAATCCCTCATAATGGATGTCGTCCTCCAAAACGCCGTCGTGTGTAATGGATTGTTATTGTTGAATTTTGTCGGACAATCGCACATTGAACGTACGTTTTGAAAGGGGTAAATAACATGATCGAAATTGAAAAACCAAAAATTGAAACGATCGAAATCAGCGAAGATGCAAAGTTTGGTAAATTCGTTGTTGAGCCACTTGAACGCGGTTATGGTACTACCTTAGGGAACTCATTACGCCGAATCTTATTATCGTCACTCCCTGGTACTGCAGTAACAGATATCCAAATGGATGGCGTTTTACATGAATTTTCAACAATAGATGGCGTGGTTGAAGACGTAGCTGCAATCATTTTAAACATTAAAAAAATTGCATTGAAGTCTTTCACTGAAGATGAAAATAAAGTATTAGAAATTGATGTTAAAGGTCCAGCGGTAGTAACTGCAGGCGATATCAAACATGATAGCGACATTCAAGTTCTAAACCCTGATTTATATATCTGTACAGTAGCTGAAGGATATCACTTCCATGTTCGTATGAATGCTAAAAATGGTCGTGGATATGTTCGCTCTGACTACAATAAATCTGATAATATGCCAATTGGTGTAATCCCAATTGATTCTATTTATACTCCGATTAGTAAAGTGAACTACCAAGTCGAAAACACTCGTATTGGTCAAAAAAATATTTATGATAAACTAACTCTTGATGTATGGACAGACGGTTCAATCGCTCCTCAAGATGCTGTTAGTTTAGCGGCTCGTATCTTAACTGAGCACTTAAATATCTTTGTTAATTTAACAAATGAAGCACATCCTATGGAAATCATGGTCGAAAAAGAAGAAACTCAAAAAGAACGTCTTCTTGAAATGACTATTGAAGAACTAGATTTATCAGTTCGTTCATATAACTGCTTAAAACGTGCTGGAATTAACACAGTACATGAATTAACAAGCAAGTCTGAAGCGGAAATGATCAAGGTTCGTAACTTAGGTCGTAAATCGCTTGAAGAAGTGAAACAAAAATTAATCGATTTAAATTTAGACTTACGTCGTGAAGACTAATAGAAACTCTTAAGAAGGAGGAATATTAAAAATGGCTTATCGTAAATTAGGACGTACAAGTTCACAACGTAAAGCGTTATTACGTGACTTGACAACTGACTTAATTATTAACGAACGTATCGTTACAACTGAAGCTCGTGCTAAAGAAATCCGTTCTACTGTAGAAAAAATGATTACTTTAGGTAAACGTGGAGACTTACATGCTCGCCGTCAAGCAGCTGCATTTGTACGTAACGAAGTAGCAGATGTTCGTGAAGAAGGCGAATCAATCGTTGTTGAAACAGCGTTACAAAAATTATTTAATGATTTAGCATCACGTTACAGCGAACGTCAAGGTGGATACACTCGTATTCTTAAAACTGAACCTCGTCGTGGCGATGCTGCACCAATGGTTATCATTGAATTAGTTTAATAAACATTCAATCGAACACTTTTCGATGGTTGAAAAGAGCGTCATGATGGTAATAATCATCTTGCTTATAAGATGGAAAGTCTGGGGCTACTGAACAGGTAGCCTTATTCTTTCTCAGATTATTTAGTCTAGCTCGTTGTTTTCCCGCCGAGGCAATTGGCGGGAGAGCACTTCATCATGAAAAAGTGTGTTTTTTTATATATACATATTTTTATACATACATAGGAAAAAGGAAAAGGGGTGTCCCCGTTGCAATCAACAATTATTGAGTTAAATAACATCCATTATCGCTATCATGAAGAGGATGAACGTGAAGCGTTGGCTGGAGTATCTTTAAAGGTAGAACGCGGTGAATGGTTAGCCATCATCGGCCATAATGGTTCTGGGAAATCAACATTAGCCAAAGTCATGAATGGACTTATCGAAGCAGGTAGCGGAGAAGTTCTGATTAATGGTGTTGTTTTAAATGACGAGACCGTATATGACGCTAGACGCGCAGTTGGAATGGTATTCCAAAATCCAGATAACCAATTTGTTGGGACAACGGTGGAGGATGACATTGCCTTCGGATTAGAAAATATCGGACTCCCTCGAGAAGAAATGTTAGAGCGTGTGACTCGCGTTCTTGAAATGGTGAAAATGAGTGACTTCAGAACGAAGGAACCTGCACGACTATCAGGAGGACAAAAGCAACGTGTAGCGATTGCGGGTGTAACGGCCTTAGAACCTTCTGTCATTATTCTCGATGAAGCCACTTCTATGCTGGATCCTAAAGGACGCATGGAAGTTATCGGGACAATTCAAAAATTACACAAAGAGAAAAACATTACGGTCATTTCGATTACACATGATTTAGATGAAGCAGCACAAGCAGACCGTATTGTGTTAATGGAACAAGGTCAAATTCAACAAATCGGAACTCCTGAAGAAATCTTCAAATTAGGTACGAAGCTTGTTGAAAAGGGACTCGATGTGCCGTTTGCAGAGAAATTAATCGAAGTACTTCGCGAAAAGGGATTGGAAGTTCCTGAAGCGTATCTTGATGAAGAAGGGTTGGTGGAATGGTTATGGACATCCGTTTTAACGAAGTGAATTTCGCATACCAAGCAAATACCCCTTTTGAGACACGTGCGCTTTTCGACGTAAACTTTAATATTCCATCAGGAAAGTATACGGCTATCATCGGCCATACAGGTTCTGGGAAATCAACGATCTTACAGCACTTAAATGCGTTACTAAAACCAACATCGGGTACGGTAACACTTGGAGACCGAGTAGTAGACTCTGAAACGAGCAATAAAGACTTGAAGCCACTGCGCCAAAAAGTCGGTATTGTCTTCCAGTTTCCAGAATCACAACTCTTCGAAGAAACCGTTGAGAAGGATATTGCTTTTGGACCAAAAAACTTCGGAGCAAGTGAGGAAGAAGCGAATCAGCTAGCGAAAGAAACTCTAAAGATTGTAGGACTTCCCGAAGAGGTCTTACATAAGTCCCCATTCGATTTATCTGGAGGTCAAATGCGACGTGTAGCGATCGCTGGGGTGTTAGCGATGCAACCGGAAGTATTAGTCTTAGACGAACCAACAGCGGGATTAGATCCTAAAGGTCGTTTTGAGATGATGGAGATGTTTGCGCAACTCCAACGCGAAAAGGGCATTACAATCGTCCTTGTGACACACCAAATGAACGACGTTAGCGATTATGCGGATTACGTGATTGTGTGTGAAAAGGGAACGGTGGTAAAAACAGGAACACCTGAAGAAGTATTTGCAGATGCTGCTTGGTTACAAGAAAAACAACTAGGCTTGCCTTCGACTGTTCAATTTGTCGAAAAGCTAAAAGCAAAAGGATTCCAAACAGACGCTCGTCCAATGAACTTGGAAGCTTTAGCAGACTTACT
>CAKPVL010000021.1 GCA_934193545.1 uncultured Granulicatella sp. | reverse complement strand
TGTAAGTACTGGCTCTTTGTAAAATCGTGTTGGTAGAAGTAGACGATTTTTCTACCAACACGATTTTTAATTTATTATAGAACTGATTTCTTTTAAAATCCTAAAAGCCACCTATTTCGACAGCTTTATAGCTTGTTATTTTATTTTCTTGACAATAATACTACCGTATCCAACTTGGAGGTGTTTTTATTTAATTCTCATTTACGGGGATCAGTGCCTTCCAGTAATGCTTTTTTTCTTCAAGTCATTTGTCATGTGTTCTAGTTCGCTATATAATAAGTATATCTTTACTTTGAAGGAGTACTTATGACTCAAGGAATTATTATTAAAGCGTTGAGCGGGTTCTACTATATCGAATCGGATGGAGTCATCTATCAAACGCGTGCACGTGGAGTGTTTCGCAAAAGAGGCCAGTCGCCACTTGTTGGGGATGTGGTGGAGTTCGAGAGTAGTAACTTGCAAGAAGGGACGCTAACGAAAATCTTGCCGCGAAAAAATGCCATCGTGAGACCGCCTGTTGCCAATGTGGATGTCGGGATTATCGTGATGTCGGCTGTCGAACCAGAATTTTCGACGCATCTTGTCGACCGCTTTCTCGTATATTTGGAAGGCTTGGATGTGCATCCAGTCATTATGATTACGAAGACCGACTTGCTCGATGAAGCAGGGATGTCACGTCTTGTGGACATTAAGGCGCGTTATGAAAAAATCGGCTATCCGGTTTATTTCGGTCAGGAAGTCATGAAGGACAAAGCGCCGCTCTTAGAGAGTTTGCGTGGTGAGAAGGTCATCTTCTTAGGGCAGTCCGGGGTTGGGAAATCGACCTTGCTGAACGAGATGATTCCTGAATTAAACCAAGAAACGGGAGAGATTTCGAATGCGTTAGGGCGTGGGCGTCATACGACTCGTCACGTATCGCTTCATGAAATCGAAGGCGTGTGGATTGCGGATACACCGGGATTCAGTACGGTTGATTTTATGGATATTGAAAAAGAGGACTTACCGCATTTATTCCCAGAGTTTGTCGAAGTAGAGCATGAATGTAAATTCAGAGAGTGTTCGCACCAACATGAGCCAAACTGCGCTGTGATTGCCGGAGTGGAATCAGGAGATATTTGGCAAGAGCGATACGACCATTATTTGAATTTCTATGAAGAACTGGACCAAAGAAAACCAGTCTATAAACGAAAAAAGTAGATAGAGGAGACAAAACATGAAAGTAGCACCATCAATTTTAAGCGCAAATTTTGCAACACTAGGAGAAGACGTTAAGAAAGTTGAAAAATTAGGAGCAGACTGGATTCATATCGATGCGATGGACGGACAATTCGTTCCAAACCTAACATTAGGACCAAACATCGTTGAAGGATTACGTCCGGTAACTGATTTAGTATTAGATTGCCATTTAATGGTACAAAACCCAGAACGCTTCATTCCACAATTCGCAAAAGCAGGAGCAGACTACATCTCTGTTCACGTGGAAGCAACGCCACATATCCACCGCGCGCTTCAAGCGATTAAAGCTGAAGGCGTGAAAGCAGGTGTCGTAATTAACCCAGGAACACCAGTGAGTGCCATCTCAGCAGTCTTAAGCGAAGTGGACTTAGTATTAGTAATGACAGTAAACCCAGGATTCGGCGGTCAATCATTCATTCCAGAAACATTAGATAAAGTACGTGAATTAGTAGCATTGCGCCAAGAAAAAGGCTACCACTACTTAATCGAAGTAGACGGCGGAGTGAACGGCGAAACAGCGAAACTTTGCTCTGCAGCAGGGGTAGACGTTGCCGTTGCCGGTTCATATGTATACTACGCAGAAGATATCAAAGCTGCGATTGATTCAATCAAAGAAGCATAAGAGGGACGAAGATGGAAGTTGTGATTGTCTTGGGAGGACCAAACACCAAAGAGGACATCAAGGCGCTCTTAGAAAATCGATACGGAAAGGCCTATGAAGACTTCCGTTTTATCGGAGTCGATGGTGGCGCTCTTCGGTTATTAGACCAGCATCTTCCCATGGAAGTAGCGATTGGGGACTTTGATTCTGTCACAAAAGAACAGCGCGACTTGATTCATGAAGCAGCGGGCACGGTTGTCCAGCTCCCTTCTGAAAAAGACGATACTGATTTTGAGGCAGCCTTGTTATGGGTGAAGGAGCATTACGAAGGAACACCGATTCATGTACTCGGGTCCTTTGGTGGACGAGTGGACCACGCGATTAGCACCTTATGGACGATGATGCGACCAGACTTAGCACCGCTCATTCCATACGTAGTGTTCGAGGATGCAACGAATGTCGTGAATTTCATCCATCCAGGCACCTACACGATTGAAAAGATGGACTTTACGAAGTACTTATCTTTTATTAGTATGACCCCTGTGGAAAATGTCACCCTCGTTGACGTGAAATACACGCTCGATTCAAAAAGCTACGCGTACCCAGTGGCACTTGTCAGCAATGAATTTACAGGGGACAAGATGACTATTTCCTTTACAAAAGGACTTATCCTAGTCGCCCTAACCCGAGATCATTGGAGATAAAACAAAACATCGCACTGTTTCGTGCGATGTTTTTTCTTTTTCACAAAGACAGTCGGAATCCCGAAATTCACTTATAAGTGAATTTTGGAATTTTTACGTCCGCTGTTGTTTTCATTCTGATGCACTCTATATTTCTTACTGCCAAGCTTTTTCTGAAGGTTGAAAAATCCAACAAACTTCAGAATTTGTAAATGATGTAAACAGATTTCATTTCCTTGAGATTGCTTTAAACCTCTATCTTATAGCCTTTTCACAAACTCAATTTTTTTGAAATTAAACTCAAAAAAGCACTCAATTAAACCCGTGAGAAGCACCACCCATGGTCCCTTGGTTTCCTGGCATTAATCTCAGGTAAAGGAGCACCAGTTTAAAGCAGATAAAAAACTTAGGCGATTCCCAAGCTCTTTTTATAAAGTAAGGCTTAAAACAATTGCGGTTCAATCATAAAGCATGAAAAGCTGCTTGAGGAGGATAGCGGTCATTGTAATGGAGAAGTAACCAATGTGAATTACCAAGGATTAGCGACTTGTCGCTTAGCCTTGGTTTGAAGCTTGGTAGGCAAGGAGACTTTAGGCTCCTGCCGGTACCATTACAATGATGTCCGCTATCCAGAACGTCAAGCAGCTTGGAATGCGAGTAGTATTCATTAGCTATTGTTTTAAGCCTTCGGCTTATTTATTTTTAGATAAACAAAAAGAGCTTAGGGATATCGCCTAAGCTCTTTTTAATAGTGCTCTGTATTAAACACGTTCTACTTTACCTGATTTTAATGCACGAGTTGAAACCCATACTTTTTTAGGCTTGCCATCGATTAAAACGCGAACTTTTTGTAAGTTTGGTTTCCAAGTACGACGGTTAGCGTTCATAGCGTGAGAACGAGTGTTACCTGTTTCAGCACGACGTCCAGTGAAATAACATACTTTAGCCATTGTTATTCTCCTCCTTTATTTAATTCATTATCAGCTGATATAATTTTGAACTAAATCATATACTTAAATAATTTAGCATAGTTGACCTTAGAATGCAAGCGTACTGGTCAATGAGTTTCTAAGAGGTTTAAAAATTGTTAAAAGGCTAGGTAAACAGCTTGGAATGTGATATTATAGTATAGAAATAATGTGTCAATCTGTCTAAAAATTAGGCAGACACCTTTATACATTTAAGGGAGGTATTTGTATGACAGTAAAAATTCAAACAGAAAATGGACAAATTGAACTTAGCAATGAAGTAATTGCAACGGTTGTAGGTGGTGCCGCTACAGATAACTATGGCGTTGTTGGTATGGCAAGCCGCAATCAAATTCGCGACAACTTTAATGATATCTTGAAAAAAGAAAACTTCTCTCGTGGAGTAGTCATTCGTCAAGAAGGCGATGGTGTTGCAGTGGATGTCTACATTATTGTTGGATACGGTACAAAGATTTCTGCGATTTGTAGAAACGTACAAGAACAAGTGAAATATAATTTAGAAACAATGTTAGGATTCTCTGCAAAAACAGTGAATGTCTATGTTCAAGGAGTTAAAATCATCGAAGCGTAATGCTTGTTGATTCTAGTCAGGAGGAAATAAGAATAATATGGCAACTATGAAAACTATTACGGCTCAAGATTTCCGCGCAATGGTGGAAATCGGTGAAATGCGTTTAACTGAAAACGCAGAATTCGTAAACTCATTAAACGTATTCCCAGTACCAGACGGAGACACAGGGACAAACATGATGCTCTCATTCAAATCTGGTGCGGAACGTGTTGCAAACTCTACAGCAACAACTGTAGGTGATTTAGCACAAGATTTAGCAAAAGGATTATTAATGGGTGCTCGTGGGAACTCAGGGGTTATCTTATCTCAATTATTCCGTGGTTTCTCTAAAGCCGTTGTCGGTAAAGAAGAAATCACTGGTGAAGAATTAGCGCAAGCATTTACGAACGGTGTGGAAACAGCTTATAAAGCCGTTATGAAACCTGTAGAAGGTACAATCCTTACTGTTGCTCGTGAATCAGCTAAACGTGGTGTTCGCAAACTAGAAACTTCAAACGACATCATCGAAGTCATGGGATCTGTTTTACGTGGTGCTGAAAAAGCATTAGCGAAAACTCCAGATTTATTACCAGTATTAAAAGAAGTTGGCGTAGTGGATTCAGGCGGTCAAGGTCTTGTATTCATTTACAACGGATTCTTCGAAGCATTAACAGGAGAAGCAATTCCTGTTCAATCATTACAAAGCAATAAAATCGATTTAACTTCAGTGGCTCACCACGAAGCAGGCGTTGACTACGAACACGTATCAACAGGCGACATCAAATTCGGTTACTGTACTGAAATCATGGTGAAAATCGGTGAAGGCGAAACAGTCGTAGATACTTTCGACTACGATACTTTCCGTAACTACTTAAACGAACTTGGAGATTCTTTACTTGTAGTAGCTGACGATGAAATCATCAAAGTACACGTGCATACAGAACGTCCAGGTGAAGTGATGAACTACGGACAACGCTTCGGTTCATTAATGAAAGTAAAAGTGGACAACATGCGCTTGCAACACGAAGAAGTGTTAAAAACTGACTACTCAGCAAAAGTAAAAGAAGCAGCGCAAAAACAAAAAGCTGAATACGGAATCGTAGCAGTTGCTGCAGGTGAAGGTGTTCAAGAATTATTCAAGAGCATGGGTGTAACGACAATCATCAACGGTGGTCAAACAATGAACCCAAGTACTGAAGATATTCTTCAAGCGGTAAAAGAAGCACATGCTGAAAAAGTGATCGTGTTACCAAACAACAAAAACATTCAAATGGCTGCAAACCAAGCGGCTGAAGTATCAGAAGATGCTGCAGTTGCCGTTGTTGCAACTCGTACAATTTCAGAAGGGTTAGCTTCATTATTAGCCTTCAACCCAGAAGCAAGCTTAGAAGATAACAAAGCTGCGATGAGCGAACAAATGGCTCTTGTATCAAGTGGTCAAATTACTAACGCTGTTCGCGATACTAACATTGATGGCGTTGAAATTAAGAAAGACGACTTCATGGGGATTGTAGATGGCAAGATTTTAGTAAGTATTGCGGACCGTAAGGAAGCAACTCTTGCGACGATTGATAAAATGATCAACGACGATTCAGAGATCCTAACAATCATCTATGGTGAAGACGCAGACGCAAGCGAAGTGGAAGAAATCACTGAAGCTGTAGAAGCGAAATACCCTGATGTAGAGGTTGAAGTTCATGAAGGAAACCAACCAGTATACACTTACTTATTATCTGTGGAATAATATTGAGTGCAAAAATCCTTTCGGATTACTTTGAATCCTTGCGGATTTATCCATAAAAACTATAATGGGGCACCGGTTCGAGCCGAAGTCTCTCACCTTTAAAGCCTCAAAGAGGGCGTAGGGAATGAAATTCCTTACGCCCTCTTATTCGTTTTAATGCGATTCCCCATTACAGTTCTTATGGAATCCGCAGTATTCTCCGTAATCCTCAAGGATCTCTATTCAACAATAAGTAAGTGTAACTGGTTGGTTTTTGTGCTCACATCAGGGGATTTCGCTGGGCAGCTAGTGCTTTCTAAATTCCGCTTGCTTCTGAGTCTTCACTCGCCTCGGAAGGGAAAATAGCGCACTGAGTGGGTGCTCCCCAGAAATCGTAGTGCGGTAAGGGCAAGCTCCACGAAGGAAAGGTCGCAGACAAAGACTCTCAGTGCTGTAAGGTTCAACGAGGGGAAAGACTGCACTTTGTGGAAGGCAGACAAAAACTTCTGGCACTGTAAGAGTTGAGGAGGGAGGAAGGAAAGTTAAAGGAGTGAAGATTCTTTAGGGCTTTACTCGATTTAGAAGGGGAAGCACTGCATTTTGTAGAATGCACACCAAAACTCCCTGCACTGTAACAGTCAAGGAGGGAGGAAAGGAGACAGTAGGCTCCTTCCGGTACAGCTATTCACGCGAATATGAAGATATCCGAAAGGATGAAAGGAATATTTAGCAGATAAAACCGCTTCTCCCTCATTTTCCTTCCCCTTGACGATTAAAGCGGACTTGAATTACACTTATTAAAGTAGAAAGGATGTGATTGGATGAATGAAGTCTTTCAAAGTGTGCAAGTCTTGCCAGGCGTTGGACCAAAACGATTAGAGCCATTAGCCGAGCTTGGCATCGAGACCGTCTATGACTTGTTAACGCATTTTCCGTTTCGTTATGAAGATATTCAGATTCGCGATGTGCAAAGTATCATGGACCAAGAGAAAGTCACGCTGAAAGGGCTTGTGGCGACGCAACCGGTTGTGAGCTATTACGGCTTCAAGAAGAACCGTTTGGCGTTTCGCATGGCGATTGACCAGCAAGTCATCCAAGTTGCGTTCTTTAATCAGCCGTATTTAAAAGATAAAGTGGTTCAAGGCGAAGAAATTGCTATCTACGGGAAATGGGATGCGAAGCGCTCTACTTTGATGGGGATGAAAATCTTATCGAACCGAAACGTGGAGGACGAAGAAGGTGACCAAGTTGAGGCGGTTTATCGCACGAATAAATCGTTGAAGCAGGCGACGATTCTGAAACTTGTACGTACGGCGATGGATCGTTTTGAAGATAAAATTCCAGAAGTGTTGCCAGAAGAATTGACGGCGTCGCACCACTTGATGGGGCATAGGGATGCTGTACGGGCAATGCATTTTCCAAAAGATGAACTGGAAAGACAGAGTGCGCAATATCAGCTCGTCTACCAGGAGCTCTTCTTATATCAACTGCGCTTGCAATGGATGCGTCAGAAGCGCCACCAGCAAACAAAAGGGCAAGCGGTGTTGTATGATAATGCCGCGTTGAAGGCCTTTATTCAGACGTTGCCGTTTGAACTGACGGATGGGCAAAAGAAAGTCGTGAACGAGATTTGCTTTGACCTGCGTGCGCCTTATGAGATGAATCGTCTCTTGCAAGGGGACGTAGGGAGCGGGAAGACGATTGTGGCGACGATTGCGATGGTCGCAACGGCTCTGACAGGTAAGCAAGCAGCGCTCATGGTTCCTACTGAAATCTTGGCGGAACAACATATGCTGACGATTGAAAAATTGATTCAGGGGACACCGTTGAAGGCAGTGTTGCTAACCGGAAGTATGAATCGTTCGCAGAAGAAGCGAAAAGAGTTACTCGCGCAAATCGAAAGTGGCGAGGCGAACCTCATAATCGGGACGCATGCCTTGTTCCAACAAGATGTGATTTTTAAAGACTTGGCCTTTGTCGTCATCGACGAGCAACATCGCTTCGGGGTGCAACAACGTCAGGCGCTTGCTGGAAAAGGAGCAGGCGTGAACGTGCTTCAAATGACGGCGACACCAATTCCTCGTACGCTTGCGATTACGGCTTTTGGGGAAATGGATACGTCCATTTTGAGTGAAATTCCTCGTGGTCGTCAGCCGATTAAGACGTCTTGGGTTCGCGAGCAGGAAATGGAACAGATTTTCAATTTTGTAGAACGTCAAATTCAAGAAGGGCGACAAGCGTATATGATTTCGCCACTGATTGAAGAGTCGGAGCATCTCGATGTGCAAAACGCCGAGGAGATTTACCGCATGATTTCAGCGCATTTCTCAGACCGTGTGAAAGTGGGACTCTTGCACGGGAAAATGCCAGCGGAAGAAAAAGAAGCGGTGATGGCGGACTTTAAAGCGAATAAACTACAAGTGCTCGTTTCCACAACGGTGATCGAAGTTGGGGTGGACGTGCCAAATGCCACAGTGATGGTCATCTTGGATGCGGACCGATTTGGATTGGCCCAACTCCATCAATTGCGTGGACGTGTCGGCCGTGGACAACATGCCTCAAGCTGTATTTTAGTGGCAAGTCCGAAGACCGAAAACGGAAAAGAGCGCATGCGCATTATGTGTGAGTCGACGGATGGATTTTATCTCAGTCAAAAAGACTTAGAGCTTCGCGGTTCTGGGGATGTATTTGGGGTAAAACAGTCCGGTATTCCAGACTTTAAGATTGCCGATTTAATACGAGATTATGATATACTAGAACAAGCACGTAAAGATGCGATCCTTTATGCCTCGGAAGATCCAACAGGAGAAAAAGCCGAGACAAAACGCATGAAGGCATTTATCGAACAAACAACGAAAGAAATCAATGGATAACTTCACGGCCACGTGGCTAGAAGAGGAGGAACAACAATGGTAAGAATTGCAATTGACGCGATGGGTGGAGATAACGCTCCTAAAGAAATCGTCCAAGGGGTCGTCCTTGCAGCAAAGGAAATGCCAACTGTCGAGTTTCAATTATACGGAGACGAAGCAAAAGTGAATGCATGCTTGGAGGAATCACTTCCAAATATTCGCGTGATTCACTGTTCAGAAAAAATCAACTCTGATGACGAACCGGTTAAAGCGATTCGCTCAAAGAAAGACGCTTCAATGGTCGTTGCCGCTAAAGCTGTTAAAGAAGGAGAAGCCGACGCGCTCTTCTCTTGCGGAAATACAGGGGCTCTTCTAACGGCTGGATTATTAGTGGTTGGCCGTATTAAAGGAATCGACCGTCCAGGATTAATGCCAGTGTTGCCTGTTCTTGGAAAAGAAAACCGTCAATTTATTATGATGGATGTGGGTGCAAACGCGGAATGTAAACCGAAAAACGTTCACCAATTCGGGATTCTTGGAAGCTACTATTCAAAATACGTTCTTGGCTATGAAAACCCAACAGTCGGCTTATTAAATAATGGAGCTGAAGAAGGAAAAGGGAACGAACTCGCAAAAGAAGTTTATGGTCTCTTGAAAGAAGACGATAGCTTAAACTTCGTCGGAAACGTGGAAGCTCGTGACATCTTAACAGGTGCTGCGGATGTCGTTGTAACAGACGGATTCACAGGAAACGCCGTATTGAAAACAATCGAAGGAACAGCGCTTGCGATGATGGGTCTTCTAAAAGAAGGCATCAAAGGGCAAGGAATCCAAGGAAAACTTGGAGCGCTCTTACTCAAGAATACGTTCTACGGATTAAAGAATACATTGGACTACTCACAATTCGGGGGTGCGGTGCTCTTTGGTCTTAAGGGAGCAGTCGTGAAATCACACGGTTCTTCAAAATCAGATAGCGTGTACCATGCGATGAAACAAATCGATACAATCGTGTCCAGTGGAGTCATCAACGACTTAGTTGCTCACTTTGAACAAACAGCGGAATAAGGATATAAAGCTCTCTTCTATCATAGAAGAGAGTTTTTTGATAATTTTTATAAATTTCATAAAGTCGCAATAAATTCTTAGGAATTCTAGCGAAAAAAGGGTACAATAGATAAGTACATAAAGTTGCGGACGCGACTAAAGGAGGAAAGCCTATGTTCAAAGAAGTGAACGAGCAAATCTTAAAATTAATCGAGAAGAATAGTCGTTTAACACCAGAAGAAATTGCCTCTTTATTAGAAATTGACGTGGATGAAGTAACACGTCGTATTAAAGAGATGGAAGAAGCCAAAATTATTTGTGGCTACCATACATTAATCAACTGGGAAAAAACTGATAACGTGAATGTTTCAGCGATTATCGAATTAAAAGTAAATCCTCAAAAAGGAAAAGGATTCGACCGTATTGCGGAAAAAATCTATCATTTCCCAGAAGTGGAAGCTGTCTACTTAATGTCAGGTGGATATGATTTCATGGTGCAATTGAAAAAAGCGCCAATGCGTGAAATCGCGAACTTCGTATCTTCACGTCTTTCAGTGATTGATGAAGTACAATCTACTAAAACACATGTTGTATTAAAACAATACAAAGATCACGGCACAATGTTTGTCGGTAAAGCAGATGATAAACGTCAGGTGGTTACTCCATGAATTTAGAAAATATGTTAAATAATAAAATTAAGGACTTGAAACCTTCAGGGATTCGTCGTTTTTTTGATATGGCGAGTGAATACAAAGATATCATTTCCCTAGGAGTTGGAGAGCCTGATTTTGATACGCCTTGGCATATTCGTCAAGAAGCGATTAAAGCGTTGCAAGAAGGCCGTACATTCTATACAGCTAATGCAGGGTTAAAAGAGCTTCGTGAAGAAGTATGTGTCTTTACTGAAGGCCGTCACGGGGTAAAATACGACCCAATGCACGAATGTGTGATTACCGTTGGGGGAAGTGAAGCCGTTGATATTTCAATGCGTGTTCTCTTGAACCCAGGGGATGAAGTGATTATTTGTGACCCAGGTTACGTTTCATACGTTCCAGCCGTTACAATGGCAGACGGGACTCCTGTCATTCTTCCGTTAAAAGAAGAAAACCAATTCCGTATCACGCCAGAAGATTTAGAGGCAGTGATTACACCGAAAACAAAAGCGATTTTAATGAACTTCCCAAATAACCCAACTGGGGCTGTAATGGGACGTGAAGACTTAGAAGCGGTTTGTGAAGTGTTGAAACGCCACGATATTATCGTTGTTTCTGACGAATTATACGGAGAATTAACATACACAGGAAACCCTCACGTATCTGTTGTAGAAATCGATGGTATGCGTGACCGTACGATTTTAATCGGAGGCTTCTCAAAAGCATTCGCGATGACTGGATGGAGACTTGGGTATGCCTTAGCTCCAGCGCCAATCATGGAACAAATGTATAAGATTCACCAATTTGCGATTATGTCAGCTCCAACACTTAGCCAATATGCGGGTGTGGATGCCCTTCGTAATTCAGATGATGATATTGCAGAAATGCGCGATAGCTACAACCAACGTCGCCGTTACTTGGTGAAACGTTTCAAAGACTTAGGCATTCCTTGCTTTGAACCATTTGGAGCTTTCTACATCTTCCCAAATATTTCTCAATTCGGATTAAGCTCTGAAGAATTCGCAATGCGCTTAGTAGAGGAAGAACGCTTAGCCGTTGTTCCAGGAACAGCCTTTGGGGACTCAGGGGAAGGCTTCCTACGTATTTCTTACGCTTACTCAATCGAAGACTTGAAGACAGCGTTAGATCGTATCGAACACTTCATTACGAAGTTAAGAAATGGAAAATAATTCAATAAAATACCGACGCTTCTTTTGGAATTGCAAGATTTCAAAAGAGGCGTTTTTTATGTATTAAAAATCGATTAAAATAAATTTACTAGTTTATAGGGTTGTGCTACACTATGCTTACTAAAAGAGAGGAGACAGTGCTTGAAAGAACGTTTTACCAAGTTTATTGATACAATTATCGCGCTTGATAAGGGTGACCACACATTAACCGATAAGCAATGGATGAAGAAGCAAAGATGGATCTTCGCCCTGAAGCTGTTTTGGGTGATTGTGCTAGTGGCGACCTTCCTTCTAGCGATTAATGTCTCCATCAGTTATTTTGTCTATTTCTTCTATTTTGTCAGTGTGCTCTTTATTCTTACAAAGGTATTAGAGTATTTTATTGAACGAAGAGTGGCGCAATTAGTGGAGGAGGAGTAGTACACAGAATGCGTTTGATTTATTTTATAATTGCGTGGATTTCGCTCGCGCTGGGACTTATCGGGATTGTACTTCCAGTACTACCGACGACACCGTTTCTCTTACTAACGGTCGTCTGCTTTTCAAAGAGTTCTACTCGGTTTGAAGAGTGGTTTCAACAGACGAAATTATACAGACTTTATGTCGCAGATTACCGTGAAACGAAGTCGATTGCGAAAAGCCGTAAGAAGAAAATTATTGTTTATATCTATTTGTTAATGGCCATTTCCATTTACTTGGCTCCGATTTTGGCGGTGAAAATTGGACTTGGCGCGCTAACGATTTTTATTACTTACTATCTATTTTGGGTGATTCCGGATAAAAAATAGGAGGGATTCAGATGGTTGAGAAGTTCAAGGAGAGGTTTCAAGAGTTAAGAGAAGATTATAAGGTGACAAAAAATCCTGGTGAAGATTTCGTTTTTTGGTATATTCACCGAGTAGCCCCTTTTAATTTTCGTTATGTAGTGGCAGTGGGGATGATTCTTTGTATGGCTGCAATCTACTTTAATATTCAGTACGTGCTCGCAATCGTTGGAATCTTATGGATTATTTCCGCAGCGATTATGCTGTACGGGCTATTTAAAGGTAGAATGAAACAATAATGTTTGATGGAAGAACCTAGTTCACGCTAGGTTCTTTTTTTTACCTATCCTTAGGAAGAAATTTCAGAGAAAAATAGCGCTGAGACCTTTGAGAATTAGCGCGAATAGGGCTATAATTTAAATGTAGAAACAAAGTAAATGGAGGTAGTTTTTATGAGATTTGACCAAGAGCATGATTCATGTACAACGATTCTTGTCGGAAAGAAGGCCAGCTACGATGGTTCAACGCTAGTAGCGCGTACAGAGGACTCATGTAATGGAGAGTTCACTCCAAAGAAATTCATTGTGGTACGTCCAGAAGACCAACCACGTCACTATAAAGCAGTGATTTCAGGATTTGAAACAGACTTACCTGATAATCCCGTTCGTTATACAGCTATGCCAAATGCCATCAATAACGAGGGGATCTGGGGAGCTGCGGGAATTAATGCTTATAATGTAGCGGTAAGTGCGACAGAAACGATTTCGACAAATCCGCGTGTATTAGGGGCTGACCCACTCGTGGAAACGGGGATTGGGGAAGAAGACATCTTCACTCTAGTGTTGCCTTATATTAAAACGGCGCGCGAAGGGGTCGAACGTCTTGGACATTTCCTTGAAACTGCCGGAACGTATGAATCAAACGGAATTGCGATTTCTGATGTGAATGAAATCTGGTGGCTTGAATCGATTGGGGGGCATCACTGGATGGCTCGCCGCGTACCGGATGATGCGTATGTGGTGAATCCAAATCAACTCGGCAGCGACTTCTTTGATTTTGAAGACAAAGAAAACTTTATGTGCGACCCAGATTTGAAAGACTTTATGATTCGTCATCACTTGAACTTGAACTTTGACGGAGAGTCATTCAATCCACGTTACGCATTTGGTTCCCAACGCGATAAAGATCGCTTATATAACACACCTCGTGCTTGGGATATTCAACGTATGTTTAATCCTGAAGTGGAACAATCTCCAACGAGCTTTGAAATTCCTTGGGCACGCGTTCCATATCGAAAGATTACAGTTGAAGATGTGAAAGAATCGATGAGTACGCATTATCAATTTACACCATATGATCCTTATGGAAATTTAGGCGATGGTAAGAGCAATCGTCGTTTCCGTACGGTAGGAATTAATCGTACGAGTCAAACGGCCATCCTCCAAATTCGTCCAAATCGTCCGCATGATACAACAGGAATTCAATGGGTCTCTTATGGGTCAATGCCATTTACAACAGCCGTTCCATTCTTTACTCAAGTGGACACAACGCCAGCGTATTTTGCCAATACAACAGCGAAGGTTTCAACGGATTCCTTCTACTGGTCAAGCCGCTTAATTGCAGGTCTTGCAGATGCTCATTACTTGGAACATCAAGCAGATATTGAAAGTTATCAAAAGAATACATTGTCGCGTGGAGAAGCGATGATTGCTCAAGTCGACGCTCGTCTTGAAAAAGGAGAAGTGGTAGACTTTGAGGCGGAAAACCAACAAATCAGTGACAATATCGAAGAAAAAACAGCAGCATTACTGGACAAAGTATTGCTTCGTGCTAGTAATTTAATGGTCAACCATTATTCAGTGAGTGACTAATCAGCGATTCGTTTTAGGAGGTTAAAAGATGGAAGAAAAAAATGAAAAGCAACTGAGTTGGCTGATGATCTCGCTCATTGCATTTAACTTTGTGTGGGGACTTGGGAATGTTGTAAATAACTTTGCCCAACAAGGGATTGTGGTTATTACATCTTGGATCATTATTTTAGTGATTTACTTTATCCCATATTCATTGATGATTGGGCAACTCGGTTCGACGTTCCAAGATAGTGAAGGGGGAGTCAGTGATTGGATTAAACATACGTCTACCAAGAAACTGGCGTATTTTGCCGCATGGACGTTTTGGGTGGTTCAGATTCCTTATTTAGCGCAAAAACCACAGACGATTCTGATTGCGCTCGGATGGGTATTCCAAGGACACTCAGGCATTGTCGATGAACTGCCAATTCCGCTACTCGTTACGGTCTGCCTAGCGCTTTTCCTTGTCGTTCTTTATGTGTCGACAAAAGGAATTCGTGCGTTGAAATTCTTAGGGACGATTGCTGGGACTGCGATGTTTGTGATGTCGATTTTGTTCATCCTATTAGCCGTTGGAGTTCCACTCATTAAACCAGATTTACAACTAGCAACAGCGAATATGGATAAGATTGAAACGTATATTCCAAAGTTTGATTTTTCATACTTTACAACGATTGCGCTTCTCGTCTTCTCGGTCGGAGGAGCAGAGTGTATGTCACCGTATGTGCATAAACTCAAGAATCCAGCCAAAGAATTTCCAAAAGGGATGATTGCGATGGCTGTGATGGTGGGAATTTGTGCCGTCTTTGGGTCATTTGCGATGGGGATGATTTTTGATAGTAATAACATTCCTCAAGACTTGATGCGAAATGGTGCATATCAAGCATTTGCCGTACTTGGGAAACACTGGAATATTGGGAATGTGCTTGTAACGATTTACGCATTAACACAATTTATCGGACAAACAGCGACGTTGGCATTATCGATTGATGCGCCACTTCAAATCTTCCTTGGTAGTGCCGAAGAAGAATATGTTCCTCGCTGGCTTCGTGCACGCACAAAGAATGGCACGTTAAGAAACGGATACATTCTTACAGGGGTGTTGACAGGGGCACTCATTGTTATGCCAGCTCTTGGACTTAAGGAAATCGATACGGTTGTAGTTTGGATGACAAACTTGAATGCCATCGTGTCGCCAATGTGCTTCTTGTGGGTGTTTGTCGCCTTTATGTTCTTGTATCGTCATTGGGACAAATTTAAAGGCGCCGAATATAAATACATTAGCAATAAGACGCTTGGTTTCTTAATGGGACTTTGGGGATTTGCCTTCACCGCATTTGCATGTATTCTCGGAATGGTACCACAAGTGGATTATGCGCAAGACCCATCTGAATGGTGGTTTGTCTTAATTTCAAATATCATTATGCCATTCGCACTTCTTGGACTTGGACTCGTCCTTCCATGGATTGCACGAAAAGAACAAAAACAACAAGCATAAATAATAGTATTGTCGAAGCCTTCTTCCGATGGGAGAGGGCTTTTTCATAAGAGGATTAAGGGAGTCAAACTGACAAAATGACCGAAAAAATGGTATAGTAAATGAGATAAGTTTACTAGAAACGAGAGGTAACCCCCATGAAATTATTAACCATTGCAGTCCCTTGCTACAACTCTCAAGAATATATGCATTACTGCCTCCAAACGCTCCTTGCCGGTGGTGAAGAGGTCGAAATCTTAATCATTAACGATGGTTCAAAAGACAACACAGCGCGCATCGCTGACCAATATGCAGCCGCTTATCCAACAATTATCCGCGCTATCCATCAAGAAAACAAAGGTCATGGTGGAGCCGTGAATACGGGGATGGCGAACGCAACCGGGAAGTACTTCAAAGTGGTCGATAGTGATGACTGGGTGGATGTTCGTGCGTATTTAAAAATCTTAGAACAATTACAACGCTTCGAAGAAACTGGGAAAGAAGTTGATGTGTTCATTACAAACTTCGTCTATGAAAAAGAAGGTGCGAAAACGAAGAAAATCATGCGCTACACTTCAGCGTTTCCTGAAAACCAAGTGTTTACTTGGGATGATGCGAAGCCGCTTCGTCGTGGAAAATACATGATGATGCATTCACTCATTTACAATATGAACTTGCTTCGCAAATCAGGCTTGCAGTTGCCAGAGCATACTTTCTACGTGGATAATTTATTTGTCTTCGTACCGCTTCAATATAGCAAGTCTTTATACTATATGAACGTGGACTTCTATCGTTACTTTATCGGTCGTGAAGATCAATCCGTGAACGAGAAAGTGATGATTAGCCGTATCGACCAACAAATTTGCGTCAATGAATTATTGATGGCAAACTTCCATAGCGAATGGCAATTCCCGCCAGTCTTGAAAAACTACTTATTAAACCACTTAGAGATTACAACGGTGATTTCTTGTGCGTTGCTCAATAAGGGTGGCCAAGCCGAACATCAAGAAAAGAAGAAAGCATTGCTTGCAGACTTGAAAGAAGCAAATCCAGCTATCTTCCAACTCATTAGCCAAAATGCGGTATGTAAAATCGCGATGGCGAAGAATAAACCGGGTCAAATTCTCTCAAACGGACTATACACAGTGACCCAACGTTTCTTCGGTTTTAACTAAATTAAATAGAGTTTAGAGCTGCCAGGCAATAGTCTGGTAGTTTTTTTATGAAATTATCATATATGATAATTTTGCAAAGTGTGCTTCATCGATGTGGTTCGCCTTGAGGGTCCATGGTATAATAAACAAGATAAAATAAGAAATGGAGAAACCACATGAAACCATTTGATTACATCGTTGTGGGAGCTGGATTATTCGGTGCGACCTTTGCACATGAAGCAGCGACACGCGGTTATAAAGTAAAAGTGATTGAGAAAAGAAACCATATTGCGGGGAATATTTATACAAAAGAAGTGGAAGGGATTCAAGTGCACGAATACGGTGCGCATATTTTCCATACAAGCGATAAGAATATTTGGGATTACGTGCATCAGTTTGCGACATTTAATCGCTATACCAATACTCCAGTTGCGAACTTCAACGGTGAGATTTACAACTTGCCATTTAACATGAATACTTTTAATAAATTATGGGGTGTGGTGACGCCACAAGAAGCCGAAGCTAAAATCGCTGAGCAGCGTGCAGTACTCGGGGACAAAGAGCCTGAAAACTTAGAAGAGCAGGCGATTTCTCTTGTTGGGGAAGATATTTACTATAAGCTCATCAAGGGCTACACGGAGAAACAATGGGGACGTTCGGCTACAGAATTACCAGCGTTTATCATCCGCCGCTTGCCGGTTCGCTATACTTACGATAACAACTACTTCAACGATACGTATCAAGGGATTCCGATTGGCGGCTATACGAAGATGATTGAAGCTATGCTGGATCATGAGAATATCGAAGTCGAGTTGAATGTCGATTTCTTCGTGAAAAAAGATGAGTACTTAAATAGTGGTGCTAAAATCGTCTTCACAGGAATGATTGACGAGTTCTTTGATTATGAACTTGGAACGCTGGAATATCGTTCATTGCGTTTTGAAACAGAAGTCGTGGACGTGGAAAACTACCAAGGAAACGCGGTGGTGAACTATACCGACCGCGAAACGCCATACACTCGTATCATCGAGCATAAGCATTTCGAGTTTGGCACACAGCCGAAAACAGTAATTACACGTGAGTATCCTGCCGATTGGAAAGTGGGAGACGAGCCGTATTATCCAGTGAATAATAAAGTCAACAACGATTTATACGCGCAGTATAAGAAATTAGCACAGACGGTTCCGCAAGTGATCTTTGGTGGACGCCTTGGACAGTATCGTTATTACGATATGCATCAAGTTATCGCCGCTGCACTAGAAACTGTCGACAAAGAATTCCGTTAAATGTAAGAACACCCTATTTGACCATGGCCAAATAGGGTGTTTTTTGCTTCTTCAGGAGAGAGAAAAGCAGTCGGTGCAAGAAAAGCAATGAAACTTAATAGAGAGAAATGTATGTAGTTTATAAATAGTGAAACCGAAGAATCTTGCGGATTTCATAACCACAATAATGGGGAATGGTATTAAATGCGAAAAAAGCTGGAGTTAGGAATTTATTCCTTACTCCAGCTTTGAGGCTTTAAAGGTGAGAGACTATAGGCTCGAACCGGTACCCCATTATTGTAGTTATGATAAAATCCGCTAGGATTCGAAGGTGTCACTAATGGTGACTTTTAGATACGTTTCTCTCTATTAAGCTTTTACTGTATCTAATTCTTCGCCGATAGCTTCTAAGCGAGCAACGACTTCTTCAAGAGATAGGTTGTGCTCTTGTACGTAGCGGTTGCGTGGGTGAACACGACATTCATGGCAGCAACCACGTAAGTATTTGTCTTCGTTTTCTTCAGAGCAGAGAATGCGACGGTTACATTCTGGGTTACCACAGTTTACGTAACGTTCGCAAGGTGTCCCATCGAACCAGTCTTTCCCAATCACAACTGGGTCTACGTGGTTGATGTCAACAGCGATACGCTCGTCGAATACGTACATTTTTCCATCCCATAATTCGCCTTGAACTTCTGGGTCTTTTCCGTAAGTTGCGATACCGCCGTGTAATTGACCTACATCTTTGTAGCCTTCACGAACCATCCAACCAGAGAATTTCTCACAGCGAACGCCACCTGTACAGTAAACAACGACACGTTTGTCCATGAATTTCTCTTTGTTATCGCGAACCCATTGAGGTAGTTCACGGAAGTTGCGAATGTCAGGACGGATGGCACCGCGGAAGTGACCTAAGTCGTACTCATAGTCGTTACGAGTGTCTAGGACAACAGTGTTTTCGTCTAAAAGAGCTTCTTTAAACTCTTGTGGTGAAAGGTAAGCACCTGTTGTTTCAAGTGGGTTAATATCGTTATCGAAGTCGTTATCTTCTAAACCAAGGTGTACGATTTCTTTTTTATAACGAACGAACATCTTCTTGAAGGCTTGTTCGCTTTCTTCGTCGATTTTAAACCATAAGTCTTCCATGCCAGGAAGAGAGTGAACATAGTCCATATATTTTTGAGTTGTTTCGTAATCACCAGAAACAGTTCCGTTGATTCCTTCGTCAGCGACAAGGATACGTCCTTTTAATCCGATTGATTTGCAGAATGCTAAATGATCTGCCGCGAATTGTTCCGCATTTTCGATTGGAACATATTTATAGTAAAGTAAAACACGAATGTCTTTTGCCATATTGTAAATTTTTCATCCTTTTCTAATTTGTAATGATTCTATTGTAACCGTATTGAGAATCATTATCAATGAATTCGATTGTGAAAAACTTCGAAAGGTATTGACATGACGGCATTTTGCGGTATAATTCAGATATAACGTTAAATTTATCAGATTGGAGGAGAAATCAATGAACAACTTAAACGTAATTCAAGTGAATAAAATGATCGACCTTCCAATTGTGGTGTATAAAGCATAGCGCATTTTTATAGAAATATTTAAGTGAGCCGTTACTTTTTCCATGCGTGGGGAAGGTGACGGCTTTTTTGATGGAGGAAAACGATGAACGATTTATTAAAAGTCATTTTTAATTTTATAAAGAAACATCCGATGCGCTACCTTGTTAGTTTCATTTTGATGATTGCAAGTAGTATTGCGGCGGTGTACCCAGCTCGGATTATCGGACAAGTCGTCGATAAAATCGTGGCGAGTGAACTGAATGCCGAGTGGCTTTGGGCACAGCTTGTGGTTTTAGTCGGGATTATCCTTGTGGCCTATATTACGGAGAGTATTTGGACATATTTTATTTTTATTGGGTATTATGAAGTTCAAAAAGAATTACGTGTGAAGTTACTGCGCAATAATTTACGGAAGAAAATTCCGTTTTACGCGCATTTTAGAACGGGCGATATTATTACGCGTAGCAGTGAAGACGTTACAACGATTGGCGAAATGATGGGGTTTGGAATGTTTGCGTTAATGAACTCTACATTACTGGGGAGCGTATCACTTTATATGATGGTCACAACGATTTCGTTGCCATTGACTATTGCGGCGATTTTACCACTGCCAATCCTTTCGTATCTCGTGTATAAATGGGGATTTGATCTCGAAGAAGAGTACAACAAGGCACAAAATGCAGTTTCGCAATTAAATAATGAAGTGCTGGAGATGATTGACGGTACTTACGTCATTCGAGCTTACGGTCAAGAAGATGCGATGATGGATGAGTTTCGTGCGAAAACGAAAAAGGCTATGAAGCAAAATATCATCGTGGCAGAAATTGAATCTCGTTTTATTCCACTCGCGCAATTATTTATGATGATCAGCTTTACCATTGCGCTTCTATACGGTGGGTATCTAGTATCGACTGGAGCTATTCTAGTCGGGGATGTCATTGCATTCCAAGTCTATATGGAATCGATTATGTGGCCGATGTTTATGATTGGCGATATTATCACGAACTATAAACGCGGAAAAGTAGCAACCGAGCGTATTAATGAAGTGTTGAAACATGATGATGAAATTGAACGCGGTGGAACAAAAGCGCTTGAGACGATTGAATCTATAGCGTTCAAGGACTTCCATTTTACGTATCCGGGCGAAGAGGCGCCATTATTAAAAGAGATTAATCTTACTTTAAATAAAGGCGAGACGCTTGGGATTGTTGGGAAAACAGGTTCTGGGAAGACGACGCTATTGATGCAATTATTACATCAATTTCCATACCGAGGAGAGCAGCTTCTCGTTAACGGAGAACCATTGATTGATTACGATCCTCAAATGGTGGCAGGTCATTTAGCCTACGTTCCGCAAGAACACACACTTTTCTCACGCACGATTCGCGAGAATATGTTATTCGGGAAAGAAGATGCGACCGATGAAGAAATTTGGGAAGCGTTGACGCTGGCATCCTTTGATGGAGACGTGAAACGCATGCCAGAGCAGCTCGATACGATGGTCGGAGAAAAAGGGGTATCGCTTAGCGGTGGGCAAAAACAACGCTTATCGATTGCGCGTGCCTTCTTACGTAACCGTGAATGTTTGATTTTAGATGATGCGTTATCCGCAGTTGATGCGAAAACGGAACGCGAAATTATCTCGCACTTGCAAGAAGAGCGTGGCGGTTGTATGAATATTATTTCTGCACACCGACTTTCTGCGATTCGTCATGCTGATGAGATTATTGTGATGAATGAAGGACACATTAGTGAGCGCGGTACCCACGAGGAGTTACTCGCACAACGTGGTTGGTACTATGAACAGTACCTGATTCAAGAGATAGAGGAGGAGATCGAATGAAAACGATGAAGCGATTATTAAGCTACCTCCGCTATGAGAAAAAAGGAGTTCTGATAGGACTCGTCTGCTTGTTGATTTCAACCATTGCGACTTTAACAGGACCTCTTGTGGCAAAATATATGATTGATAATGTGATTACGCCGATGGGGCAATCTCATGTCTTCGATGCTGGAAGTGTACTTCTATGGGTGGGTATTTACGTGGCAGTGAACTTAATTGGAGCGGCTGGTGGATATTTAAACCGTTTATATATGAAGACTCTCTCGAACCGCGTGGCTAAACGCATTCGTGACGAAGTGTTCGAGCATGTACAAACCTTGCCAGTATCGTATTTCGACCATTTACCTGCCGGAAAAGTCGTGTCCAAAATCACGAGTGATACGGAATCGGTGCGTGCAAACTTTTATGTAAATGGAATTTCGACACTCCTTAGTACGGTCGTGATGCTTGTTGGTGTGTACGTAACGATTTTCTTATTAAATGCGACGCTGGGACTCGTATTGTTATTTTTAGTTCCAGTGATGATGCTATGGCAGAGAACCGTTGCCGTGATGCAGAAAAAATACTATTCTGAGAATCGTGAACTGTACAGTCAATTGAGTGGACAGTTAAATGAAAGTATTCAAGGGGCTGGTATCGTTCAAGCCTTCCAACAAGAAGACAAGATTGTTGCAGAATATGAGGCGACGGCTACGTCTTGGGTTGAAATCGGTCGTAAGGAATTAATTCTTGAGTCGTACTTTTCATGGAGTCTAGTTGGCTTACTTCGAAACTTTACTTTATTTGGAATTGTCTATTACTTCGGAATGCAATTTATCGG
>CAKPVL010000020.1 GCA_934193545.1 uncultured Granulicatella sp. | reverse complement strand
CCCCCACAACTCTCTATTTTCTTTTTAACTATCGGAAGTACGAAGAAAGAAATCTTGTATCTTATTTTTCTTCGTGTTTCTTTTGTTCGTGACGTTGTTGATAGTACGCGCGAATCTCTTCGTTTTCTTCTGTTGGACGATAATGTACCTCGAACCCATTCTTCTTCCAACTTAAAGTCGTCATGAGCTCATCCCATGTTGGCAATTTTACCTCAGGCACTTCGAACTGCACTAATTCAGACATATCTAATGAGTCTCTCCAAACTTCAAAGCGAGTCGAAACGAGTAATAACGCAACACGTGTCAACACTTCACGTTTTTCTTCGTCCATTTCCCCAGTTGCCTTCAAGAACTCTTGCACGTAATGCATAAATTGTCCGTATAAATCATTAACCGTATCAATTCCAGCTGCAAATAGTAATTCAAAGAACACATTCCAGAACAATTCAAGTTCTCCATCGCTTACCGATTCTGTCCATTTCTTAAAGGTTTGGTCATTCAACTGACTATTTTTCGTTAGTTTCTCCATTGTGACGAAATGACCGTCTTCAATACTCCATGTCATAGCGCTATGTTGCATTGCCCCTCTGGCATTACTTTTAACGATCACATATGGCACTTCGGATTCTAGCATCAATCCAACAAGAGAATCTTGCGGAATATAACGCATCGCCAATGGCACTATATTTTTGTATCCCTTCGTTTCTAAAACAGAGCGATGTAACCCTGGAGAATCGAAGCAGAAAATATCCACGAGACGTAACTGAACATCTTCCTCTTGAGTGGCCGCAGCGTAAATCGCTAAGTTCCCACCCTTCGAATGTCCTGAAACCATTAAGTCTCCGTCGAATAAACTTGCTTGTTTGGCTAAATACTCCTTGGCATCTGTTTGCGCCGCAACAAGTGGCGAATACGTCATCAAGAAGTCTTCCTTCCAGCCGATCAGCGTATCATCTGTCCCTCTAAAAATAACGAGACGTACACTAGGTTCTACTTCCACCGTGATGGCTGCGAATTGTTTTGTTGTATCTTTATCCCACTCGCTCACTACTCCGAAGAATTTCAATGCTTGATAACGAGGTGCATCCGCAACGAGTTGCGATACCTCATGACGTTCTTCGGTTATCATCATTGGATTTTCGTCGACCAATTCTTGTTTGTGTTCCTTCATATATTCCGCGATATCTTTTACTGTGGCAAAATGCTCACCATTCACATCGCTTGGAACGACTTTTTCAAGTGGTAAATATTCTAATTCCGTCAAAACTAATGCATCGATTTCAGAAAAGGCTCTTTCTTCAAACGAAACGTGCCCAAACTCTTTGATATAATCCAACATGTTTTTCATACGAAAATCCTCCGTTATTTTGAGTGAGTCCATTACTATTCTACTCTGTCATTATGGCACTTGCAACTCTTTTTCCTAAGGGGCAAAAAGCCGTCATTTTCTATAGAATTCCCCTTTTTTTCATGCTATACTACTGAAATGAAATTAAGGGGGTTGTTCTATGAAATTAGGATTTGATAGCGAAAAATATCTTGAAGAACAAAGTCAATACATTCTTCAACGTGTCAACGCTTATGACAAACTATATTTAGAGTTCGGAGGCAAGTTAATTGGTGATTTCCACGCGATGCGCGTATTGCCAGGATTCGATCCAGATGGAAAAATCAAATTACTTCACCGCCTACGCGACAAAGCAGAGATTATTATCTGTGTGTATGCTGGTGACATCGAACAAAATAAAATCCGCGGTGACCTTGGAATCACATATGACCAAGATGTTCTTCGCTTAATGGACGACCTTCACTATTGGGACCTCAAAATCAACAGCGTCCTCATCACTCGTTACACAGGACAACCTGCTGCAACACAATTCAAAAACTCACTCGAACGTCGCGGAATTAAAGTGTACACGCACGGCTACACAGAAGGCTATCCGATGGACGTAGAAACCATCGTTAGTGACGCAGGATATGGCGCAAACGAATTTATCGAAACGACTCGCCCACTTGTGGTCGTAACCGCTCCTGGTGCCAACAGCGGAAAACTAGCGACTTGCTTAAGCCAGCTTTATCACGAAACAAAGCGTGGACGTCGTGCCGGCTATTCTAAATTCGAAACATTCCCTGTATGGAATTTACCATTAAATCACCCTGTTAACGTGGCGTATGAAGCAGCCACTGCAGACTTAGAAGATGTCAACATGATTGATACCTTCCACCTTGCAAAATACGGCGAAACGACCGTGAACTACAACCGAGACATCGAAGCATTCCCACTTCTCCGTCGTATTTTGACGAAGATTTACGGCGACGCTCCAATCCCTTACAACTCTCCAACAGATATGGGCGTGAACCGTGTCGGATTTGCTATCACTGATGATGAAGTCGTTCGCGAAGCTTCCAACCAAGAAATCATCCGCCGTTACTACGCAGGCCAATGCGACTACAAACGCGGTATCGGAACACTTGAAGCCGCTCAACGTGGCAAGTACATCATGGAAGAAAGTGGACTCTCTCCACAAGACCGTCCAGTCGTAAAAGCGGCTCTTGAAAAAGAAGCTGAAGCCAAAGTTCCAGTCGTTGCCTTACAACTTCCAAGCGGCAAAATCATTACAGGAAAACAATCAGACACCATGACAGCCAGCGCAGCCTGCCTACTCAACTGCATTAAAGAATTAGCAGAAATTGGTGACTCTATCCATTTATTACCACCTGTCATTTTAAATGCAATTGGCCAACTCGGAAGCGACGTCTTAAAACACCAACGCCGCTCACTCGACAGCAAAGAAGTGCTGATTGCCCTCAGCATCTCAGCAGTCACAAACCCTGCCGCAGAAGCTGCCAAAAACCAATTACAAAACTTGCGCCACTTACAAGCACACAGCACCGTCATCCTTCAAAAAGCCGACGAAGAAACCTTCCGAAGCCTAGGAGTGATGGCGACTTGCGAACCACAATTTGCTGGCACAAACCTTTACTACACAAACTAACCCCAAGCCCTCTCCATTCGGACGAGGGCTTTTTTAGCGCACTTTTTTCAGCACCATCGTCCCAGCACCCTCCCAGTTCCTCTAGCCGTCCCTAAGACCTATTCCTCTTTACAACTCCTCTATTGAGAACTAGAACTTTAAAAGTCCGCACTCTCTCTTTTTCAAAAAAATCTTCGTTTCTTTGAAATTCGGCAAAATATAGGAAAAGCAATTTATCAATAAGCTCAATGAGCCTAAAATCCACGGATTCTATAGTAGGAATAGTGGCGGTTGTAACCGATGTGAATTAGTGACTCTGGAAATTTATTTCCTAGAGTCACTTTGAAGCTCGGTAGTAGTTGAGACAACAGGCTCAACACGGTACAGCCACTATCACTACTATGAAGATATCCGTTGGATTTAAAGGCGAATTGAACCTTATCCAATTTTCTCTTCTTTTATTCCTGCACCCAAATTTCAAAGGAACGAAGTTCCTTTATTCATTTTTTTGCACAAAAAAAGTTGAGAGCGTGTCTCAACTTTTCTTAGTTTCTAAAGATCTTGGCTTCTAAAAAGAGGTCGTTGTAAAGCGATAATAGGTCGGTTCCTAAATTCTCGTAAACCTCCATCTTTTCCATCGCTTCCTCACTCGGATAGAAGCTCTCATCCGAAGTAATGTCTTCTGGTAAGAGCGCTATCGCATCCTTGTTTGGCGTTGCATAACCAACATACTGAGCATTCTTCGCTGCGATTTCCGGACGCAACATGAAATTGATAAACGCATACGCGCCTTCCTTGTTACCAACCGTTTTTGGAATGACGATATTATCAAACCATAAGTTCGTTCCTTCGCTAGGAACCACGTAGGCTAAATCTTCATTCTCACTCAACATTTTAGAAGCTTCCCCTGAGAAAGTGACGGCTATGTTGGCCTCTCCTTGAACCATATAAGTCTTCATTTCATCAGCGATAATCGCTTTTGCATTTGGCATCAATGTCTTCAAGAATTTACCAGCTTCTTTAACAATGGCTTCGTCTTTTTCATTAAGAGAATAGCCTTGTGTTTGTAAAGCAACCCCCATCATTTCACGAGCTCCGTCAATAAATAGAATGGAATCTTTTAAATCCGCATTCCATAAATCGCGCCACTCGCTAATCATTCCTTCTGGATAAACTTTCTTATTATAAACAATTCCTAGCGTTCCCCAGAAATAAGGAATGCTGTATGAATTATCAGGGTCAAAGGATTGATGTAAGAAACGTGGGTCGATATGTTCCATCCCTTTGATTTTTGAATAATCTAATTTTTCAAGTAAGTTTTCTTCGACCATTTTATGAATTGTATACTCACTTGGAATGGCGATATCATAGTTCGTTCCACCTTGCTTAATTTTTGTCAGCATGGCTTCGTTTGAATCGAACGTTTCATAAATGACTTTATAACCTGTTTCTTGTTCAAATTGTGTAATGAGTTCTGGATCGATATAGTCTCCCCAGTTATATACGATAATGGTTTGAGGGTCCCCTGCCGTTGCTGTTTCAAAACTCTTACGGAATCCAAACAATACTAGGCAAGAAACTACGATCGTCCCGATTAACATCGTTAGTCGCTTCATAGTGTGACTCCTTTCAATAAGTCACTCTCAGAAGCCTTCCCATTCAATCGTTTTTGTTGGAATTTTTGAATGAAATAATATCCAATTACGAGTGATAATGAGAATAGGAACATCAATGTGCTTAAGGCATTGATTTCTAAACTGATTCCTTGGCGCGCACGTGAGTAGATTTCAACGGCAATCGTTGAGAATCCATTTCCTGTTACGAAGAATGTCACGGCGAAGTCGTCTAATGAATACGTAAATGCCATAAAGAATCCACTTAGAATTCCTGGTGTAATCGCTGGTAAAACAATGCGTGTTAATACTTGTGAGCTTGTTGCTCCTAAGTCACGAGCCGCTGTAATCATCGATGGGTTCATTTCTGATAATTTTGGTAAAACCATCAATACAACGATTGGAATGTTAAACGCGATATGCGCAAGTAATACCGACATAAAGCCAAGTTTGAATCCAACCACTGTAAAGAGAATTAAAAGGCTGGCACCGATGATAACGTCTGGCGATACCATCAAAATATTGTTAAAGCCTAATAATACTTGTTTGCGACGGTTTGAACGGATGTAATGAATCATGATGGCTCCAAGTGTTCCAATCATTGTCGCGATTAATGAAGATAAGAGTGCAAGAATTAATGTATCGAGCACAATTCCGATTAAACGTGTGTCAGCAAGAACGGCTTTATAGTGATCAAGTGTGAAACTCTCGAATCCGTTCATGCTACCAGCACTGTTAAATGAGTAAAAAATCAAATAGAAAATCGGCGCATATAAGACTACAAATACAAACACTAAGTAGAAATTACTCCACTTACTATTATTTTCTAATTTCATTCAGATACGCCTCCTTTTCTACGGTCTCTTGTAATAAACATTAAAATAATCATCGCTACAATCAATACAACCCCGATTGTAGAACCCATTCCCCAGTTTTGCGTTACTAAGAAATGTTGCTCAACGGCTGTACCAAGTGTAATCACGCGGTTTCCTCCAATTAAACGAGTCAACATGAAGAGTGAGAGCGATGGAATAAATACGGCTTGTACTCCACTACGCACCCCGTTCATCGATAATGGAACGATGACACGTCTAAACGTATCCCATTTTGTTGCCCCAAGGTCGCGGCTTGCCGCAATCAGAGAGCTAGGTAATTCTTCAATCGAGTTAAAGATTGGCAAAATCATAAATGGTAACTCGATATACGCTGCTACCGTTAAGAAACTGAAGTCAGTGAATAGGAATTCTTGTGGCGCCAATCCGAATAATGAAAGGAAGTTATTCACTGTCCCTGTTTGGCTAAAAATTCCAATAAATGCATAGGCTTTTAACAGTAAGTTTACCCATGTCGGTAAGATGATTAATAAAAGCCATAGTTGTTTATGTTTTGAACGACTAAGGAAAAGTGCTGTTGGATAACTAACGAGTAGCGTTACGAGTGTTACTAAAAATGCATACCACACTGAGTTGAATGTCATTTCTAAGTAGTTTCCTGACGCGAAATAGTTTGTATAGTTTCCAAGCGTTACTTGACCATTGATGTCGAAGAATGATTTATAGAAAATCATTCCAAGTGGCGTTACTACGAATAATAACAACCAGATAAAGTATGGAATGGAAAATAAGAAACGAGATTGTTTAGTCATTTTCTTCTACCTCGTCTTCGTAGCTTTCTAAACGAGCGTCGAAGTCTTCTTCACTTTCTCCAAAACGCATTACGTGGATGTCGTGTGGTTCGAAGTATAAGCCCACTTTTGATCCAACTTCTGCTTTACGAGTTGAGTGAATCATCCATTCGTTGCCATTTTCGTCATAGCAGATGATTTCGTAGTGAACTCCGCGGAATAATTGAGTGTCCACTTCAACCGTTAATTTTCCATTTTCGATAGACGTTAAAGATAAGTCTTCTGGACGAATCACGATTTCAACTTTTTCATTTGGACGCATTCCGGCATCGGCACACTCGAACTCTTTACCAACGAATTCTACAAGGTAATCTTCCTTCATAACCCCGTCAACGATATTACTTTCACCGATAAAGTCCGCAACGAAACGGTTGATTGGCTCATCGTAAATATCTACTGGTGTTCCTGATTGAACGATTTCTCCTTTACTCATAACGAAGATTTCATCACTCATCGCTAACGCTTCTTCTTGGTCATGCGTTACGAAGATAAATGTGATTCCTAGACGTTGTTGCAATTCACGAAGTTCATATTGCATGTCTGTACGAAGTTTTAAGTCTAACGCTGACAATGGTTCATCAAGTAGTAGCACTTCTGGTTCATTGACAAGCGCGCGGGCGATGGCCACACGTTGTTGTTGTCCACCAGACATTTGTGAGATTTCACGGTTTTCGTAGCCTGATAATTGCACCATTTTTAAAGCGTCTGCCACTTTCTCTTTAATGATGTTTTCTGGAGTTTTCTTTAAGCGTAATCCAAACGCGATATTTTCGAATACGTTCATATGTGGGAATAATGCGTAGTCTTGGAAAACAGTGTTCACTTTACGTTTGTTCGGTGGAAGATTAGTAACGTCTGCCCCGTTTAAAGTCACTTTTCCGTTTGATACATCTGTAAATCCAGCAATGATACGTAAGATTGTTGTTTTACCGCATCCCGAAGGCCCTAGTAATGTATAGAATTTTCCTTTTTCGATTTCGAAGTTAATATTTTTTAATACATGAGTGTCCTCATAAAATTTGTTCACATTCTCAAATGAGATAATTGTGTTGTTTGACATTGCTAGCACCTAACTTTCTTAATTATAAATATGAATCTGTCGCCACGACTAAAACTTTCGATGTTTTCTTAGCGGCGTTGCTAATTTGGTGTTTGGCTTTCGCCTCAAAATAGAAGGACTCTCCCTTGGAAACTACTTCAACTTGTTTACCGACTTTGACCTGAATCGAACCTTCGAGCACATACCCAAATGTTTCTGAAAGTGACGGTTGGAACGTCTTGTACGCTCCCCCAACGGCAAACTCTAGAATCACGGGTTCCATCTCATGCTCGTTCGAGTCCGGATTGAGCCACGTGACAGTCGTTTGGTACTTGGCGTCTTCCATCATCGTCATATCCTCTTCGCGGTAAATCGTGAGCGCCTCTTCTGGCCCCTCATCGAAAAAGTCCGCTGCAGGGCATCCCAACACTTCAAGAATATCAAAAAACGTATCCATTGATGGCGAGCTCAAATCATTCTCTAATTGCGAGATATATCCCTTTGACAAATCTGTTCTCTCTGCTAACTCTTCTTGCGTTAAACCCTTTTGAATACGGAGGGCACGCAGTTGATGACCGATTTCCATTGTCTTCTCCTTTTAAACTAATTGTTTACTAACACAAAGACCATTATACATTAAGTTTAGTAATAGTCAACAAATCAACCCCGAAAAAAACGCACTTTTTTGAAAGTATATTCTTTCGCACCATAATGCGGTTTTTGTGCTTATTTTTTCTTGTGAAAAAAGCTGAAATTATCATATATGATAATTATCTTTTATGATAATTGTGCATCGTTTAAAAAATCAAAATTAACTTATAAGTTAATTTTGAGTAAACAAAAAGCAGGATTCGGTATCGAATCCTGCTTTTTGGTGTATGCATAAATTTATTCGCAGTGGTTGGTTGAGCTCACTCTCACATCCTGTGGAGTTGAACTCGGGCTCACAGGATTGACGTCCACTTCCCGAAACGTACGCAGAACGTTACACGTTCCTTCCGTCGTTTCGGTCCAGTGATTCAGTCCTGAGCGTTCGCCCTCGTATCCTGTTTTTAGTGAGCCAGCATTTCTTGTGCGATTTCCAACCCTGTCATGCTTGATGGGTAGTATGTCGGCCAGTTATCCATTTCTTCGAATAGTTTTTCTTGGCTTTCATTTCCCATAAAGATGTGGAAGTGTCCTGTTTTCACTGGAGCGATGTTGTGGTCGCTGAATTGAACGTATTTAGGAGCACCTTCTACTGGGTTCACAGCTTCAAACAAGAAGCGGACGCCGCGGTTTCCTTTTTTGTATGTTAGAATTTTGTATCCTACATATTTGTATTCCGCTTTAGCAGTTGTTCCATCCTCTTTTTGGAACTCCATTGTTGTATCCGTGATATTGATATTTTTAATATCTGTTTTATATCCTGTTGTGTAGTATGCTTTGTACTCGTCTTTTGTCATCTTTTTGCCAATTTTTGCTTTGTAGTCAAAGACTGGATCAAGCGTGCCATCTACTAAGTAAGGATATACGGATTGCCATTCGCCAGCGTAATCAGAAAGCGTGCGATCTTTTACAGCACTGTCTTCGAAGTAGCCTTTTGAAACTGTCTTCTCGTCTTCTGCGTGTTCTGGTTGGATGTCTTTTCCTGGTTGGTCTGTCGTTTTCTTCAACGCTTCAAGATTTTCGCGCATTACAGAGATGTAGTCTTCACCTTTATCCATTTCCTCTTTTGTTAAAGATTCAATTGGATTTAATACGGCTAACTCAACGCCTGCTTCTTCCGCTAATGTTTTCGCGATTTTCTCAGAAGCATTTTCTTCAAAGTAAATAATCTTAATGTCGTTTTCTTTCACGTATTTTGTTAATTCTGCTAAACGTGCAGCACTTGGCTCAGCTTCTGGTGAAATCCCAGTGATTCCCACTTGGTTTAAGCCGTAATCTAATGCTAAATAACGGAATGCTGTATGTTGCGTTACAAAGTTCTTTTGTTTGGCATCTTTAAATACATTTGTGTAGTCATTATGCAACGCTGTTAATTTTTCGATGTAGGCTTTAGCGTTTTTCTCGAAAGTTTCTTTACGATCAGGGAAAGCTTCCGCTAGCTGCTTCGTAATGTTTTGAACCATTTGAATCGCGCGCTCTGGTGATAACCATACGTGTGGATCGTATTCATGGCTGTGACCTTCGCCAGCGTGGTCATGTTCCTCTTCTTCCTCTTCTCCACCAGGAAGAAGTACCATATTTTTAGTTGCGCTGATTGCTTTGACTTTGCTATCAGATTCGATAGTCTTAAGGACTGCAGGAATCCATGTTTCCATATACTCGCTATCATAAACAAGTGCATCTGCTTCGCTCATTTTTGCGATTTCTTTCGCAGAAGGCTCGTAGTCATGTGGTTCTGTTCCAGCACCGATGACAAGCGTTACGTCCCCTTCATCCCCTACAATGTTTCTTGTAAAATCGTAAATCGGAAAGAAGGTCGTTGAAATTTTTAGCTTTCCTGATTGTGTTTTGCTGTTTGAATTACTTGGCGCACATCCAACGGCAACCAGTACAAACATCAATAATAATCCAATAAAGGTTGTTTTTTTCATGATATATTCTGTCTCCATTTCTTAAATCGTAATTCTTACGTTTTACATTGTAGCACCTCATAAGATTCATTGCAAGGATTTTTTCTGTAAACATTTTGCTAACATTCTTTGACTTTGTTAGCATTTTGTTTACGTTATTTCAACCCACAAAAAAGCCTTATCCGCATCATCGCAGATAAGACTTCTCTTCTATTAGATTAATACTTTTGATAAGAACGATTGTGTACGCTCCATTTGTGGATTCTCAAGGACTTCTTTTGGATGGCCTTCTTCCACAATCACGCCACTGTCCATGAAGATTAAACGCGTTCCTACTTCACGGGCAAATCCCATTTCGTGCGTTACGACAACCATGGTCATGCCGCCTGCTGCAAGTTCCTTCATTACGTTTAGCACTTCGCCGACCATTTCTGGGTCCAAGGCTGACGTTGGTTCATCGAACAAGAGCACATCCGGTTCCATCGCAAGGGAGCGCGCAATCGCGATTCTTTGTTTTTGTCCCCCAGATAGTGAGTTTGGATAGACATCCGCTTTATCAGCTAAGCCCATTTTTTCTAGAAGCTCGTGTGCTTTTTGTTCTGCGACCGCCTTGTCGATTTTCTTCAATTGAATTGGTCCAATCGTGATATTTTCTAACACCGTTAAATGCGGGAATAGATTGAAGTGTTGGAAGACCATACCTAAGTGTTGACGCACACTATCGAGGTCCACTCCTTTTTCATTGATGCATTGGTCTTTGAAGAACACCTTTCCGCTAGTGGGTTCTTCTAGTAAGTTTAGGCAACGTAAGAAAGTCGATTTTCCTGATCCAGAAGGACCGATAATCACGAGCACTTCCCCTTGTTCAATATGAGTGGAAATTCCGTTTAAGACTTGCTTGTCGCCGTATTGTTTTTTAATCTCTTCTGTTCTAATCACTGGCTTGTAACTTCCTTTCTAGTTTGTCCATAAAGAATGCAATCGTTGTAGTCATGACGAAGTATAAGAACGCCGTCATTAATAGTGGAATAAATACCGTAAAGGTTGCCCCACGAACGGTATCCGAGCTGTACATTAAATCGTGAATACCGATTAAAGAGACGATCGATGTTTCTTTAATTAAGGTCGCAAATTCATTCCCGATAGCTGGTAAAATATTTTTCATCGCTTGTGGCAAGATAATTTGACGCATCGCCATTCGTTTCGGCATCCCCATTGAACGAGCGGCTTCCATTTGCCCTTTATCCACCGATTGAATCCCACTACGGATGATTTCAGCGATATAAGCTGTCGTATTAACGGATACGGCAATGACTCCTGAAACAAAATCGTTTAAATCAAGAACGGTCGCCAGTCCAAAATACACTAAGTACAATTGCACAAGAAGTGGCGTTCCACGAATAATGTCGATATAGACCTTCGCTGCTTTTGACAAAAACTTGTTCGAGCTGAGTCTTGCAAGTGCCATTAACGTCCCACATCCAACCCCGACAATTACAGAGAAGAATGACAGTAACACGGTTGTCGTTGCCCCTTCGAGAAATAGAGGCCAATATTTAATAATTAATTCCATTCTCTTTCCTTCTTTCTATTCTGACATTAAATTCGTATTGCGAATAATCGATTCTTTTAGTTTTCCAGAAGACTCTAACTGATCGAGCACCTCTTGTACTTTTTGTACAAACACTTCATTGCCCTTTTGCGCCACGGCTGCAGTTCCGGCATCTTCACTTGGGATTTCTACCGAAGCGACTGTGATGTCGTTATTTGCCTTCACGAATTCATCCGCTGCAATATTATCCATAATCACTGCATCGAGTTTTCCTTGTTGCAAGGCTAAAATCAAGGTTGGATTTTTCGGTTGTGACGTTAGAGTTGCGCCCGTCAATGTATCTTTTACAATGCCTTCTTGAGAGGTTCCTTTTTGCGCTCCAACATTTGCGCCATTGAAGCTATCTAGCGACGTGAATTTATCAGCATCTGTCTTCTTCACGACCGCTACCATATGTGAATCATAGTAAATATTCGTGAATGCTACTTCCTTACTACGCTCTTCGGTTGGCGTAATCCCTGCAAGAACAAGGTCTACTTTCCCTGACTTCATCGCAGCAATCAGGAAGTTAAATTCCATCTCTCGAATTTCTACTTCTACCCCAAGCGCTTCACCGATAGCATTGGCGATATCAATATCGATTCCGACAACAGAGTCTTTACCGTCATTAATATAATGCCATTCAAACGGCGGATAGTCCGCTGTCGTTCCGATGACGATTTTTTGCTTTTTGTAGATGCGGTCTAATACCGCTGACCCTGTACTATTTTCTGTTGTTACTTGATTCGTGCACGAAGCTAAAAAGCCGAGAAGCACGATGAGCATCGCTATAATTTTCTTCATTTGAAACCTCCTTATAAAATAAAAACGCCCCTTATGCAAAAAGCATAAGAGACGATGTCTGTCGTGGTACCACTCTATTTTGACGGGGAATTGCTTCCCGATCCTTTTCCTTGTTAACGCAGATTTCTGCGAAGACGGCTACTCGATTTCCCCATCTTTTCTACAAAGTGCGCTTCCAGAATTTCTTATCCAATGAGCTTCCACTCTACCTCATCTCGCTTGCGATTCCAAAATTCTGTACTCTCTTTGTCAATGAATTTATGTTCTTAAGTTGTTTTGTATTTTAGACCCATTCTTTTCGATTGTCAACTGGTGAGAGTAAATTTGCATAAAAAAAGATAAACCCTACGGATTCATCTTTTCCATTTTGTCTTGAAGATACCAACCAACTGCCCATCCCACAACAAGAAGGTAGTTTTCAATGGCTCCAACGAGATTCACTGAAGAAGCCTGAGCTAAATACGTTAACAGATGATTGGTTCCAATACCAATTCCTCCAACGATCAGTACCGCTAATACCACTCGTAAATAAAACCAATCATACTTCACATTTACGGCAATCAAAATCATAAGGACGGCTAAGTTCCAGAAACCAATTTCTCTTTGCCAACCGACCGCAACCCCGTATCCCGAGTGTGAACCCATCACCTCTGGAAAGAAAATTTGGAAAATCATTGCTCCTATCATCGCAATGATTAATACGATAAACATTACTTTTAAAAATTTATTCATTCTTCTTCACCTCGCTGTTTGCTATTCTCATTCAAACCCCCAAACAAAAGAGCTCCCGGTTCCCCAGGAGCCCCAAATTCTTATTTGCTTAATCCTTCGATAATTTTATCTAGGTTCCATTTCATCATGCTGTAGTAGCTGTCTCCATCTTTTCCTGCTTCTGCAATAGAGTCAGTGAAGATTGTTGAGTAGATTGGTAGACCAGTTTCTTGAGATACTGTCTTCATTGGACGATCATCCACACTACTTTCTACGAATAATGACGGAACTTTTGATTCACGTAATTGACGAACTAATTTCGTGATTTGTTCTGGAGTTCCTTCTTCTTCTGTGTTGATTTCCCAGATGTACGCTGATTTAATATCGTACGCTTTAGAGAAGTACTTGAAGCAGCCTTCACTCGTTACGATTAAACGTTTTTCTTCAGGAATTTTCGCGATACGTTGTTTAGCATCTTTGTCTAACGCTTCAAGTTTTTCAACATATGCTGCTAAATTCTTTTCATATGTTTCTTTGTTCTTTGGATCTTTTGCGATTAATTGTTTCGCGATGTTCTTCGCATAAATAACACCGTTTTCGATGTTTAACCATGCGTGAGGGTCTTCTTTTCCAGCTTCGTTTTGGCCTTCTAAGTAAATCACTTCAACGCCATCACTCACTGCAAAATAGTCTTTATCTGCAACTTTACCTGCATTTTTAACCATTTTTGTAAACCATGCATCTTCAGCATTTTCTAAGTTAATTCCATTATAGAAAATCAAGTCTGCTTTTTGAACCTTTTGAACATCTTCTGGTAATGGTTCATACTCGTGTGGGTCTTGCCCTACTGGAACGATACTATGTAAATCCACTAAATCTCCAGCGATATTTTTTGTCATATCATAAATAATAGAGTTTGTTGTCACTACTTGTAATTTTTTGTTTTCTGCCGTTGCAGATGTCGTTTGAGAACTATTCTCTTTACCAGTAGCGCATCCTGCAATCCCTAAGACAACAAGAGTAGCTACTAAAAGTTTTTTCATGCTATTCATGAGATTTCCTTCTTTCTCTTTGTTTTGGTGAAACGATAAAACTTACGACAAAAAGTGCTGCTGCAGTTAACACGATGGTTGACCCAATAGCGATGTTAAACGTATATCCAATAAACAATCCTAATATGGATGATAATGAGCCAAATATTACAGCTAAAATCAGCATTGTTTTCAGACGATTTGAATATAAATACGCTGTTGCTGCAGGGGTAATTAGTAGTGCCACAATCATGACAGTCCCTACACTTTGCATTGCCGTAATGGATACTAGTGCTAATAGGAACATCAATAAGTAATGATAAAACTGTACATTCATCCCTGTAGATTGAGCGAAGACTGGATCGAAACTCGTTACTTGTAATTCTTTAAAATACGCTAAAATAACGACGACTACAATCACGCTCACCACCAATGTAATGAGTAAATCAATATCTTGTACGGCTAAAATATTCCCGAATAAAATATGGAATAAGTCTGTTGAACTCTTCGCCACACTAATCAAAATAACTCCCAACGCCAAAAACGAGCTAAAGGTAATCCCGATTGCGGTATCGCCTTTGATAGTACTATTTTGATTCACAAAAGCTATAAGAAACGATGCTAATAACCCGAATACGAGGGCTCCAATAAAGAAGTTAATGCCTAAAATATACGACAACGCTACACCCGGTAATACCGCGTGAGAGATAGCGTCCCCCATTAATGACATTCCTCTTAGAATGATGAAGCATCCTAAAATTCCGGCAACCGCACCAATCACGACTGCTGAAACAAACGCATTTTGTAGGAAATGGAATTCCATTAATCCTTCAAAGAAATTATGCATGCTGCTCACCCCCATGTGGAATATACACACTACCGCCGTATACATCATCTAAGTATTTCTCAATGAATACGTCTTCTGTTTTCCCAGAGGCTACAATCGCGTGTTTGACAAGAATCACCTGGTCAAAGTATTCTTTCACCTTCGATAAGTCATGGTTGACCATTAAAATAGTCTTTCCTTCCTCTTTCCATTTACGGATAATTGTCATAATGACTTTCTCACTAAGCATATCAATCCCTACAAATGGTTCATCAAGGAAAATATATTGTGCTTCTTGAACCATACAACGTGCTAATAGTACACGTTGGAATTGACCACCAGAAAGAGCCCCGATTTGGCGAGATGCTAAATCCGTTAATCCAACTTCTTCAATGGCTGCATCGACCTTTCCCCAATCTTCTTTCGTCAATCGTTGCAGTGGTTTCTTTTTAACAGTTCTTCCTAAAGCAACACACTCACGAATAGTGATTGGAAATGTAAAGTCAATCTGACTTTTTTGTTCGACATAGGCAATTTTTTGTAATACTTTTTTTACGGGTTCTCCATCAATCAGAATTTCTCCTGACGATTGAATCAATCCTAATATTGCTTTTAATAATGTTGATTTACCTGCACCATTGGGCCCAATAATTCCGGTAATAGTTGGTCCTTCAATGGTTGCATTACAATTTTTTAAAACATGTGGTTGCATCGCATACGATACCCCAACATTTTTAATCGTAATCAATGAATTCATCCTTTCAAAATATGTAGATTCTACAATTGTTAGGTTACCCTAAAAAATTCATTTCGTCAAGTACTTTTTTCGGTTTCCCAAAAGTTTTCAGAAAAAATTTTGAAAACTAGAAATTAACATAACTGTTAATTAACAAATATGTTAATTTTCACCCGTTTTGAAGACAAAAAAAGACGCCTTCCGTTACCCGAAAGACGCCTTGTCTATTTCTTTATTTTGTTAATAATGCTGCAGCTGCTTCATCACAAATAACGGTTACTTTTGGATGTTTTTGTAGAATACTTGCTGGAACTTCCTCTGTGATCGGTCCTTCCACTAATCCTTTAATTGCATGGATTTTCTTAGGTCCGAATGCAATTAATACGATTTCTTTAGCATCCATAATCGATTGTAATCCCATTGAATAAGCGTAACGTGGCACGTCTTCTTCTTTTTCAAAGAAACGTTTGTTAGCTTCGATGGTTGATTCTGTTAAATGAACCTTATGCGTACGTTGTGTGAACGGTGTGCCAGGTTCGTTGAATCCGATATGCGCGTTACTTCCAATTCCTAATAATTGTAAGTCCACTGGATTTTCTTGAAGAATGCGTTCATAGCGTACAACTTCTGCATCGACATCTTCGGCCAATCCGTCTGGTAAATAGCTATGTTTAAATGGTTTCGCGTCGAATAATTGCTCTTTCATGAAATAATGATAGCTATGTTCATCCGTTGGTGCTAAACCAACATATTCATCTAAGTTTACTGAGATACGATCTGAGAAATCTAAATCGCTATTTCTAAGTAATTCATATAACCCAATTGGACTTGAGCCTGTCGCTAGTCCAAACACTTTCGCTCCTTCGCCGTGTGCGCGTTTAAAAATCTCAAAAGCGGCTAATGCCCCTTCTTCTTGAGTTTTTACAACAATAACTTCCATTAATAATACCTCCCTGTATCCCCTTTCAAAAAAGGGTTCTAAAGACATGAATAAATGTTCCAACTTTATTGTAACAAAAATTCAGAGGTCTTTAAATAGCTAAATTCATTTTAGTTCATAAAATCTTCGTCATACATCACCCATTGTTCGTAATGTTTCGCCTCGAATGCCTCTGTTGGTCGTGCAGCCTCGATTACAAGTGGAGACGCATTTTCAACGCTCACTTCTTCTAGTGGAACCCACACAATTCCCTTCGAATCGTTCTTCTCTTCGCTCGTCACGAAGTCCTCTACCGTTTGAGCGTTCTTTTCTTCAACATCTATGGCAAACAAAACAAACTCATGATGAACGCTCGCAATTCCTGGAACGGTCACAAACACATCGCGAATAGTATTTTGGTGAATGGCAGACACTTGGAATCCAGTCTCCTCTAACATTTCTCGTCGCAATGTTTCTACCAGACTCTCGCCTTCTTCCGGCGTTCCTCCCGGCAAATCAAATCTCCCGCGGTATGGTCCACGCGTCTTACGAATACAAAGGATGCGTCCCTCGCGAATACAAACACCATACACGCCAAAATGGTTCATTTCTTTCATTGTCTTCCTCCACGAAAATAGAGGTGGCACGCCACCTCTATATCTTTTTTCTGAAGCCGTTAATGTGACTTCCTTTGTTGGGATTCTACTCCATGTTTTACGGCTAATCGGATGATCCAGTAGAACAAATATAGAGCAACTCCCATCAGTGCAAACGTCCCCAGAAACATTGGTAATACTAAGTCCATAAAGACCACCTCCAATGAAATTGAAAACTATTAACCGACTATTGTTACCTTTATTATAGCACTCCTTATTTGAAATTCAATAGAGCGTTTGCTTGAAAGAGCAAAAAAAGACTATCCCTACCAGTTGCCTGATAGGAATAGCCTTTGAAGCTTTATTTCCAAAAATCATCATAGATTGTGATTGGTAAGTGACGTTTATGTTCTGTCTTTCGATACCAATTTTCAATCGTCTCTGCAGCTTTTTCGTTGATGTCTTTTCCTTCGAGATAATCATCAATCTCTTCGTAAGTAACCCCAAGCGCTACTTCGTCTGGAAGCGATGGACGATCCTCTTCTAAGTCTGCCGTTGGAACTTTCAAGTATAAATGCTCTGGAGCACCTAGCACTTGTAACATCGCACGGCCTTGACGTTTATTGAGACGCCATAATGGAGTGATATCTGCAGCCCCGTCCCCAAATTTCGTATAGAAACCAGTCACCGATTCTGCCGCATGGTCTGTTCCGATAACGGCACAACCCGTTTGGCCTGCGATGGCATATTGAGCCACCATACGTTCACGCGCTTTGATATTTCCTTTATTGAAGTCTGAAATTTCCATTCCTAAGGCTTCAATACTGCGCTCAGACGCATCTACCGCATCCTTCACGTTCACGCGAAGCACATCCGTTGCCTTCATAAAGGCAATCGCGTCCATGGCATCTTGTTCATCTGCTTGCACCCCATAAGGAAGGCGCACCGCATAGAAACGATACACTTTTTGGTCTTGTTCTTCGTTCAATTCATCAATCGCCATCTGTGCGAGTTTCCCAGCAAGCGTTGAATCTTGTCCGCCGCTAATCCCAAGGACATACCCATTCAAGAAGGGGTACTTTGCAAGATACGCCTTTAAGAAATCGACGGTTTTACGGATTTCTTCTTCAGGATGAATCACTGGTTTCACACGAAGCGTTTCGATAATTTTTTGTTGTAATGGTCTCATAACGTTCCCCTTACTTTGCGTTTTCTTTGGCCAACTGTTCTGATTTAAGCCGCACTTCTTCTCTGATTTCCGCAATACTTGCCAATTTTTGGTCGTATGTCTTTTGAGAGAGGTCGACTGGATATTGCTCTGGGTTCAAGATACGTTTGTATTCGTCCCATAGCGCTTCGATTTGCTCGTCTTTGTATGCTTTAATGTCTTGTAGTTTTGGCAATTCATACACTAATTTTCCGTTTTCGAAAATCGGTTGTAAAATTGGACGCGCAGTAAAGTCTGTCACTGTTTTATTGATATAAGTGTAGACTGGATGGAACATAAAGATTTCGTCTAATTGGTCTGGACGTTCATCCCATAATGCGATGTAGTCCCCTTCAGACTTGCCATCTGAGTTACGCGTAATACGCCATACTTGTTTCTTACCAGGTGTTGATACTTTTTCCGCATTGTTTGAAATCTTCATTGTATCCACCATTACGCCGTTTTCGTCTTCGATACTTACAAGTTTGTACACACAGCCAAGTGCTGGTTGGTCATATGCTGTAATTAAACGAGTACCGATTCCCCAAACGTCGATTTTAGCGCCTTGCATCTTCAAGTTGAGGATTGTTTTTTCATCAAGGTCACTTGACGCGTAAATTTTCGCTTTTGTAAATCCAGCTTCGTCTAATTGTTGACGAACTTTTTTCGACATATAAGCCATGTCACCACTGTCGATACGAACGCCTAAGAAATTAATCTTGTCGCCGAATTCTTTGGCTACACGGATAGCATTTGGAACACCAGATTTCAAGATATCATACGTATCCACTAAGAATACGCAGTCACGGTGAGTCTCAGCATATGCTTTAAATGCTTCATAGTCATCACGATACGCTTGTACTAATGCGTGGGCATGTGTCCCAGAAACTGGAATGCCAAACATCTTGCCGGCACGAACGTTACTTGTCGCATCACATCCACCGATGTACGCTGCACGTGTTCCCCAAATTGCCGCATCTAATTCTTGCGCACGACGAGTACCGAATTCAAGCACTGGATCATTTCCAGAAACCATACGCACACGGCTCGCTTTTGTTGCAATAAGAGTTTGGAAGTTGACGATATTTAATAATGCTGTTTCGATTAATTGGCATTCAGCAAGCGTTCCTTCTACTTGTACCAGTGGTTCGTTCGCAAAAACGAGTTCTCCCTCTACGGCAGAGCGGATGCTTCCTTTGAATTCGAAGTTTTCTAAGTATGTTAAGAATTCTTCTGGATAATGTCCAAGTCCACGTAAGTATTCAATATCTGTTTTTGAGAAACGTAATTGTTCAATGTAACGAACGATGCGTTCTAGTCCCGCAAAAATCGCATATCCATTTTCAAATGGTAATTTTCTGAAATAGGCTTCGAAAATTGCTTTTTTCTCAGACACGCCTGTTTCCCAATACGTTTTCATCATGTTAATTTGGTATAGGTCTGTATGTAGTGTTAAACTATCATCTTTATAAATTGAGTTCATCTGTCGATACCCCTTTTTTATTGTAGTTACCTCTTTATTTTACAACAGTTCTAGGGCAATGTACATGCATGGAGACTCGGAAGGTTTGAAAATGCAAAAAAGGGCAAGCTTTTTCAGCCTGCCCTTTGAGATTTTTGTTTGATTAAACGTCTAAGAATCCTTCGTGTGGAGTCATATTAAAGTATTCCGCAATTTCTTGTAATTGCACATCTGTGATTTCTTGTAGAATTTTACCGCCTTGTGCACCGACTTGAGAATAAATCATCGCTGCTTTTTCGATGACTTCAATCAAACCGTAAGTTTCATCCAGTGTATCGCCTGCCGCAAACAATCCATGATGTGGCCAAATCACAGCTCTAAACTCTGCCATTTTCGCAGCCGTTGCTTCCCCAATTGCGTTCGTTCCTGGTGTCATATAAGGAATCACACCGATACCTTCTGGGAAGACCACGATTGATTCAGCTTGCATTTTCCAAAGAAGTCTTGATAAATGACGTTCGTCTAATGGTTGTGTGAAGCTTAATGCGATAAGGTTTGTTGGGTGGCAATGGAAGACCACTTTATGATTTGGATTCACTTTGAGTCGTTCGATATGGCTCATTAAGTGGCTCGCGAATTCTGAAGTTGGTTTTCCGCCATCTTCGAATCCCCATAGTAATTCTGCTTTTTGTCCGTCTTCTGAAATACGAACTAACCCTAAATCTAGAAGCGGTTGGTTTGTCACGTTTCTGAAGTAACGGCCTGTACCGGTTACTAAGTAATAGTAGCCCGCAAGTGTGGATGCGTCGAATCCTAAGTCGAGGACACGTTTCACTTCCTTCACATCTTCATAGCCTTCTACTTCGCTCGCTTCCAAGCGTACTGACACGTTCCCGCCATTACGTTCATCCCAGTAACGTAAGTACGATTCTTTTGTCAGTTCACATAATTTTTGTACTGCTGGTGATTCAATAAATTTTGTCATTTTTCAATTCTCCCTTAATTTCTTTGTGATAAAACTTGTTCTTCGTATGCTTTGACTTCATTATACCATGCAAGTCCGACTGGAACACCATTAATTTTTAACCATTTAGTCAAAACAAAGACCGGTAATGCTTCGTCAGCATTACCGGCCTTTTCAGTTTAATTATTCAAATTTTGCTTTATTCGCTTCGTTTGCTGGCTTCATATCGATTTGAAGAAGGTTCACTAAATTCTTATCATCGATCGTTGCATTGCCTTTGTCATCCACCTTAATCGCTAAATAGTGTTCGTTTCTATCGTAATAATCCATTCCTTCTAAGTTGACATAGCCATCTCCTCTAAATCCAACGGCAGCTAAACGGTAAATGAATTTATACAAGAGCGCTTTTGTAAAGTCTGTTTGTCCCACTTTTTGTACTTCTTCAACGATTCCATCGAAGAAATTTTTGTTATTTGTTTGGTAACTTGCTTGTACTTCATATTGGTATAAGTCAACACGTGGTGCTTTTAATTTTAAGTAGACAGTATCGCCTTCAACCTTGTAATCTTCAAGCGTATAAGCTGCTGCTCTTCCTAATGCATTCGTATTTACCTTTAAGTACATTGGAGCATAGACTTTAACGGGATACTTCACTCCTTGATATTCCACTTCTCCGTCGTTTGTAAATGTTGGGCGTGCTTCCTTCAAGAAGTTCACCATATAATCATTCCAAATACGTGTAAAGAATTCCTCTTGATTTGAAGTCCCTGTTGCTTTTAGAAGTACATCAAAGTTCTCTTGATTTACAAAGACAGCATCCACGAGTTTTAACGCTTCTAGAACTTTTGTATCAGTGATGCTCTTTTTCTTCTCATTCAAGGCCTCTACTGCTTTTTTGACACCCTCCAGGTTCATCGTAACAGTTTTTCCGCTATTTGATTCAACATACGTTTGTTCATATTTCGTCATTGGTGCGACTTTCGCATTCCAGTCAAATGATGCTGCAGGATTTTTGCTATCTTTCGACTTTTCGACTACTGCTTGCGTAGTCGTTGTTGCTTCTGTTGTTTCCTTTGTTGATTCTGATGTCGATTTAGACTGAGAACATCCCGCTACTACTAGTGATAGAACGGCCACACTCCCTGCTAAAAATCGTTTCGTTTCTTTTTTCATAAATAACTCCTCTCATCTCATATAGAGAATGTTTTCACGATCACTTGCAATTATTATACCATATTTTTTTGAACCTCAAAATATTTATTTTGTACCCCCCTCGAGGATAACAATAAAACCAGCCACTAATTAGGTAGCTGGCTAACATGAAATTGTTAACGTGTTGACTTGAATCGGGATTTATTTGCCTCGAATGCTTTATCTGCATGGATTTGTAATAAAGCCACTAAATTATCCATATCTATACTCTTGTTCCCATTATCATCTACTTTAATCGCTACAATATATCTGCTTGAGTCTGAATACTCTTTATCCCCCTTTGTGCCAAAGGAACCATCTCCTTTAAATTCCAAAGATCCTAAACTATATAAAAATCTCAATAA
>CAKPVL010000019.1 GCA_934193545.1 uncultured Granulicatella sp. | reverse complement strand
TCCTGAAGCCGAAGAAGATCAAAGTGTAGCAGACTTTTTGGATAATGTTGATAACTATATTACTCTTCATCAGCGTAAGCTTGATGAGTTAAAGAATATGAAGAAAACACTACTACAACAGATGTTTGTATAAAAAGGAGAGAATAAAATGACGAAAACAACCGAAATTACATCGAAGCTTTGGGAGATGGCCAATAAATTACGTGGAACAATGGATGCAAGTGAGTATAAAAACTATATCCTTCCATTTATGTTCTATCGTTATTTATCTGAGCATCAAGATGATTATCTACGTAAAAATGGCTTAGAAGATTTTTATCAAAATCCAAAAGATATCGAAGAATATTATGAAGATATTGCTAAAAGCCTTGGGTATGTGATTGAACCTCAATTCACGTGGGCTGCAATTGTTGACAGTATTGAAAACCACAAAATTAAAGCAAGTGACTTTCAAGATATGTTTGAGGCTTTTCATAAACATGCAAAACGAAATACAGACTCAGAACAAGAATTTGCCAATGTATTCTTTGACGTGAACTTAGGAGATACTCGCCTAGGTTCTGGAACAAACGAACGTGCAAAAGCTTTGAACGATATTGTACTGATGATTAACGAATTCGATTTTAAAGATGAATCAGGGCATGACATTCTTGGAGATGTTTACGAATACTTGATTGGGCAATTCGCAGCTAATGCAGGTAAAAAAGGTGGAGAATTCTATACTCCTCATGAAGTGAGTCAAATTTTAGCTCGTTTAGTGACGGATCATGTCGCTAAACAAGGAAACCAATTCCGAGTATATGACCCAACGATGGGATCTGGTTCGTTATTATTAACGGTACAAAGAGTATTTTCTGGAAGCGACATCTCAAAGGTAGAATTTTATGGACAAGAGCTTAATACAACGACTTATAACCTTGCTCGTATGAATTTGATGATGCATGGAGTTTCGTATGCCAACATGAATCTAAAAAGAGCAGATACATTAGATGCTGACTGGCCGTTTGATACTCACAACGGAATTGAAGTTCCAAAGAAATTTGATGCAGTAGTAGCAAATCCGCCATATTCACAAAATTGGGATATTAAGAACATTGACCGTGAAAAGGATGTACGTTTCAAAGGGTTCGGTGTTGCGCCAGCTTCTAAAGCGGACTATGCATTTGTACTGCATGGATTACATCATTTAGACGAAAAAGGAACAATGGCTATTGTATTACCTCATGGTGTATTATTCCGTGGAGCTTCTGAAGGAAAAATCCGTGAAAATATTTTGAAAGAAAACTTACTGGATGCGGTAATTGGATTGCCAGCGAACTTATTCTATGGTACAAGCATCCCAACAGTAGTTTTAGTATTCAAAGGTCGTGAAGCACGTGGAGAAAGAAAAGATGTCTTATTTATCGATGCTTCGAAAGAATTTGAAAAAGGCAAAAATAAAAATACGCTATCTGAAGATAACATCAACAAGATTGTTGAAACTTATCACAATCGTGAAGATGTCGACAAATATGCTCACGTAGCAACGATTGAAGAAATCAAAGAGAATGATTACAACTTAAATATTCCTCGTTATGTAGATACGTTTGAGGAAGAAGAAGTTGTTCCGTTAACAGATATTGCTAGAGAGTTAAACGAAATTCAAACAAACATTGATGAAACTACAAAATCATTGATGAGTATGTTGGATGATTTAGTGGGGACTACTCCTGAAGCGCAATCTGAGCTAGAAGAATTCAGAAAGTTGTTTGGTAGTAAATAATTACGAAGAGTAGAGGCGAAAGCCTCTACTTTTTTGTTTGTGAATAGAAATAAAGCATACGTTTGGGAACAGCGTAAGTTAGGTGAGTTCTGTGACATGTTTAATGGCGATAGAAGTTCGAAGTATCCTAACGCCTCGGATATGTTGCCAGAAGGAATCCCATTCATTAATGCTGGGGATCTTCAGGAAGGAAGAGTTAATCTTGAAACATGTAATAAAATTAGTAAGAGTAAGTATGATGAACTGAGTGGAGCAAAATTGTCAGAAGGAGATATAGTTTATTGCTTAAGGGGTAGTTTAGGGAAAAATGCATACATTGATAATTTTTCTGAAGGAACTATTGCGTCATCATTAGTAGCAATTAGACCTAAGATGATTAATGGAAGATTCTTATTTCATATTTTGAATTCTGACATTGAATACAAGCAAAGAGTTTTGCGAGATGAAGGTGCTGCTCAACCAAATTTGTCAGCCAAAAGTCTATCGGAGTTTTTTATACCTATTCCTGAAGCCGAAGAAGATCAAAGTGTAGCAGACTTTTTGGATAATGTTGATAACTATATTACTCTTCATCAGCGTAGGTCATCGAGAATTATTAGATTTTCAGCTACTTAGTTCGGCTAGAGAACGCATTACAAGATCAATATCCTTATTTTCTAGCTCAGCAATAATATGCAGATAAGTTTTTTGAGTTGTTGTCATACTGGCGTGACCTAGTCTTCTGGCCACGCTTGCGATTGAAACACCGGAAAATAGTAAAAGAGAGGCGTGAGTATGCCGAAGCCCGTGGATGGTAATAATAGGAATGCCACAATGGATGCAATGTCTCTCTAGGCGTTTATTTGGAGTAGAATTCCATACTTTTCCGTGTACAAATATTGGATCGCTTTCGGGAAGGCCACGGAGTAATTCCGTAAATTGAATGACTGTTTGCCAGTCGATTTGAATTTTTCGGTTCGAAGTAAAGTTTTTTGTTGGCAGAAACCCCATGTTATTTTTATAGTCCCATGTTTTATTGATAGAGATAGTTTGATGCATAAAATCAAAGTCTTTTGGGGTTAATCCTAAAGCTTCAGAAAATCTCATCCCAGTTTTAGCAATTAGGTAGATAAGCCAGTCCCAATCAAGGGTAGTACCTAGTGTTAAGTCAGAGAGCAGTTTATGAACTTCAAATTGATTCAGAAATTTTTGTTTCTTATTTCGAGCGTGCTTTCCTTTGATAATTGCCTTCCTAGTGGGGTCTCGTTTAATCCATCCTTCATCGATGGCGTCTAATATGGCTGCTTTTAATTGATGATGGAAGTCCATCGTTGTTTGCTTTTCATGGACTTCTGCGTAATCGTTTAAAAGTTGCTGATAAGTTGTCCGGGTGAGTTGGCAAATTTCGAGATTTGGGATTAATCGTTTTAACCAGAGTTGTGTCATCTTATACTTATCCATCGTTACATTCCGAATGGCACCTTCTTTATAAATATGAATCCAGCGATTGTAGTATTCATGAAACAGTTCGTGTTTAGTGTTTTGTTTTGAGTTCATTTCTTTTTCCTTCTTTCATAGGGAAGAGATAACCTAGCTGATGATAAATTAAGTATAATGCTACAGTTTAATTTATTGATAAGTCTTACAGTCTTTTTAGTCCACCTATGCTATAATAATCTTGAATAGAGAAGGTTTTCATGATTGGAGGAGAGAGTATGAAGAGAAGACAAATTCTAGCATCAGCGCTTTGTGTGTTGGCGCTGGCGGCTTGTAACAAAAAGCCAGAAGAAGTGACGACCCAGGCGCCTACAACCGTTCAAGCGACCACTGTGGCACCTACAACGGTAGCCCAGACTGAGCATGCGACGTATTTTGAGATGTTGCAACTGGCGTATAATGTGGCGGCCAAGGATGCCGATATCACAGAAGGCTTAGCCGCGGCCAAGAAGGTGCGTGACGAGATGTTTGCGCAATATCCAAGCGACAAGGATGACATCGACAATGCCTATTCGGACTTGGAGCTCTTGGTTCGTTTTAATGCGACCGGATTTAGCGACTTTATGAAGCGTTGGAATGCGTCGACTGGGCAGCATTTCGAGGCCTTGCACGAAGCACTTCACATGGACGGGGCGACGCTTGATGGCGAGAAGATCAAATGGAATATGATGGGCGTTGTGGCTTCAAACGACTATGATGTGATCGTGGTGGAAGCGTATCTGGACGCTACGAAGAAAGAGGCGTTCCTCTTTGGGTACGAAGACGGAGAGCCACTGGTGCTTCATGCGACGAATGTGACGCGTGAAACCTTGGGGGAAGCTGCGTTCCAAATCGTAAAAGACGCTGATTTACTCAGAGGCTTTACAGATAATGCGACATGGAAAGCAACCTCTGAAGCGTCTGCGAACCAGTCGATTGCGGATGCGATGGCCATTTACGCGCGTAAGAGAGGCGAAATCTATGAGCGCACGAGTCCAGCGACGCAGCGTGAGTACTATGATTTAGCCGTTCCAGACCAGCTTTTCAAATATGCGACGGTATCTGGCAAGAAGGCGAACTTCAAGTGGGGAGATTTGTCCTTCCAATCAGGAGGCGTCCCTTATGAAATCGAGGAGTGTTATGTGTCTGAATCAGGGACGACGGTCATCGTATTTGCCAAAAACGAAGGCATCAATGTCGTGTTAATCGGCGAGAAAGAGCCCGAGACGAAGACGAACGCGGACGGAACCATCAAGTCTAGTGTCGTGAACCTCGAACCGTACAATAACGAAATATTATCAAACGTACTGTGGTAAGACAGGAGAAGTAGAATGACAGAAGTACAACAACTCGAACAACTAATGAATGAGATGCTGCCGGGATTGCAGCTCTTTGCTAGAGACATCAACCTAACGCCGGAAGAAGCGGCGAAGTTCCAGGTGGGGCAGATCGTGCGTAACGCGGCCTTTACCGACGCGACGAGCCGGGTGGGCGGCATGGTGACAACGCACCGTTTCAGCATTTTATCCAACCACCTCTTTGACCTGACGAAGGCGGAGCACGGCACGAACTGGGGGCTACACGTGGCTAACCGCGACAGCCACTTCAAGGTGCTGGACATTTACGAGCATGAAGGCAAGACGCAGATTCTGCTCTTGCATTTGCCGGACGATTATCGTTGGAAATGGATGGAGCATGTGAACCTGGATCTGCCGGTGGACATCGTGGCCGATAGCAGAGAGCGTTTCGCCTCCAAGGCCCACGCCGAACCCATCCCAGAGGTGACAAGTCCGGAATGGCTTGACCGATGCGGATTTGCGCCAGGACTCGACATCAAAGGCGACCTCTTCCCAAATGAAATTCCAATCGCAAGCCAGATGCAAAAAGTCAAAGACGCCTCTTTCCGTAGCTTCTACCATCAACTCGTCTACGTTCGCTGTGCGGCGTTAATCGAAGACGTGATGCCAGAAATTGCCCAGGCCGGCGACACGGGGCTTGTCCTCTACGGATATATCGACGAGGAGGCTGGCGTTTCGTTCCAACCGCTATGGATCGCTAGGGAGGACGAATCAACGCTAGACATGCGCCTTATTCCAGAAGAAACGATGTATCTGATTCGTCTAGCGAACCTCGATGACTGCGAGTTCTGTTCAATGAGATGGATTGAAGTGGATCCGTATATCACGGGCCGTGCAAGACGCGTCATTGCCGAAGTGTATGACACGAAGAGCAAAGAAAAAGAAGAGACACGAAGCTTCCAAGGCCTTGACCGATTCCGCCGCCGCGAGCATCCCGATGACTTTGGCGTAGCTTTCTACTACGAGGACAAGACGAAGGATCCCGAGCGCTTATGGGTCCGCATCTCGCGCGTGGAAGGCAACCAATGCTTTGGCACGCTCTTGATGGATTCGAAGCATCCAGACGGACCAAAAGAAGGCGACGAGATTATGTTTAAAGTTCTTCAGAACGAAAACGGCGAGCTTGAGGTTGTGTCAGTGCAACCGTAAGAAAATTGACAAAAGGGTAGAGCCAAAGGCTTCCATTTACCTTTTGGATATCTTCATAGTAAAGGAAATAACTGTACCGGCAAGAGCCTAGGTCTCTTTGCCTACCGAACTTCAAAGGGCGTCAAGTTGATAAATCAACTGACGCCCTAATTCATTTCGGTTACACCCGTTATTTCCATTACTATAGAATCCAAAAGGCCCAGGAAGCCTTACTTCATGCCTAAGTTCTTAAGGGTGAACTACGCAAACATCGAGACTCGCATTTTCTTTCTTTCATAAAAAGAGCACGGGTCATTTTGTGGTTTGTTCCCGCACTAGAGGGTGCTATCGAAGCATCTTTCAAAGTATAGAAACGCTGAAAAGAGACAAAAATCCCTTGGTTCTATAGTGTGAATGGTAAGGAGAAACAACCAATGTGAATTACTGACTCTAGGGTGAAACCCGTAGAGTCAGTTTGAAGCTTGGTAGGAGCCAAGACGTAGGCTTGACCCGGTGTCCTTACCATCAACACTATGAAGACACCGAGGGGATTATTTTGTCTCTTTTCTGACAGAATATCGATTTCCTTGATTATAAAAATAAGTGTGCTATAGTGAAGGTGCTAAGACAACTATTTTTTCTTGCTAGAGTTCAGCAAATACTCCACTAATATTAAAATTAGTCCCACATGTAATAGCAAGGAAATATTAAAACCAGAAAGAGCATTGGATGGTCTAGATCCAATGCTCTTTTCTTTTTGTTTACTCAATGTGTGCGAGTATATTCTATCAGATTAAAGTTTTACGCAGAGTGTAGCGATATAGTCGCTGCCATAGCGTGATAATCGATGTCTTTTGTCGCACGATTCATAAAAATCGATCATCGCAAGACCGTTTTTCAGTTGGCCTCTAATCTGAGTTTCTAAAGTGTGGCTGAATTCATATCCGTATTCCGGATTGATGGTAATTTTGCCTTCCTCTTCAAGTTCTTTTGAATTAAAAGGGATGGAGAACTTTAAGAGTAATTCCTCATCGGGTTGGTCCCATACGACGTCAGCGTCATACATGTATATCCAAGGATTCATGAACCCGACCATTAACAGCCCGCCTTTTTTCAATACGCGAGCGGCTTCTTTATACATGTTTTCTAAGTCTTCGATATATACGTTCGAAACGGGATTAAAAATAATATCAAAGGTTTCATCTTCAAATGGAAATGGTTTTGTCATATCGGCTTGAACGGTGTTGATTGTTAAGCCTTCTCTTTTTGCAACCATCGCATCTTTTTGTAATTGTGATGTCGAAAAATCCATGATGGTGACGTCATAACCTTTTGCGGCAAAAACTGGACCCTGCTGACCGCCACCGCAAGCTAACCCTAATAGTTTTTTCCCGTTGGCTTTTTCAAACCATTCTTCCGGAACCTTTTTCCCAACCGTTAATGCAACAGAAATCGGATGCTTTCTAGCTTCTTCTAATTCTTCATGTGTCAATGGGGCAGTATAGTCATTGTTTACATTATTCCATCTGTCTTGATTTGCTTTTAAATAATTGCTCATCTCTCATCACCGCTTTCTTCATTCTCAGGTTCATTATACTATTGCTAGGAAAAGTAGGGAAGCGTTCACTAATATACTTGCTACAAAAGAGCTGTTTTGAAGCGCTTGTCAATTCGCAGTTGTGGATACTCCCTTTTAAAGTGTAGAAATACTGAAAAGAGACAAAGATCCCTTGGCTCTAAAATATTTCATGCCTTACTTCTTTAATAAGCGGATGACGTAAGAAGGCGTATGACAGATAGATCGCCATCAAACACCAGATAATCGGCTCAGAGAAAATAACTCCAAGATAGCCAGTGTGCGGAATGATGAAGATGACAAAAAGCACTTTCCCCACCAACTCAATAAAGCTCGAAACCAATGGCGTCACCTTTTGCCCTAGCCCCTGCAAACTATTTCGTAAAATCAATAGAAGCGCTAGCGGAATATAAAACGCAGAACCAATACGGTTGTAAAGCGCCGCGTTTTCTAGAAGTACTGGGTCGCTTGAACCAGAGATGAGTTCATTTAACGCAGGACTTGCAAAGAACAAGAAGATGCATACCAGAATCGCCCAGCCGAACGCTACGAGGCTTCCTTGACGAATCCCTTTTGCGATACGGTGCGGTTTGTTAGCCCCGAAGTTTTGCGAAGTGAAGGTCGTCATCGCTGCAGCAATTGCTGCGAACGGTAGCGTCGAGAACGCGAAGATGCGTCGTGCTGACGTTTGCGCGCTGATGATGACTGGTCCGAGTGCGTTGATAGAAGATTGAAGCATCACGGATCCAATCGATACGATGGACGACATGAGTCCCATGGCTAGTCCTTGGCTGAGTAAGTCCAGATATAATTCGTCGTCTCGTACGAAATCACTTTTTGCCGGAATCAAGAAGCTGGCGCGTTTTTTAATATAAATAAAGCAGAGGACGGCCGATAGCCCTTGAGCGATAATCGTCGCAATCGCCGCTGCCGCAACGCCCATGTTGAACGTTGTAATGAGTAAGATGTCTAAAAACACGTTCACGACCGCTGAGAAAATCAGGAAGTAGAGTGCTGCCTGGCTATCGCCGACCGCACGAAGCAGACCCGCGCAGAGGTTATACGCAAAGGTTACGGCAATACCGATCACGACAATCGAGATATACTCATATGACTGGTCGATAATACTCTCAGGCGTTCCAAGGAACTGAAGGAGAGGGTACATGCCAAAACTTCCGATAATCGCAACAAGGAGACTGAGAACTGCTCCAATCACAAGAGTTGCGCCTACTGCACGTTTCAAGAGGCGTTGGTTATTGGCTCCATAATAACGTGCGATGATAACGCCCATCCCGTTGCCGACGCCAAGTGAGAATCCAACGATGAGTTCAAAGATGGCGGCTGTCGCTCCGACCGCTGCCAGGGCATCCTGTCCAAGGAATCGCCCAACAATCATGATGTCGGCGGTGTTGTATAGTTGCTGGAAAATATTTGAAATTATAATTGGGATTGCAAATGCAATAATGGACCGCAAAATCGGCCCGTCTGTTAAGTTAATCGCTGTTTTTTTCATAAGGGAAATTATACTCGTAACAAAAGAGATGGTCAAGTGGACCAAAGGTCCGAAAAGATGACTTCGAAACCTTGCGGATATATTTGTTATACATACCATAACGTTGCACCGGCTCGAGCCTCGAAGAGTCTCTCACCTTTACAGCCTCAAAGTTGGCGTAAGGAATAAATTCCAACGCCAACTAATTCGCATGTAATGCTAAACACGTTACGGTTTGTATAACATCCGCAGGTTTCTCCGTCATCTTTTCTTGTGCCTCTAAATAAGCGAGTATAATAGCAATGAAAACAGGGTTAGCTTAGCAGACAGAGCGTTATTGCATTTGGAATCCCGCATCGGAGGGATGAGAGGTGCTTGGAGGTGGATAGAATCGCCTAACTCGTTTTCAAATCGCCTAAAATTGAGGTAAATTAGGCGAAAAGAGAGTAAGGCAGAATCGCCTAACTACTTTCAAATCGCCTAAAAACAATGTATAATTAGGAGAAAAAAGAAGGAGGTAGGCGAATGAGAGTTTTTGATTATGAAAAATTATCGCAAAGTCAATGGGATGTTGAAGTGGTTAATCTTCTAGCAAAAATTCATGAACATAAGGGTAAACAAGAGCTATTTTTGGAACAAAAACCTGCCGTTTTAGATAAATTGGTAGAAATTGCTAAAGTTCAAAGTGTGGAAGATTCGAATAAAATAGAAGGAATTGTCACGACAACAACGAGAATTAAGGAGTTAATGGCTCAGAAAACAACACCGAGAAACAGAGACGAGGAAGAAATTTTAGGCTATAGGGACGTCTTAAACACGATACACGAAAGTTATGAATATATTCCTATCAATAGCAATTATATATTACAACTCCACAGAGAATTGTATAAATATAGTGAAAAAGGAATTGGGGGAAGATATAAAAATACTCAAAATTCTATCGTTGAACGGGATCAAAATGGAAATGTTATAGAAATATTTAAGCCAGTACCTCCGTATGAGACACCGAAAGCAATTGAAGACATTTGTAGAGAGCTTAATAGAGCTTTGGATAAGCATGAAGTAGATTCGTTGTTGTTAATCCCGATATTTATCCATGATTTTCTTTGTATACATCCGTTTAATGATGGAAATGGTAGAATGAGTCGATTGTTAACGACACTTCTTCTATATAGACAAGGGTATGTGATTGGGAAGTACATTAGTTTAGAGAGCAAAATTGAGCAAAATAAAGAGAGTTACTACTCCTCTTTAAGAAAGAGTGGGTTGAATTGGCATGAAGGTCAAGAAGATGTGACTCCTTTTATAAAATATATTCTAAGAACAATATTGGCAGCTTATATTGATTTTGAAGAGAGAGTTGACTATGTAGATGAAAAGATTCCTTCTCTTGAGTTGGTTAGAAAAGCAGTCAATAAAAAATTGGGTAAGTTTACTAAATCAGATATCATGGAATTAGTCCCAAGTATAGGCAAAGCAACCGTTGAAAATATGCTGAAAAAACTCGTCGAAGAAGGCTATATTCATCGATATGGAAAAGGAAGATCAACCTATTATGTAAAAACTAACTAAATTTAAATATCTCGTTTGATAGGTACTACTTTTATTAGATGCAAAAAAACTAGCAGATTTTTCTGCTAGTTTTTTTATGCGTTTATTTAACTATTGTTGTTCTGCTTTTTTAGAAACTAGAACGAACATCGCAGAGATTGTTACGATGATTCCTGCTAGAATTACGGCTGTGTTATTTGATGTACCAGTGTTTGGTAGGTCTGGTGTAACAGTCGTTGTTGTTGTTTCTGGTGCAGGAGTTACTGTTGTAGCGCTAGTTGTTTCGCCTGTCGTTACGCCTGTTGTTGAGCCTTCTGTAGTAGAAGAGCCTTCAGATGTTGTTGTAGCGGCAGTAGTTGAAACAGTAGTCGCTTCAGTAGTCGTTGTTCCGGCAGTAGTTGAAACAGTAGTCGCTTCAGTAGTTGTAGTTGCAGCTGTCGTTGAAACAGTCGTTGCTTCAGTAGTTGTAGTTGCTGCTGTAGTTGAAGCAGTCGTTGCTTCAGTAGTTGTAGTTGCTGCTGTAGTTGAAGCAGTCGTTGCTTCAGTAGTCGTTGTTGCAGCAGTTGTAGAAGCAGTCGTTGCTTCGGTAGTTGTTGTTGCAGCTGTTGTAGACTCTGTCGTTGTAGTTGCTGTTGTTGTCGTAGCTTCTGTAGTCGTAGTCGTTGGAGCTTCAGTTGTTGTTGTTGAAGTCGTTGTAGACTCTGTTGTCGTCGTTGTTGTCGTAGGAGCTTCCGTTGTTGTTGTAGTCGTCGTAGGAGCTTCCGTTGTTGTAGTAGTTGTTGTAGGAGCTTCCGTTGTTGTTATCTTTGGAAGAGATTGGTCTCCGTCAACACCACCGTTTGCATTGATGTTAGCAACAGATGCGTTGACTTCTTTAGCCACAACCGCAGTTTCACCTTTAACTTGGTACCAAACTTTCGTGTTGTTCTTGAAGTCTTTTTGGTTTTCGTTTTCTACTTTTGTACGATAGAAAATTAGAACGCCAGTCTTGTTGATGAGGTCTTTTGGAATTGTGATTGTGATTTTTCCTGAAGCATCCACTGTAAATGTTGATCCAGGGAACGCTGCTTTAAAATCTTCAATCGCTGTAGCTCCAGAAAAGTAGCCAGGTTTATTTCCAGTCGTTGTAATACTGAAGCTGTCTGTCACCAATTTGTGTCCGCCTTGCACTTCGTCTTCCACACGAACGTCGCCGTCCACTTCTAAGTTCATCGCATTAATCGTTAATGTCCAAAGAATGTGTTCAGGGTCGTCAGCGTGCATGTCCCCAGCTTTTAAGTAGAATGGAGCGTTGTTTACGCCAGTCGCCATTTTCTTCACGTTCAAGTCGACAGATTTGTCTCCACTTACGATCGTAAATTTACCAACGTGTTCTTTGTCCGTTGCTGTGTCGTTGTGACCTTCGATTTCGAATTCACCCCAACCGCGAACGTTCTCAAGGCCAGTGATGCCGTCGTTGAACGTTACTTTAGCCGAACCGTCTGTGATGACCATGTCCCCAACGTATTTACCTTCGATGGTTAACTTGATTGTTTTCTTAAATCCAGTCCCGTGAAGAGTGCCTGAACTTGGCCAAGTCACTGCAAGAGTGTCCCCAGCTTTGATTTTTTGAGCGTGTTCGTCAAACGTAAATTTAACGGTTGTTTGTCCGCCGTCTGTGATTTCGCTTGAAGAAACCGTCAATGAACTGATGTTATTACTAACGTCTGCCGCGTTTACCACCGATTGAGGGGCCAGCATGAATAATAACATCGGGATGAACAATACGAAGAGTAGCTTCGAAAGTCTTCCTTTGATGAAATCTTTCATTATTTTTCCTCCTAAAGGTATTAATTTGTGAGAAAAGTAACTAAAATCTCCAAAAAAATAGAGCAACCCTTGCAAAAAGCCGTCTAGTTACTGTTCTCGGTAAAGTTTATATGTATTATTATATCACAAATATAAATTTTTACTACCAATTTTTATATATTTCTCAATAGTTTCTTCATATTTTCTTCAATTTCCAAAATCACTTTGAAAAAGTCAGGAGTAAACGGTAACAGGGGGTATTTTCCGGAATTTGTTTCCAAAAAGTTCTAGCGTTTTAGGCGCGCTCAATGTGTTGTGACTGCGTGAGCCTTTACCGACTTTCCGTTTCACTGTACAATAAGGAAGACATGAAGGGACGTGAAACTATGTGGAAAGACGCCATCGAGATGAGAGAGGCCGTCGCTAGTGGCGAGGTATCTCCTAAGGAATTAGTCCAAGAGACATTAGAGAAAATTGAACAACGAAATCCAAGCCTAAACGCGGTTGTACACTTGCAGGCCGAACGTGCGCTAGAAGAGGCGGTGGTGCGTTCGTTTGAAGGCTTACCGTTTGGCGGGGTACCGCTTCTCTTGAAGGACCTCGGGCAAAATCAAGCGGGGGAACCATCGAGCGCGGGAAGTAAGCTCTTGAAGGGGATTCCAGTAAACCGTACCGATAATTTCGTGAAGCGTCTGGAAGCAGCAGGTTTTATCATTGTTGGACGTACGAATACGCCAGAGTTTGGCTTTAAGAATATGACAGAGCCACAGTTATGGGGCCCTGCGAATAATCCGTATGACGTCAATCGCAATGCAGGTGGATCCAGCGGTGGTGCGGCGGCTGCTGTAGCTGGAGGCATCGTTCCGATTGCAGGGGCGAGTGACGGCGGTGGTTCGATTCGAATTCCAGCGAGCTTTACGGGCTTAATCGGGTTGAAGCCGAGTCGTGGGCGCATTCCTGTCGGCCCTGGGAACTATCGTGGCTGGCAAGGCGCTGCGGTGAATTTTGCGATGACGAAGACGGTCCGTGATACCCGCGAGTTGTTGAAATGGATGCAAGTCGAGCAAAAGGATAGTCCATTTTTAACACCGCTTATTAAAGACTGGGACGCTCTTCCAAACCGTCCGCTTCGAGTAGGCGTGATTGAGAAGTCTCCTATTGAAAGCTTTGTCGCTCCGGAAGCCAAGGAGGCGCTTCGGAAAGCAGTGAATTTCCTTGAGGGACTTGGCTGTGTGGTTGAACCGATTGGCTGGCCAGTTGACGGCGTGGAAGTGATGAAGAACTACTACGTGATGAATAGTGTGGAGACGGCGGCGATGTTCCAAGGCATGGAGGCAAGTTTTGGCCGTAAGTTCACAAGAGACGATATGGAACTCATGACTTGGGGCATTTACCAGTCAGGGGAACGTATTTTAGCCAAAGATTACAGCGCGGCTTTGTCGAAATGGGACACGTATGCGCATGCGAAGGAAAAGGTGCATGAGCAGTACGATTTGATTTTAACGCCGAGTGTGAGCGACGTGGCTCCGCTTCATACGCAATTCCCGATGGAAGAATCGGTGAGAAGCGCGTTGGAGCATATGGACGAACTAAGTGTTCCTGAACAACAAAGCGTGATTTGGCGCATGTTTGACCGTACGCTTGCGCTGACACCATTTACGCAATTATCCAATATTACAGGCGCACCAGCGATTAGTTTGCCAGTTTTTTTAACCGAAAAAGGACTTCCAATCGGCGTGCAGTTGATGGCGGCGCGTGGACAAGAGGCATTGCTTTTAACTGTGGCAGAATGGTTTGAACGCGAAGGGCAATTTGAAACAAGAGACTTCAGCTAGGAGTGAAGAAGATGACGAAGAAAGTAGCAATCGTAGGGGCTGGGATTGTCGGGGCGACTGCGGCGTATCAGCTCAGCAAAAAAGGAATCGAAGTAACGGTATTTGACGCGGGCGTGGGCCAAGCAACGAAGGCGGCTGCCGGGATTATTTGCCCATGGTTGTCGCAACGTCGCAATAAAGACTGGTACCAACTCGTATCACACGGGGCTGCGTACTATCCGCAGTTAATGGATCAATTGCGCGCAGATGGCGTCAGTGAGTTGCCGTATGAACAAGTCGGGGCGTATATTTTCAAGCATACCGCAAAGCAATTAGCGAAGGTCGAAGAGATGGCCGTGGAGCGACGTGTGGATGCGCCGATGATTGGCGAGGTACATGCCCTCACTCCAGAAGACGTGGCGCAGGTGATTCCGGGCTGGTCGAATCCAGACGGCGCGCTTTATTGTAGCGGTGGCGGTCGCGTGGACGGGGAGCTGCTCGTGACGCTTCTATTAGAACAAGCAGAGAAGAACGGGGCTCGTGTAATCCGTGAAAAAGTAACGCTTGAAGCTGTCGGTGAAGAAGTCCGCGTGCGTCTTGGCGAAGAGGTGCACGCCTTCGATGCGGTAGTCCTTTCTAGTGGCGCGTGGATCAAAGAACTCATCGAACCGCTTGGCTACTACGTGGATGTGCGTCCGCAAAAGGGTCAGTTGATTGAATTAACCTTGGAGACGACCGAAGATACGTCGAAATGGCCAGTGTGCATGTTGCACGGTGAGATTGATATTCTTCCATTCCCAGATGGCAAAATTTTAGTCGGAGCGACTCACGAAAACACGCAAGGTTTCGATTTGGTTCCAGATGAAGAGCTCTTAAACGGCATGTACGAGGAAGCGTGTGCGAGTCTTCCAAGTCTAAAAAATGCTAAACGCAGTGGCGTGCGCGTTGGAACGCGTGCGTATACTTCCGATTTTCTACCGTTCTTTGGCGAAGTTCCAAATACGACAAATGCCTTTGTGGCAAGTGGTTTGGGCTCTTCAGGGCTCACAAGCGGCGTCTGGATTGGCGAATTATTAGCTCGTATGGCAGCAGGGGAAGAAGTCGGATTTTCAGTAGAAAAATACACTCCGCAAAATTATGTACGAAAAGTGTAAATTTCTGAATGTTTTTAGTTGAGTTTTACATTTAATTTTAGTATTCTATTGAAGGTAATTATTTAACCTAAAAAACAAAGGAGGAAAACATTTATGTTAAAAGAGTTTAAAGAGTTTTTAATGCGCGGGAATATCGTTGAATTAGCAGTAGCGGTTATCATCGGTGGAGCTTTCAAAGCAATCGTTGATTCATTAGTTAAAGATATCATTTCACCAATCATCGCTATGGTAGCAAACACAGGAGATATCGCAGCAGTTTCATTCCGTTTAGGTTCTGCTCAAATCGGTATCGGTGCTTTCATCGCTGCTATCATCAACTTCGTAATCGTTGGCGCTGTATTGTTCTTAATCATTAAAGGTATGAACAAAGCTGCTGAATTAGCTAAGAAAGATCAAGCTGAAGAAGTTGCTGCTCCAGCTGCACCAACTGCAGAAGATTACTTAAAAGAAATCCGCGACTTATTAGCAAACAAATAATCGTTGAGAAAAGCCGAGAAACCTCTCGGCTTTTTGTGTGCAAAAAAATAAATAAAATGGTGATAAAATAAAAGGATAAAATTCGTTGAACCATTGTGTTGTGAGAGTGTGCTTGAAAGAACAGACGAAGCTTCGCTTCGTTTTTTTGGATTTTAGGGGAATGAGTGCATCGTCGGATAAACGAATTCAGAATCAGTTTTATTATTGAAAGAGTTATAGTGGGGCACCGGTTCGAGCCTAAGGTCTCTCGCCTTTAAAGCCTCAAAGAGGACGTACGGAATAAATTCCTACGTCCTCTTATTCGTTTTAATGCTTAGTCCCACTATTCTTTCAATAAACTGATTCTTTTTGTTTATCCTCCTTAGGCATTTGGAGGAAATCCAAAGAAACTCGCAAGCTTCTATTTTTGAGACACAATGGTTCAACGAATTTTTCTTTATTTTTTTTGAAAAAACGAGAGGGTCTGGCTTTTGAACGATTAAAATTTGCTTCGTCTAAACCGGAACATCCGCGACAGAGAGTGCTGTTCACTAAGTTGGTGCTTCGTTGCTAACAACAGGAGGCGTGATTGAACGCTTATTCTAATGGTTCTTGCTTGCGATGGCGAGCTCAACTAGACAGGGTGCTGAAACTTTGGAAACTGCTTAAAGAGTGCTAGAAATAGGAAAAGACTCGCGGGCGAGTCTTTGTTGGGGTAGATTTAGTTGATTACAACGTTGAGTGCGAGGGAGAAGCAAATGGTGCGAATGATAAATGCGACTGGGGCTACTTTGTTTATTTTTTTGTTAATCAAATAAATGCCGATATAGCAAGGAATGCCTCCGAGAAGCCAGAGAAAGCCAGCGCTTTGTTTAAGCTCGCCGCTATAAAAGCCGTAATAAGCAACTGCTTCAAGGATTGAACCGCCAATAATGAGGCATAAGCCAGCTTTAAGATTTTTGAGAATAAAAACAGCTCTCAGTCCAACCAGTATATGGTAGATAGGAAAGAAGTAAACATTAAAACCTAAAAATAATACGGCAAAGAATATTCCAGCCATAAGAACATCTCCAATTACGTAAAATAATGCGAAGGGCAGTATACCTTCGTCTTTATTATAGTAGAAATGAACAGAGAAGACACGTTTGAATGAACGGGTGCTTGGAACGAGGAGGAAGTAGGGGTATACTAGAGGAAGAATTGATGAAAGAGGAGTCCTTGCTTATGTGGATTGTATTTGCATTGTTGTCAGCGGTGTTTGCTGCGTTGACGTCGATTTTAGCGAAGATTGGGATTGATGGAGTGAACTCGAATTTGGCGACGGCGGTGCGCACGGTTGTAGTCGTTGTGATGTCGTGGCTGATGGTATTTGTGACGAATAATCAGTCTGGGTTATCTGAGATTAGCAGGAAGAGTTGGATCTTTTTGATTTTATCAGGGATCGCGACTGGGGCTTCGTGGCTATGTTACTATAAGGCGCTTCAGATGGGGAGTGCAACAGAGGTAGCGGCGGTCGACAAGTTGAGTATCGTCTTCACGTTGATATTAGCCTTTTTCTTCTTACATGATACGTTAACGGTGAGGTCCTTGATTGGTTGCGCACTGATTGCGATCGGGACAATCATTATGGTGTGGAAATAGAGAAATAGCGTACGGAACTTTCCGTACGCTATTTTTTATGGAAGTAGTTCTTTGTTGAAGGTTACTAGTGTGCTGGATTGTATAGAAAAAGGCTCGCAGGGCGAGTCTTCTTGGTATTAGTATTTTTATACAGAGTGCGCAATAAGTGAAATGCAAAAGGCGATGATACGAATGAGGGTAGGGGCTAGTTTTATTTGTCCAGATTCTTTATCGGCAATATAATCACCGATAAAACATAGGACGCCGCCAATACACCACATTGGCGTTACAAAGTTTCGAACGGAAGAAAAATGAACATATTGAGATTGAGTATAAATAAAGAGAGCAATTAGGAGTAATGAACCGATTAGTAAGTACCAACCACCCTTATGATTTTTCTGAAAGAGTAATAATTTCAGTCCTCTCAATAGATGATAGAGAATGAAAAGGAAGGTAACTATGGCAATAAACAATACAGCCATGATTAAATTAAGCATAAGAAGTTCTCCCTATAAGAATAAATGATACGAAGCGTACTAAAAAGGTCTTCTACTCTATTATAAATGAAATAGCAGTGGAAGACCTAATTTTTTATAGAAATACAACATTGTAGAAATGGTACCCTTTTTTAAACAAGCGCCAATCCAAGCGTGAGAAGAACTGCGATGGTGATGCGGATGGCGTGGTGCGATTTGTTGATGTTGCCTTTTTCTTTTCCGTTCATGTACGCTCCCACGCAGCAAAGTGTGGCCCCAAGAATCCATGTAAGGAATGGGATTCCAGGTATCACGGCTAGTAATGGGATTGTAGGAAGTGCGATAACTCCTCCAGCAAAAACGAGGATGTTTCCTGTAGTTTTGTCTCCTTTTAGAAGAGCGGCTCCTCCTGCAAGTAGATGCAAGAGCGCGAATGTGACGATAAAGAAACTAAGAATAAAAAAGATGATGAATACATAGCCCATATGAGGCCCTCCTTGTTAAGCGATAATCATTAAAAATGTGATGACGATTGCGACGATGACACGTGCTTTGTTTGGGTCTTTAATTTTATCCGGAAATGGATTTCTGTTCACAAAGCAGACGACAAATTCGAGCATTTGATTTTCTGTTTTATACGGTTTTTCGTGCTGGTTGTTCCAATAGGACGCGTATAACATGACTGCCCAGGCTATAATCCAGAAGATATATCCAGTGACTGATTTTTCGTAGATGAGACGGGCGGAATGTAGCGCTGTGATCCCTCCAAGTAATAGTAGGAAGTTTGCGAGTGAAAATTTCTGCGTTCCAATCGTATAGACTCCAACGCTAATGAATGGTAATAGATAAAATAATGCGATGGAATTAATTGAAATAGGGAATGGTCCTGGCATAGAATTCTCCTTTAAGGTTGATAGTAATCAGTATAAAACGGGACTTGTATTTTGTCAAAATACGGTGGGTACGGTACACTAAAGGGGACAATGAAAAGGAGTGCCGAGATGAAATTAATATTATCACCTGCAAAGGAAATGAATTGTGATGCATTAGAGGAACGCGACTGGGAAGGGAGCCCGGCTGCTGCAAAAGTGGTCGAAGCCGTGCGTGCGGTGCCTGAAGAGGACCTCTCTCGTGTGTTAGGGGTCAAAGGAAAGTTGCTCGACGAAAACAAAGCGTTCATCGAAGGATGGAAGAAAGCAGGGGCTGCGCCTGCCATCGAACTCTACAACGGACTGGCGTTTCGCTGGTTGAAGCAAGTAGAGGGATGGAAGGAAGGCTTGGATTATGGAAGCAAGCATGTGCGCATCTTGTCTGCGTTATATGGGGCTGTGGCGCCGGATGCTTATGTGAAGCCGTATCGTTTGGATATGCTCAGACCATTGCGCGTGGACGGAAAAAGCTTGAAGGCTTACTGGAAATCGGAGTGGGCCGAGTTGTTCGAAGAAGGTGAAACGGTGGTGAATTGTGCTAGTGATGAGTTCAGCACGTTACTCGACCGCTCGCGTTACAACTGGGTGGACGTGGAATTTTACGAGCGTAAAGACGGCAAGTTGAAACAACACTCTACAACGTCGAAAAAAGGGCGGGGGTTATTGGTTGGTTTTGCGATGCGAGAACAAGTGATGGACGTGAAGCAGCTGGAGGCTTTTAGTGAAGATGGATTCGCTTATGATGCGGAACTCTCAACGCCAGAAAAATTAGTATTTGTGAGATAAAAATAGAGGAGTAGGACAAGTGTCTTACTCCTCTTTTGCTTGTTATTTTATGATGCCTTCTAATACATCTTAATCCTCTATCGTTAGCGGAAAAATATCTTCCCCTCTGTACATTCTATCTTCCATTTCTTTCCATTCAATGACTAATTTATATAGTTCGTCAGTTGAAATAAAGCAAGGTTCCCCAAGACTTTCATCATCCATTTGATAGTATACTTCAGTTTCCTCCTTGCCTATATCAATATTCAGCATATTACCGCCAAAACCAGACGATTCTTTTTGACCAGTAACAACCGCCTCTAATACTTTATAAATATGAGGGTAAAAATTATGGACTTCTGTATCAAAAAATTCACATAAGGTTTGATAATAGGGATCAAAAAAACTTATCATTAAGCTAATATCACCGTCAGAATATTTAAATATTTCATATTGTCTTTTTAACATTTGTTACGTCCTATATCTTTCTATTTACTGCTAGGAAAAGCTGAAATAATCTTTTTATAAATATAGTCTTATTATATCATAAAAAAGAGAGCGTCTTTCGCTCTCTTTATCACTCAGGTAATTCCACTTTCAAGCTCATATCCGTCGGTTGTAATACCTTCTGAACTGCTGCAAGAAAGGCTAGTCCATTATCCGATGGAGAATATTGGAAGGTAATATGGATAACTTTTTTGTCAAAACTATCGCCATATCGTGCCACATACTGCTTGCTTTCGAGGAAGTAGATGTAGTTGTTGAGTTTTTCTTGAAGCTTCAAGAGATGCTCTTCTTCGGTATCTGGAAGCCAAAGATTGCCATCTATTAATAAAAGTTCCAAGTCTGTATCATTCGTTCCGATTGTATCAATTTCTGAAACATCTAACTGAATGAGAGGTTCTTTTATCCATAATTTTGTTTTTATCAAACGATAAAGTCGATTTATTGCATCACTTTCATTTTTAAATTCGTCTCTTATCCAGATATCTTGGCGCTCATTAACCTCATATACTTTATATTGACTAGATTTCTCATCGTAATAGTATCCCAAAGTAAATTGACCTCCATATCGCTCATCAAGCGCAATATGAAATATCCCCATCTTATCTCTATGTTGATTAATGAAATTTACCAGTTCTTGTTTTGTCATTTAAAATTCCTCCATTATCCCCATATTCAGCATATCAATTCCTCCAAAAGGTGTTACAATCTGTTCAGCACCACCTGACATATCTCCCCATTCTGCTGCTTTCGCTTGAAGCTCACTCTGGTTTGCGAGGGAGGCAATGGACTCTTTTAGATTTTCTAGTGATTTTCCCCATTGTTGGATGGTTTGATTCGTTTGGCCCTGCATGGAGGTAATGTCGTTAAATTTTACGTAATAACTCATTTATCGTCCTCTTAAACCTTTTAATCACCTTTACAAATAACACTATATTCCATAATCATCATTCTGAATATATTTAATAAAAATCCTAAGTATCATCAACTTAGGATTCATAAATTTCCATCTTTAGTCTTTTACAGAAGCTAAGAAATCATCGATGGCTTTTCCTTCGAAGATTTTAACTTTCAAGCCTTGGTCTTTGAAAATTCCTAATGGCTTTTCAATGATTTTGAGAGCTTCAATATCTTTCCGACCTATTTTTTTCCACCACTGTCCTTTATCGTATACTTCAAACCCTAGCTTCTCGATTAATTCGTACTCCTCAATGCCAGCGTTTAGCACAAAAAGATCTTTATCAATAAGTTTTCTTTTCATAACAGACATCACGTCAAAAAAATGCCCTTTATATTGAATTTCGTACTCTATTCTATAAAGATAATCCAATTCATTCATATTAACTGTTTTTGAAAAAAAATCATCCATAACTTCACCCCATGGGGTAACAAAATTATCAAACCCTTCTTCTTTAATACGACTATGAAGTGTAACTTGATTATCTAATCCCACACTTGCCCCATATTTCTTTTGTTTATAGATTGCGTGCATCTGTTCCACTCCTTATTTAATTACTTTCCAACCATAATCTTTAATAAATCTATAACTTTGAATTATATCTCCATTCCTATTATATATCCTTAAAACGTCCCCCGTATCAAAAACATGACTCTTCGTTAACATATATTCAGGTAAAATAATTTCTTTAGCCCCTGTGAACCCTCTTCCTGTAAACGGACTCACACCTTCATAGTTCTCTTTATAAGGTATTGTTAAGTCTTCGGGGTTATCTAGAGAAAAAATTATTTTAGCGTAATATTTACTTCCATTTCGTGTAAATGGTGTTCCAGGATAATCTAATCGATTCCCTTTATATATATCATTTAATGAAGTTAATGCTTCGGAATGCTCGTAAACAGAATTAAAGCCACCAAAGAACTCGCTTTCCCCATTAAGAATCGCTTCAGCATGTTCACTTGAAATAATCTTCGCCATTAAAGTGCCTTTTTCAGGTATTCCTATAATTTCACGAACTTTTCTCACCAACGCTTCTTCCTCAGAAGTTAATACTTTTTCCGGGGCTAATAGGTCAGAAAATTCTTTCAAAGAATAACCTTCCGCTTCGACAATATTCTTTATTTCTACCGCGGTATTACTATCTAATTTCAATACACGGTCTAGATTACTTGATGGCTGAACGTTCTCATTTGTCACTTTTGGAACTTGAATCCTATTTAAACTAAAATCTTGAGTTAGTTTTGAGAAAGTATAACCACCAATGAGGTTTCCAAACAAATCCATCATTTGTGCCATTTCTTCGCTTCCACCAAGAAGTTTTGTGCCATGATAGCCAACTTTTCCAAAAGTATATCCCCCAAATAACCCCCAACCAAACTGCCATGTTCCTTGGAGGATACTTTGTGTGTGCGCGATTGGAATAAGAATCCCAGTTGTTAGAGAAACCACTTGAACTACACTATTGTAAGTCTGTACATCTCCCATAAAAATAGTGTCTCGGAGAGGGTTAAAAGCATGTGTTTGACCATCTCCCCTTACGCCTAAACTTATATTGTGGACACCTTCCCAAGCATTTGCACTCCCCAATAAATACATTATGTATCCTGAAGTTTTTAACCACGGGGTCACAATTGGTATCGCCGTACCACCTGAGATTACTAATGCTGAAATCCCCGCTACAAGAGTTAAAATGCCAAAGAACAAATTCATTGCACCTTCTTTTGTTCTCTCTTCTGCACGAAGTGTATCGATACGCACTTGTTCCCGATCTCGCGCCGCTTGAATCTGGGGCATATGATCGTTCAAATAGATCGCGGATTGTTGCACAGCTAACATGAATCGATTCATTGACGGCAACTGACGAAAGTCTCCTACTTGATAACTTCCCATACTGCGGTCTCTACTTGAATGCTCTGCCAATAAACTCTTTGTTGCTGCTAGCAATTCCTTAAACGCCTGCAAATCTTGGCGAACATGCATCTCTTCATATTGCGTAATGGATTCGTCTAGATGCTTGATATCCTTCATCAGCTTCTCATACGTGAATTTCGTCTTTGTATGACTAGTTCCTTGGTAATTCACTAATCCTGCGACTCTGAGCTTGGCAGTTGTTAACTGTTCCAACTGTTGTTCGAATCGTTGCTTAGACTTTCCTAGGTCTGAATGAAGCCCTTTATAGACATCTTCAGGCAATTCCGCATGGTTATGCGTATCGATTTGATAGTAGCCATCTTTATATAGTAGGAAACTTGCGATATACTCATTCATTAACAGCGTCAGCGTCTGTATGAATGTTCCATGAACTTCTGTCATATAGCTCTTCGCACTCGTCATCGCTTCCCCTTGAAGCTCACTCTGGTTTGCGAGGGAGGCAATGGACTCTTGTAGATTCTTTAATGATTCTCCCCATTGTTGGATGGTTTGATTTGTTTGGCCCTGCATGGAGGTAATGTCGTTAAATTTTACGTAATAACTCATTTATCATCCTCTTTAAAATTCTAAAAGTAAATTTATGTTTGTAAAAAATTGTCGCTCTCAATTGATATTATAGCATAATGAATTTAAAAAAATGAGAGAATAATAAGTTTAATGATATTAAAATAAGCAGTCAATGACTGCTTATAATTATGGAATGGTATTTGTTTAGGGAAGAGTACTCTTATTTTCTCTCCTGTGCGACATAGGCTTGAATCGCGTCGCAGGCGTACTGGCCAACGCCTTTGCCGTATTTATCGAGGTTCGTTCTGAACTCTTCGTTTTGCGCGTAGCCAAATCCGATGCTTGAGAAGACATCAATTGAGCAGTCGAAGGCGTAAGTGCACATGTGTTGGTGGAGTTGTTTGGCTAAGTCCACGTTTTCGGCACTTGTTGCAGGCAGGCCTTTTTCGATATTTTCTGCGAATGCGAAGAAGATTTTATTGAAGCCATCCGCAACGATTTCTTCCTTACCTTTTTGTCTTTCTTCGGCCTCGTTCATCACGCTTTCGCCGTATTTTTCAGTCGCGGCTTGTTTATATTTCTCGTTATCCTTGAAGGTGAACCCTTTGAATTTTTCTTCGGTTGTCATTGTCATTTTCCTTTCCGTAGACGCAATCGTCTTTTCTAATGTGTCGATTAATGTTAGAAGGCGGTCCTTTTCTTTCTGCATTAACTTCAACTGATGTTTTAAGTGTGGCAACAGATTATCCTCGTTTTGTGTCATCAGGGACTTAATCTCTTTTAGCGAAAATCCCAAATATTTATAGTAGAGAATCGTCTGCAATTGGGAAAGCTCGTCGCCTGTGTAGTAGCGATATCC
>CAKPVL010000018.1 GCA_934193545.1 uncultured Granulicatella sp. | reverse complement strand
CTTTAAAAGCTAGATGCTCTAACATCAGGCTCCTCCTCTCCCTTCGAATCTTCTCTCTTATTTTATCACTCTTCCCTCTATAAAAGAAGGATGACAAGATTTTGGGCTCTTCAAGAGACATAAATATAGTAAAGTATAAAACTGTTAGAGCGGATTACGAAGAATTCACGGATTCTATATTAGCAGTCACGGGACAAAGCAATAAATGCGAAAAAGAGGGAGTAAGAAATAAATTTCTAACTCCCTCTTTGAGGCTTTATAGGTGAGAGACATTAGGCTCGAACCGGTGCCCCGTAACAGCTAATATGAAGACATCCGTGAGAATTCGAAGTAATCCGCTATTCTCAACTATTTTATGCTTCTATTTGCTTTTGTTGATAGTCCTTTGAAACTTTCATCAAAGTCTCGTACGCTTCTGCCAACTCTTCTTTTAAAGCGGCATCTTTCAAGTATGACTGCACCTTGGCAATCACTTCTTTCTCGCGACTCGCATCTAAAATCGCGATGCCATTTTCTTTTTTAATACGAGCGACATCGACAACGACTTGCATGCGGCGTTCAAAGAGCGCTACAATCTCTCGGTCGATGGCATCAATTTCTGCGCGTTGTTTTTCTAACACTCGATTTCCTCCTACTGTTAAATTCCAAAGAAGATGCCTAATGGGTAACCTACAATAATCGCACTAGCGGCGCTGAGTAGGAATAGGCCTCCTCCGTATACAAAGGCATCTTTTGCATTTGTCCAACCAGAACCGACCGAAATCGCTACATACGGCATGCTTGGTGGTGTCATAAAGGCAAGACTTGCCATAAATCCAATCAAGCAGGCAATTGTTCCAGCTTGTACGTTGACGGAACCTGTCGCATAGACGGTCGTTAATACGGTTGTGACTACCGATACGGTTACTAAGTTTGAAGAGACATTCGTTTGTAAGCCTGCCCAAAGGACGAAGATAATCACGACAAGAATTGGAGCGAGTGTCGCAAACACGGGTACGAGTGAACTTTCGAGAAGTCCAATCACTCCTAATTCCGGTTTTGTGACAAGAGTTCCCATGCTTAAAGTGGCCCCTACCAAGAACATACTTGGCCAGTAAACACCTTTTTGAAGCCCTTCTTGAATCGATAAGAGTGGTTTCCCGTCAAAGGACAGAATCGCCATCACGATGACCCCAATCATCGGTGGGAATGCCATTCCTGCTGTTTTTAGGAAAGCTGCGACGTCTGGTAAGAATCCTCCTACGAGTTCTGGTAACACCCATAATAAGACGACTCCCATGAAGATGAATACTGTCGCGGTTTCGCGTTTTGATTTTGCAGGAAGTGCTTCAAGCGATTCGAGTGGTTTCATTTCTACGTTTGACAAATCCACTCTCCAAACGGTTCTAAGAACAGCCCACATCGCGATAAAGAGCACGAGTCCGGCTGGAATTCCAATCATCATATATTGCGCGTTGGAAATCGCGATTCCTGTGGCATTCTTGTAAAGCGCCATAGCCGTCACAGAGAAGACGTGGTTGATTGGTGTCATCGCTGTGCCGATTGCTACTGTTGCAAAAAGTGCGATTAGAAGCACCGAAGCCTGTCTGTCGCCTTTTTTCAACCCGAGAACAGCCATGATTTCCTCGTAAATCGGGAAGACGATCATAAAGAGAATCGTCGGCGAAATAAAGAGACTGATAGCAAGAACGCTGGCGTAAAAAGCCCCGATAAAATGCCATGGAGACTTCCCTGCAAAGGAGCTGCCGAGTGCACGCGCGACGAAACGTCTAAGTGCGGGCGTTTGCTCGAGGGCGTATGTCATTAAAAATGTAAATAATAGGAAGACAAAGGTTGTATTTCCAAACGACAAATTAAAAATCTGTCCGTAGTTGACACCTGGAAGCATCCCGATTCCTAACATCACATAGCAGAGAACGCTTGGCCAGTCTGTTGCGACAAAGAGCCAAAGTAATAAACTACTAAAGAAAATCGATAGGATGGAGATGGTCGGAGCTTCAAGCCCAAATAATGGTTGTTGTGTAATGGTTAAATAACCGCTCGTTCCCATGAGAACAGCGCTGAGTGCAACGATCGATAGTTGCAACTTAGTCCATGTTTTTCCTTTCATTGGTTCACCTCATTCTTATCTATCCTACCTCATTTTTTAGCAGATTGCTATTGGAAATAAAGAGTTTCTGCAAATTTCTAAGCAGTTTTCTACTATTATATAGAAGAAATTTTCCTCAAAACAAAAAGCCGGGCACGAAGCCCGACTCTGGATTAATGTTCTAATTTTAAGGTTTGTGCTAAACGTTTGTACATTAACATCGCAAGTACGCTATTTAGACCGAACTTCACGATATTAAATGGAAGTAATGCGAATGCCATTAATGACCCTAAGTCTGTTACCAATGGGTTTAATGCATGTGCTGCGGCCACGATTTTTTCCATTGGGAAGTTCATCGCTGTTGCGTAAAGTGGGAACATCACGAAGTAGTTCGCTGTGAGTAACACCACTGTCGCTGAAATTGTACCGATGACTAAGCTGATCACCGCTGATTTGAAATTACGGCGACGTTGATAGTAAAGCACTGCTGGTAACATAAAGCTTAAGCTACCGATTAAGTTCACTGTCTCTCCGATTCCAAAAGTCATTGACCCGTTATAGAAGAAGTTTAACAACACCTTAATGAGCGCAATCAAGCTTCCGTGCAATGGTCCAAGAAGATATCCACCCAGCAATACTGGTAAATCCGAGAAGTCGAGCTTCACGAATGTTGGGATAAACGGTACGTTGAACGATAATAGCATTAAGACGGTACTAATCGCACCAAAGACTCCTACTAGAACAATTTTTTTAGCCGATGTTCTGTTCGACTTTTTTACATTTGTACTCATGGTACGTCCTCCTTCATAGGGCGAAGGAAATTGCACTGTTTCTCAGTTTCAAAGAAAAAAGCAGCATTGAAATGGACCTTTCAATACTGCTCATCAAATAGACTTGTTGAAATAGTGCCATTTTCTCACATCTAGACTATACTATCGGTTCTGGAATTGCACCAGATCATGCCATGCGGCTCGTGGACTATACCACCGGTCAGGAATTTCACCTTGCCCCGAAAATGTTATTTATGTTTGTATTGTAGCACCTCACCACCACTTAGGCAATCTTTCTGCCTCAAAAAGGTGATTTTATACTGTTTCTCTAATAAAAAAACTTGGATGACGTTTATCATCATCCAAGTCCTGCTATTTGATTGATAAAATTATTTCTTTTCTTCTTTTTGCTCAACAAATCCAAGGCGTTCAATGTTTTCTTTAGATGCTGAAAAACTTACTTTGTCATCTTTCTTAATCAGTGCAACATCCATTGTTTCATATAAACTTGGCGCTTTTGCACGACTTTCTGAGTCATCCAATTTGAACTTTTTCATGTCCACTTCAACCGTGAAATTTATTTCTTTTTCACTATCTACAGAAGTAACTTTTACGCCCTCTGTAGCTTTCATTTGATTCACGATTTCATCTCTTCTTTGACGTGCTGCTGTTGCATATTCCGGAACACTTGATAAACGTACTACAATATCAGTTGTTAGAGATAAAACTGTGTCATTCTCTTTGTCATATACATATGTATAAGTGACCTTCGAATTTTCTGTTTGCAAAACAAATGATGCTTTACTTTCTGAACGGCATCCTAGTAATACGAATAACGCCCCCAATAGTACAATGGATAATTTCAAGATTTTCTTCATTAGAATACTCCCTTTAATCTGACTTGCTTTTATCATAGAAAATGAACTATCGTTTGTCAAATTCTGTTGAAGTCCACACTCATCATTTATATAAAAAACTTGGATTACGTTTGCCATAATCCAAGTTCTTCTATATTTATTTTTCTTCTTTTTGCTCAACAAATCCTTTGCTTTCAAGGCTTTCTTTAGATGCTGAAAAACTTATTTTATCGTCTTTTTTTATAAGCGCCACATCCATTGTTCTATATAACTCTGGTGCTTTTGCACGACTTTCTGAATCATCCAATTTGAACTTTTTCATGTCCACTTCAACCGTGAAATTTAATTCTTTTTCACTGTCTGATGTAGTGACTTTGATGCCTTCGATATCTTTCATTTCATTCACGAGTGCATCTCGATTTTTACGTGTTATTGTATCGTATTCTGGAATATTGGCTAGTTTAATTACTGACTTCGTTGTTAGAGATAAAACTGTGTCATTTACTTTGTCATATACATACGTAAACGTAACCTCCGCATTTGCCGTTTGAAAAACAAATGACGCTTTATTTTCTGCACGACATCCGAGTAATACAAACAATGCCCCTAGTAGTACAATAGATAACTTCAATATTTTCTTCATGACAGCACTCCCTTTATTTCACTTCTTTAAACTCGTATTCTAAAATAGCCTCTTTAGATAATTGGTAGCTAACCATATTATCCTTTCTCTTCAAAGCTGCATTAACGGTATTATAGAGCGTTGGAGCTTTCTTGCGACTTGCCGCATCATCAAACTTAAATTTATTAACGTCTACTTCAACTGTTAGCGTAATGTAGTTATTATCGTCCTTTTTAGTATATGTAACACCTTCAATTCCTTCCATCTCCGATACAATCTCGTCTCGCTGACTACGAACGGCTTCTGTGTACCGTTCATCTTTGGTGATATCGTAAATGATTTCCATAGTTAGTTTAGAAACTGAATCTTTCTCTTTATCATATACATAGGTTAATTTCGTCTTACTAGCAATCTCCTGTAAAACAAATTCACTTTTTGTTTCTTGGCTACATCCTAGTAAAACAAATAACGCCCCCAATAATAGAATGGATAGTTTCAAGATTTTCTTCATTCAAATACTCCTTTAATCTGACTTGCTTTAATCATAGGAAATGAACTATGGTTTGTCAAATTCCGTTGCTGTCCACATTCATCATTTATATAAAAAACTTGGATTACATTTACTGCAATCCAAGTTCATATTAATTATTTCACTTCTGTAAATCCTTCTTTTAAAATACTCTTTTTAGATTCTTCAAAGCTGTAAATACCATCTTTCTTTATTACCGCCGTATGAACGCTACTATATAGAGCCGGCGCTTTAGCACCTGCCTTTCCATCCTCATAGTTAAACTTCTTAAGATCCACTTCAATCGTTATCTTTAGTTCTTTTGCGCTATCAGATTGAGTGACTTTAACCCCTTCAACGCCACTCGCGTCGTCTACTATTAGTTTTTGGGTACTACGTGCTTTCTCTTCGATTTCTTTACTTTTTGAAATGTCGTAGATGAGATTAAATGTTACAGATGAAATTGAATCTTTTTCTTTATCGTACACATAGGTTATTTTTTGGTTTATATCACTAAGATCAAAAACAAATTCACTTTTAGCTTCTGAGCTACATCCCAGTAAAACAAATACTGCTCCTAACAATAAAATAGATAATTTCAAGATTTTCTTCATAATCATGCTCCTTACGCTTTTTCTTAATCATACGGAATGAACTAGGCTCTGTCAACTATTCCTTAGCTATGGCTTTACCCTAAAAAAAGGGCAAACAAAAACCGCCTCCCTTTCAGGAGACGGTTATTTCATTTCATATTAGAAACGGATGTATGTTGCTTGAGCTGCAACGCTTGCTGAGATTGTACGGTAAGAGATTACGTTTAATCCACGTACGTTCATTTCAGAGATGTATAATGAACCATCTGCGTTAACTGCTTCTACGAATGCTACGTGTCCGTAAGTTGGGTCAGCACCTGCTAAACCTTGTTGGAATACGATTGCTGAACCAGCTGATGGTGAGTGAGATACTGAGTATCCATAGCTACGAGCGTATGATGGCCATTCAGCCGCGTTACCCATCATGGTGTGACCGATTGGTGTACCAACTTGTGCCATACGGTTAAATACGTAGTAAGTACATTGTCCGAAGTATCCACCGTTAAGTGAAGCACGGAAACTTGGGTCAACTGCTGGGAAACCTCCGCCAGCTGTGTAAGTGTAGCTTGATGTTTGTTTTTGAGCTGCTGGTGTTGAAGTAGAGCTTGAAGTTGAAGCTGTACTTGTTGAAGCTGTGTTAGCTGCTGCTGCAGGTGCAGGTGCAGGAGCTTCGTATGAAGTTTGTGTAGCAGTTGTTTGTGATTGTGAAGCTTGTGCTGCTAATGCTTGACGAGATGCTTCAGCAATACGTGCTGCTTCTGCTTCAGCTTTTGCTTTTTCTTCAGCTAAACGTTTTTGGAAAGCTTCTTTTTCAGCAACTAATCCATCACGTTTTGCGATTTCAGCTAATTCTTCTTGTGAAAGGTTCGCTAATAATACTTTGTTTTTAGAGAAAGTATCGTTTAATTCTGTTTGTAATGAAGCTAATTCTTTTTCAGCTGCTTCTTGTTCAGCTAATTTTTCTTGTTGAGCTTCTTCTTTAGATTCTACTTGTTTTTTATCTTCAGCTTGTTGTTGCATTAACTCGCGGTTTGCACCCATTAAGTCCATTACAACACCGATACGGCTAACCGCATCTGATAAGCTTTCAGCGTTTAATAAGAAATCTAAGTATGAACGAGCACCATTTGTTTGTACTGAACGAGCTTGTTCTTCTAAACGTGTGTTACGTTCTGCGATAACTTTTTCTAATTTAGCAATTTCAGCTTTTAATGTTTCGATTTGTTCTTGAACTTCAGCTTTTTTAGCTTGAGTTGTATCGATTTTAGTTTGTACATCAGATAATTCTTTCGCTAATGTATCGATTGTAGAATTAACTGCTGATTTTTTCTCATTGATGTTAGCGATTGATGAGTTAACTGTTTCGATTTGTGAATCGAAATCTTGCGCGTTAACTGATGGCGCTAAAGCTCCTAATGATAATACTGTTCCTGTTACTAATACTGTTAATAAACGTTTCTTCAAGTGATTTTCCTCCAATGTTTCTCACTAATATATATTCGAAGTAGCCGGTCACGGCTTTTAATAAAACTTAACTTGGTACTATAATACCATAGGACTTTAGGCCGATGTTGATTTTCTTCGAATTGATAATACCTTGTAATAAAGCTGTAACATAACCCGAACGACTGACCTTTTTGATACATAAATGGTTATTTTTTGTGAAATATTACAGGGTAAAATGTGAATTTTTGTCGATTTTTGGATAGGGTTTCTGTTTTTCAACTCTTAGACACTCCTCTTTATGACGCCCGAAAAAAGTTTTGTTACAAACGATTTCAACTTTCTCGAAATATGGTATATTTAACGTATCTAGGAAAAATAGAAGGGAGCTATTTTTATGATATTAACATTGACGATGAATCCGGCGGTCGATATCGGATATACCGTTGACACATTAAAGATTGATACGGTCAATCGAACAAAAAAGGTGAGCAAAACGCCTGGAGGAAAAGGACTGAACGTGAGTCGCGTACTGAAGCAGCTCGGTTCGCCGGTGTTAGCAACAGGGTTACTCGGGGGGCATATTGGAGCCTTTATTAAAGAAAAACTGGATGGGGTTGGCTTGCAAAATGACTTCTACCCGATTCAATCAGAAACTCGTAATTGTATCGCCATCCTACACGAAGGATCACAAACGGAAATCTTAGAGGCTGGCCCTACGATTACACCAGAGGAACAAGCAGGTTTCCTCGCACACTTTGAAAACTTATTAAAAGAAGTCGATCTCATCACGATTTCTGGGAGCTTGCCTAGTGGAATGGATGACGATTTATACGCAACGATTATTGAAAAAGCGGCTAAAGCCGACATTCCTGTGCTTTTAGACACTTCTGGAAAGACATTGAAGATTGCGCTCGAAGCTTCTACTAAGCCTGCTTTAATTAAGCCAAACCAAGAAGAACTCGCTGGATTACTAGGAGTTCCTGAAGCAACGACGGTGGAAGAATTGAAGGAGCAATTGAATTCTCCGCTCTTTGACGGAGTGGATTGGGTGGTTGTTTCGCTTGGATCAAAAGGCGCATTGGCAAAACATGAAGGGGTCTTCTACCAAGTTAACATCCCCAAAGTCAACGCCGTGAATCCTGTTGGCTCTGGAGACTCAACGATTGCTGGGTTAGCGCATGCGATTGCAAAAGGCGAAAGCAGCGAGACCATTTTAAAAACCGCTGTAACTGCAGGTACGCTCAATGCCATGGAAGCTCAGACTGGCTTTATTAACATGGATAACTTCGATACCATTTTCAATGCGGTAACGGTGGAGAAAGTATAATTCCATTTGATTCCAAAGAATCCTTGCGGATTTATTCATAATAACTGTAATGGGGGACCGGTTCGAGCCGAAGTCTCTCACCTTCAAAGCCTCAAAGCGGCCGCACAGAAAAATTTCTGACGGCCGCTATTTCGCATTTAATCCTATCCCCCATTACGGTTATTATAAAATCCGCCCATTCTTTGGAATCTTATTTTTTCTCCGCTTGAAGATAACTCTGCGGTTTCTGTTTTAAAACAACTCGAGCTTTCATTGGATTGAGCGAGCTGCAGTTTTAAATGGAAAGGTGCTCAGCTTTTGCATTCGAAATGAGCTACCTAAAATCTTGAGTTTTGGAGGCAACAAATTCGGGCTTTTGACCAAAAAGTTATTTTGCAATATAACGTATACATTATATTGTGTTTTTTACATTCGCTTTTGAAATGTTGTTGTGTAGGCGTTTATAGAGGGTTTGAAAATCTATTTAAAAAAACTTTTTTAGTTTTCAACTTTGTGATTTGCTCGTTATCGTCAGCTCACAAACAAGAAACAGGACTCACACTGTGAGTCCTGTTTTGTCTTTGGTCTTACGCCCTCTTTGAGGCTTTTAAGGCGCAAGACCGAGGCTTGCGCCGGTGCAACGTTACAGTGATGATAAACAAATCCGCTGCAATTCGCAGGAATCATCCGTAAGTCTTTTATTTCAACACTACTAAGAAGTATTTTTTCTTACCGCGGCGGACGATGACGAAGCGTTCTTCAAAAGATTGTTCTTTCGTCCATTCGAATTCGAGGTCGGTTACTTTTTCACCGTTGATTGAAATCGCGCCGTTTTGAATGTCTTCGCGTGATTGTCTTCTTGATGGTTCGATGCCAAGATCAACAAGCCAAGTTGCTAAGTTTTGGCTTTCTTTTGAACTTTCAAAAGTTGGCATGTTTTTGAAGCCTTGTTCGATTTCGTCGGCTGTTAATTGTTGTACGTTCCCTGTGAAGAGCGCGTTTGTAATTTTCTTCGCGTCTTCTAGGGCTTTTTCACCGTGAACGAAGCGAGTCACTTCTTCTGCAAGGCGGATTTGTGCTTCACGTTTATGTGGTTCTGTCGCCACTTTTTCTTCGAGCGCTTCGATTTCTTCGCGGTCTAGGAATGTGAAGTACTTGATGTATTTAATCACGTCACGGTCATCTTGGTTTAACCAGAATTGGTAAAATTCGTATGGAGTTGTCTTTTCAGGGTCGAGCCATACAGCGCCACCAGCTGATTTTCCGAATTTTGTACCGTCTGATTTTAACATCAATGGAATGGTTAAACCGTAAGCACGAGACTCTGCCCCTTCCACTTTACGGATTAATTCAAGACCTGAAGTGATGTTCCCCCATTGGTCCGCACCACCGATTTGAACTTGCACGTCTTCTGTCTTGAATAAATGCAAGAAGTCCATTGATTGTAGGATTTGGTATGAGAATTCTGTAAATGAAATTCCCACTTCTAGACGGCTTGCGACCACGTCTTTAGCAAGCATTGTGTTTAAGTTGAAATGCTTCCCGTAGTCACGCAAGAAGTCTAATAATGATAAATCTTTTGTCCAATCGTAGTTGTTTACAAGGCGTAATGTTGCTTGGTCTTCATCGGTGGTGAAGAATAATTTCTTCATTTGCGCTGTTAATTTTTCTACATTGTGTTGAACTTGTTCCATTGATTGAAGCACACGTTCGCTTGTACGACCACTTGGATCCCCGATAGAACCTGTTGCTCCACCAATCAAGATGACTGGTTTATGTCCTGCTAATTGGAAACGACGAAGAATCATAAATGGAATTAAGTGTCCAATGTGCATGCTGTCTCCAGTTGGGTCTACCCCACAGTAGAGTGATACAGCCTTTTCGTTTGTTAAGGCACGTAAGCCTTCTTCATCTGTCATTTGGTTGATGGCGCCGCGCCATTCTAAATCATCGATAATGTTCATCTTGTTTCTTCCCTTCTTTCTTGTAAATAAAAAATCCCTAATAGCCAAAAAGACTATTAGGGACGATTTTCACCGTGTTACCACCCTTGTTGACGATGCAGGGCATCATCCACTCGAGCATCCTTATCGCGGATGAGACGTCCTGACGGATTGCTCCCAAGTGTACTTCGCGGATGTGGGGGATTGTCTTGCACCGACCGACAATTCTCTTCTTTCTCCCGTGGACAACCACTACTGCGCTTGTTCATTGCTTATATATGTGCATTTAGTATACGGCTTATCCTACTTGATGTCAATGACTACATTTCATCTGGAGCAGCTACGCCAAGAAGCGCTAAGCCTTGTTTTAGGATGCTTGCTGTTGTTTGTACTAAAGCGATACGGCTGTTGAAGGCTTCATCTTCAACGAGTACTTTTGTATGTGCGTAATATTTATTGAACGCTTGTGCTAAGTTGATCACGTATTTCGCAATCGCTGATGGTTCGCATTTTTCTTCAGCAAAACGCACAACGTTTGGATAGTTTTCGATGAGTTTCAATACTTCCCACGCATCATCGTCTGTTAATGAGAAGGCAGCTTCCTTGTCCACTGTATGGTTGGCTTTACGTAAAATACTCATCGCACGAGCATGTGTATATTGCACATAAGGACCTGTTTCTCCTTCAAATTGCACGACTTCTTCCAGCGCGAAGTCGAAGTTGTTTGTACGGTCGTTCTTCAAGTCGTGGAAAATAACCGCACCCACCCCAACAGCGTGTGCCACTGCTTCTTTGTTTTCAAGTGATGGGTTTTTCGCTTCGATTTGTTTCAAAGCAAGTTCTGTTGCTTCTTTTAACACGCCTTCAAGAAGGATGATTTTCCCTTTACGTGTCGATAATTTCTTACCGTTCAATGTGATTAGTCCGAATGGAATATGCACGATATCTTCAGACCAAGGTAAGTTTAATTCCTTTAAGACTGCTTTTAATTGTTTGAAGTGGTTTGATTGTTCCATCCCTACCACGTAAATACATTTCGCGAAATCGTAAGTATTCTTACGGTAGTTTGCGGCTGCTAAGTCACGTGTCATGTATAATGTTGCGCCGTCTGATTTTTTAATTAATGCTGGTGGTAAATCATATTTTTCAAGGTTTACGATGGTAGCGCCATTATCCACTTTTAGTAAGTTTGCTTCTTCAAGCATGTCGACCACAACGTCCATCTTGTCGTTATAGAACGCTTCACCGTTGTATGAATCAAAAGTAACGCCGAGTAAGTCATACACGCGGTTGAATTCTTTTAAGGATTCGCTTCTGAACCATTCCCATAGACGAACCGCTTCTGGGTCTCCATCTTCTAGTTTCTTGAACCATGCACGGCCTTTGTCATCAAGCGTTGGGTCTAGTTCTGCTTCTTCGTGGAAACGAACGTATAATTTAATGAGTTCTGCGATTGGATCTGCTTTTACAAGCTCTTCGCTCCCCCATAATTTGTACGCTTCGATTAATTTCCCGAATTGTGTTCCCCAGTCTCCTAAGTGGTTGATACGAATTGGCTCATAGCCCACTTTTTTCTCAAGGTTCGCAATCGCGTTCCCGATTACTGTTGAACGTAAATGTCCCATTGACATTGGTTTTGCGATGTTTGGTGAAGACATATCGATCACGACTTTACGTCCTTGACCGTAATCCCAGTCACCGTAATGCTCGCCAAGTTCTAAGACTTCTTTTAAGACTTCATCAGCAAAAGCGCTACGTTCCAAGAAGAAGTTCGCGTAAGGTCCCATTGCTTCTGCGCTTTCGATATGCTTATCGCTAACGGCTTCTACGATTTCTGCTGCGATGGCTTGTGGCGCTTTACGTAATACTTTTGCAAGTGTAAATGCAGGAAAAGCTAAGTCCCCTTGGTTCGCGTATTTAGGCACTTCAATCATTGATACGATTTCATCAACGCTTAAATGCTCGCCGACTGTTTTTGCGATTTGTTCTGCAACAATTTTCTTATAATTCATCTTTGTTCTCCTTTTCTTTGGTTTTTACTCGGATATCCATTTGCACAAAAAAATCCCTATACGACGACAGTCATATAGAGACGAGAATTCCCGTGGTACCACTCTGCTTGCTCAAATTGAGCCACTTTACTCGGTAACGGCGAATCCGGATTATCCTACATTTCAAATAATCATTTCAAAAGTGCGGTTCATTTTTAATGAATGGTTGGCTTTCACCCTTCCAACTCGCTAATACATTCGGTTAAAAACTACTCTCTTTTTCATCAATTTTGCTATTTAACTGTCATCCACTGTATCATAACTAGCGCGATTTTGCAATTTTACTTCTCTTTGAAATAACGAATCCCATTGACCACTGATGAAATGGCAAATAATGCCGCGCAGATGCCATAGAGAGGCTTCGAAGTGACCGCTAAAATCACAAAGGCAATCGCACAAATGGCGTACACAATACATTGATATAATTTTCGATCCATCTCGGTCACCTACTTCAATTTATCATGGTCATACGTATGCACGAGCTCAAGCCCTGCAAAACGTTGTTGGCGAAGCGCTTCGTACACGACAATCGCTGCCGTATTCGATAAGTTCAATGAACGCACATGCGTATCATTCATCGGAAGACGCAAGCATTTCTCTTCGTTTTCGCGCATAAACTCTTCAGGAAGACCGGTTGTTTCTTTTCCGAACATGAAGAATTGCTCCTCATCGCGGGCTAAATCCACCTCATCATACGTATGGTTGGCGAATTTTGTAATTAAATATAATGGACGTTCTCCTAGATATTCCAAGAACGCTTCAAGGGATTTGTGATACGTAATATCGACATCATGCCAATAATCGAGCCCCGCGCGTTTTAAGTGCTTGTCATCTGTCGAGAATCCAAGCGGTTCAATCAGATGCAGTGGCGAATTCGTCGCCGCACATGTTCTTGCGATATTTCCAGTATTGGCTGGGATTTGTGGTTCAAATAATACGATATGATTTACCGTCATTTGGTTGCCTCTTCTCTATATTTTTCTTGTAAAACTACAATTGCTTTATCTAATTCTTCCACTAACTCGATATCTTCCTTCGACGGGTTTTCGAGCGATTCGAGTTTCTTGGTTGCTGCTGCTTTTTGCTCGTTAAAATAATCGATCATCTCTTGATTCGACTCATTCACGATTTCTGCAACGGCCCATGCAGCGGTCCCCTTCATCACGGGACGCATATCTTCTTTCATCACACGAAGCAGCAGTGGCACCGCCGTTTTATCGCGGTAGTTGGCCAGGGCGATAATCGCATTTCGCTGCAACGGCTTCTTTCCACGCCACGATCCGGCCATTTTGCCAAAACGCTCCTTGAATTCCTTGTTCGAAATCGTCACGAGCGGCTTCAATAGCGGATGCGTCTCCTCAACGGATGGCTCCATTTCAGGATGCAAGTGGAAATCTTTCCCCTTATTATACGGACACACTTGCTGGCAAATGTCACAGCCGTAAATCACATGCCCGATTTTTTTACGAAACTCTTGCGGCATAAAGCCCTTCGTCTGCGTCTGATACGACAAGCAGCGCATGGCATTCATACGCCCGTCGCCCAGAAGCGCACCGGTTGGACAGAAATCCACACAGCGCGTACAATCGCCGCAGCCGTAATCTACCATTTCATCGGTTGGAAACTCGATATTCGTAATCAGCTCGCCTAAGTAGACATACGAGCCAAATTCCTTCGTAATCAGAAGGCCATTTTTGCCGACAAAGCCAATCCCCGCACGCTCAGCCACGCGGACATCGATTAATTCACCCGTGTCGACCATTGGCTTAAAGCGGGAATCTTCGTCTTGAACTTCTTCTTTGATGTAATGAATCAGTGCTTCCATGCGTCTTGAGAGAATAAAGTGATAATCCTCCCCCCACGAAGCCCGTGCAAAGGCCCCGCGACGCTCTCCCTTCACACGTTCCGGCTTATTTTTCGGAAGTGTCGGATATGCTAGCGCGATGGAAATAATCGTTTTTGGAGTATCGAAGATTTTCTCAGGATAAATACGCTCTTCTAGCACTGGATGCTCAAATCCTGTCGTATGGCCGAGTTCTTTTGAGCGGCGCATGCTCTCTTCTAAGTGCGTAAACGGCTCGGCAGAAGCAAAACCAATCTTATCGATGCCAAGCTCTTTACTTTTTGCAATAATTTTCTGTTTTAAGACTGCTGTATCCATCAAAAACCTCCTCTCTTTGTTCCTATCTATTGTACTATACTTCTCTTTTATCACAAAGTGTCTAAATTTTGCGCAAAAAAAGAACGCTAGCCTTCGGTGTAAACACTGCGAAAGTTAACGTTAGTCGAACATCAATTGCCGTGCAAAATCAATTACAGAGCAAAAGATTATTTGTATAATAGCGCTTTTCTCAGAAAAAATCAACTGAAAAGTTAAGAAAAACGTAAGAATTTTAAAACAAGAGAAAATTTGATAAATTTCAGCATAAAAACACCCTCAAAACTACCTATAAGCATTGCCAAATAGACAAAAAATAAGGACCCACACTGTGAGTCCTTATGCATTATGCGTCTTTTTTGTGGGCTTCTTTAATTTTGTTAAAGATGCTTTCTGTAATATAGGCCCCCGCTTCTGGGTTTCCTGTTCCGTTGATGATTACATCATGGAGTCCTAGGTTGCCATCAAGTGGTTGCATGAGCCCTTGCCACTCTTCTCCGAATTTTTGGCGGAATCGTAGCCAGTCTGTGAAGAACATCAAGGCTTGTTCCTTCTCTCTTCCGTCGACCATCGCTAAATCAAACGTCATTCCTTCTTTGAAACTTGTTACACCATTTTCGTTGGCTTCTGGAATCTCACCATGAGTACGCATTGGAATGATGAAAGTAGACTTCAATAATTCTTGTCCGAAGAAATAGAAGTACATTTCATGTAGAAATTCTTTTTCAGGAGTATCTGGTTTTCCTAATTGGCCTAGAAGAAGCATCCAGCGAACCAATCCTGGGTTTTCTACAGGAATGTCGACATCACGCATGCCTTCGTAGTTTGGAAACTCAATCAGACCTTCTGCCGCAATCGCAGTATATTCAGAAAGAATGCGAACGCCTTGAGCGCCGTCGAGTAACACAACTTCTCTAATGAAGTTTCGAATGCCTTCTTTATCTTCTCCATTGTCGATATAGCGAAGTTCTAAGTCTTCTGTATCTTCATTTTGTTCTTTCAAGTTTTCTTTAAATGCCTTCGTTACGAAATGAACCATTGGCGGTGAAGTGATGTAGTTATCATTATCTGTTGTCGTTGTTTTTGTAAATAAGTATGGCTCACCAGTTTTCTTAGAATAAACCGCGTAAATACCATCTAAAAGGAATAATTTATCGCGAACAATCGTTACCAGCGTGCGAATCTTGTTGAAGTTTTCTTCGCGTGTTTCTTCCGTATCTTTCTCCGCATTTGCGTTGCAATACCATAAAAGAAGTCGCCAAATTTCAGCTACGTCCGATACTGTTAAATGCGCGCGGTCCATATCTGTAAGAACGCCACCTTCAACGCCGATAAATCGTTCGCCTAATGCGTTGATGTATGCAGAGTATAATTGTTTTTCAGTAACACCTTCAGAATGAAGCACTGTCCCAACATATGGGAAGAATTTTGTCGCATCTTCCACCCATAAAACGGCTTTTTGATTCGTTGCTTCCATCACGCGATCTTCGCCGACTTGAATTCCGTAAACCGCAGTTCTAAACGGTTCATCATCGTCGCTACCTAATTTTGTAAGAAGGACTTCATCCCCGACTTTCACCGTTCCATTGACTTGTCCGGCAACGACCATATCTGGTGAGTCTTTTGAAACAGAGTATACATATTCAATCCCCACAGTGAATACACGTGGTTCTTCAGTTTCTTTTTGTTTTTCTACTTGTTTTTGAGCAGGCTCAACTGCCTGTTTTTCTTCCTTTTTCTCTTCTTTTACTTCTTCTGGTTGAACCGGTTTTTCTTCTACTTTCGGTTCTTCTTTTTTACGAGAAAATAAATCTTTAAATCCCATGGTAAATCCTCCTGGTGGTTAGTAGTTCTATTATAGCACACTTTTACTGTTTGTTTTCACCCTTTTTTCACGATGGCCACAACATAATGCACCGTCACTTGCGAGAGCGGGTGCGCATTGCTATAGGCCTTATCTTCGGCGCTTGCTCCCCAGTATAAAGGCGTCATTTCGAGTAAATGGCGATAGGTTTCTTCGGTTAAATTCACCGTGTAGCGCACTTCTTCAAAAGTGACTTGAGGGCATTCGGTCTTCACGCGTTCTAGAATATCCGCATTCGAATATGTTTGTTTTTCCGGATTTGAACGATAGAGCTGTTGGCGCAACTCCGCTAAATAATCATTGCCCGGAATCACTTTAACGAGCGTCCCTCCTGGAGCTAACACGCGCATAAATTCTTGGTAGTTCGATGGCGTTAAAATATTTAGAAGCGTCCCGCAAGATTCGTCCGCAAATGGCAAGTTCGCCAAGTCTCCTAAGAAGAATAGCGCTTCGTTTCCAAAATGGACCGATGCTTGATGGATGCCTTCTTTGGCGATATCCATGCCACATAAAGGTGCTTTCACGCGCTTAGATAACCACGATAAATGACTGCCTTCACCGCATCCGATATCGACAATAAACTTCTCTTCATCTGCCGAAAGATGCGGCAAGATTGCCTCTAATAAAGGCTCAAAGAAACCACTCTGCGCCAGTTCATAGCGATGATGGAAAAGTGTTGCATCATAATCCGTATTCGCATTTTGTTTCATGAGATGCAAGGTGCCTTTTTTAGAGATATTAAACCTGTGCCCCTTTTCGCAGACAACGCTATGATTCTCGGCAGAAACCATCGCATCATGACAATATGGGCAACGAAAGGCCTGTAAGTGTTGGTTGATAAATTGCTCGGCCCAATCGATTTTCTTAATGGCCGCATTTGGTGCTTCCTGTTTTGTCATTCGATACACTCTTTCTAGTTTTCTCTGTTTCAGTATAGCACATTCGCATGCAATTGCTGGAAACAGTCTATTTTGAGATTTTTTAAGAGAGTGCTACAATGAATTTACTTGAAGAAAATGGAAAAGGTGAGGAGAAGAATTATGTCACAAAAAATTCCAGTTACAATCGTCAGCGGCTTCCTTGGCGCTGGGAAAACAACTTTAATCAACAAAGTTTTAAAAGAAAAACACGGCGAACATATCGCTGTTGTCATTAACGAATTCGGCGAAATCGGTGTAGACCATCAATTCGTACTTGACGTTGAAGAAGAAATCTACCAAATGGATAACGGCTGCCTCTGCTGTACACTTCGTACAGACATTGCTGATATGTTGAAATCGATCTTAATGGTCAAAGAGCAAAACGGCATTCGCGTGGACCGCGTGTTATTTGAAACAACAGGTCTTGCTGATCCAGCTCCAATCGCACAAACATTTATTAACGTGCCATTCTTAAACGAGCACTTTATCTTAGATGCAGTATTAACAGTTGTGGATTCTAAAAACTTCCTATACCAAACAGCGCATCAACCTGAACCAGCAAAACAAGTTGGGTTCGCGGACAAGATTTTCATGTCAAAACATAGCTTAGTAGACGAAACGATTTACGCGAAAGTGATTAACGAAGTTCGTAGCATCAATGCCTTTGCGGAAATCCAAGACCTTGACGCACGTCCTGTTCATATGAGCGACATGTTCGGACTTGAATTGTTCTACGCATCTGAAAAGAAAATCTTAGAAATGCAAGAACACGCCGAAGAAGAATATTGCGAAGAATGTGGCCATACACATGCGCACGGTGACCACGATCACGATCACCACCATCATGACCACGACCATGATCACCACGATCACGACCATGAACATGACCACCATGACCATGATCACGAACAACATCATCACCATAGTCATAGCCACCATAGCGGTATTAACTCATTCGTTATCGAGACTGACAAACCTTTAGTTCTGGCAAACATTAACGAATGGTTGAACGAGCTTGTTTATATTTACGGGCCAGAATTATACCGTTACAAAGGAATCTTGAACGTGGAAGGATTAGATTACCAAATCATCTTCCAAGGGGTTCAAATGAGCTTTGACATTTCAAGAGGTCGCGATTGGAATGATACAAAACGCGGCTCAACATTGGTCTTCATCGGAAAGAACCTTCCAGAAAACCAATTACGCGAAAGCTTTATTGCTTGTACTGAAAAATAAATCAAACGAAAAGGTCGTCCTAATAGGACGACCTTCTTCATTTACTGTTTTATTTTCCAAGTTCCTCTAATAGTTCTTGGTGTTTTTGGCGCCAATCTGCCTTCTCTTCTTCGGTAATTTCACGAAGGACACGACATGGGTTTCCGGCCGCAATCACATTACTTGGAATGTCTTTTGTCACCACAGAGCCAGACCCGATGACCGTATTATCGCCAATCGTCACTCCTGGATTCACTGTCACATTGGCCCCGAGCCATACATTATTACCAATTGTAATCGGCTTGCCAAATTCTGGACCCGCATTGCGCGTTTCGGCATCGGTTGGATGTCCTGGCGTCACAAGCGATACATGCGGACCGAACATGCAGTTGTCCCCAATCGTAATCGGCGCGACGTCTAGTAATGTACAGTCAAAATTCGCATAGAAGCCTTCGCCTATCGTTGTATGAACTCCGTAGTCCACATATACAGGTTGCTCCATGTAAATCTTCTCGCCTGTTTTTCCGAATAACTGTTTCAACAACGCACGTCTTCCTTCGAAATCATCGAAGTCCAAACGATTGTATTGTTGCGCTAGTTTTTTCCCTTTAATTGATAAGTCTCTTAGCCCTTCTGTCAGAGACGGAATATACAAGTCTCCCGTGAGCATACGTTCTTTCATGGTTTTCATTTAGATACTCCTTTACAGCTAGTTCTCCAATTGAATCACATGATCAAAAAGATTTCTATTCTCTTCGATAAAATGATGTGTCACCATTATAACGGTTAATTCTGGATTTGACAAAATCATTTTTTCAATACGAGCAGCGCTCTCCATATCCAAGCTCGCTGTGCTTTCATCAAACAGAAGGAGTTTATGAGGTTGCGTTAATGCTCGCGCTATAGAAATTCTCTGTCTTTGGCCGCCAGATAATTGACTACCATGCTCGGTAACCGCATCATCCAATTGGCAGAATTGGTGAAGACCGAGCTCATCTGGAAGTGAAATTTCTTTGGTGTTATCCCACAATGTAATGTTCTCTCTAACGGTTGCGTTAAACAAATGATTCTTTTGCGGATTGTAGTGAACAGCACTACGAAATTGAACTATTTGTTCCTTCGTTAGTTCTTTTCCATCTAAGAAGACTTCCCCAGAATAGTCATTGTTTTCTCCTGCAAGGAAATGTAATAATGTCGATTTCCCGCTTCCGCTATCCCCGACTAGAGCATATTTCTTTCCTTTCTCAATCGTAAAGGAAGTTGGTTTCACGATTTTATTTCCGTTGATCGCTACTTCTACAGATCTCAATTCTAGAGAGTCCTTCAGTTCCAGTTCTTCTTGTAGCATTTCATCAGGAAGAATGGATTCGTATTTATCAAAATACACTTGAACAGACTTATACTGTACTAGATTTTGCGCGATTAGGCTGACTTTGCCGAAAAGGATTCCTGTAAATGAACCGACACTTCCCATAACCCCAATCGATACAATTCCATTGACTACAAGATATCCGACTAAAATAGCACTCAATGATTGCCCTAAAATATTCACGGCTCCTGAAGCAATTCCAGAGAGCATGAATGCGCGAATTAAACGAACTACCGAATCTTTAACAGCGCCCGATTCAAATTGGACGCGATTTTTAAAGGTATCCATTTTATTTAATGCATAGAATACGGAATATCCCTCTAGTAAGTTCTGAACATTTGAAGAAAATTTTTCTTGTGTTGCAGAATAACTTTCCAGTACTTTCTTCGTATGTGGTTCGAATAATTTTGGAATCAAAAGAAGTCCGCTAATTAATACCACTAAAAACAATAGAATAGACCAGTGATAAGTAAGAATAACTCCTATTGATAACAGCACCGTTAGTACACTTTCTGTTATCGTGAAAAACATTGGAAGTCCCAATGACGAGATTCTCTCCATATCATTTGTCATCCAAGCTACATACTCTGGAAATTCACGTTTGGTGATTTCCATATAATTCGTCTTACGAAGTTTTTCTGCAATTTCTTCCCTTAATTCCGTATTAACTAATTGAATGAATTTTTCTTGTTGAACAGAAAATAAGAAATCTGAATACGATAATATTCCTTTCATAGCAAACCGAATCGCAAGCGTTCCTACAAATTGCCAAGCGTTTAATGCGACTAACGCGTCAACGGCAAATGCAATAATCGCAATATTTGCTACGGTTAAAAGGCTCTTAATGATTACTAGTACGAGAAGAATCATTACTTTGGATGGATGTTGTAATAACTTCTGCTTCATAATGATTTCTCCTTCCCTAAGTAAATCACTTCATCAAATAAATCACGATGTTCTTCAAAAAAATGATGTGTCACAATCACAAGGGTTAGGTTAGGATTTTGAAGGAGTTGAGCTTCTATATTTCGCGCACTCTCCAAATCTAAATTCGCGGTACTTTCATCGAGTAATAACACCTTATCTGATTCAAGTAACGTTCTCGCAAGCGCTAATCGTTGTCGTTGCCCTCCTGATAACTTAGTCCCATGTTCACTCACAACTTCCTGAGCATTCGTAAATTGATTCAACCCCATTTGACTAGATTCTTCCTCAAACGGACGATCTTCCCATAACGTAATATTATCTTTTACTGTGGCGTTAAAAATATGATTCTTCTGAGGATGGTATGCAGTAATATTGCGTAGCTGTACAATTTGTTCCTTAGAAAGAGGCTTCCCATTGAGAATCACTTCACCCGTAAACTCGTGATTTCGACCGGCTAAGAAATTCAATAATGTTGATTTCCCAGTACCGCTATCCCCTAACAACGCATATTTCTTCCCTTTTTCAATGGTGAACGTCACGGATTGTACAATGACATTCCCATTTACGCTGACTGTTACATCTCGTAATGATAAAGATTGTTGCAGAGAACTATTATCTGGTTGTAAATTCGAATCTTCTTCTAAGCTATTGAATTTATCAAAATAAACATGAATCGATTTTAATTGAACTAATTGTTGAACGACTTGTTCTAACGAAGCAAAGCAGTTAAATGTAAGAGAACCTGCTGCAGTAAATGCCCCCACTGAAATCATCCCAGCAAACACCATGATTCCGGCTACGACATCCACTGAAATTTTCCCAATGAAATTCAGTACTGAAATGCACAATTGTACAAAAGAAAATTTCTTTCGATAGCCGACTTTAACTTCTGATAATGCATCCGAAGCGACTTTAATTCGCTTCACAAATTGTCCCACTGCATTCGAGGTATAAAACACTTCGAATCCTTTAAATAAGTTTTGAACGGTTGTAGTAAATTCTTCATTGGCAGCAGATAGATTTGAAGTAGCTTCCTTGGTTTGTTTTTGAAACCACTTTGGCGTGAAAATAAGCATCAATGCTACTAGAACAGTCACTACTGCTAATCCCCAATGGAATAGTGAGAGAGAAATCAATGCAAAGATCAACATCATTCCACTTCCGATGCTGTTAAATAACACGGCAAATCCATTGTCTTCTAATTGCTCTAAATCGCTTGTAAACCATGAAACGTACGCAGAAACATCTTTTTCTGTCACTGTTGAATAATTCGCACGACCGATTCTGTCAGCAATTTCTCCTCGGATTTCAATGCTAATTTTTTGGATGAGCTTATTCAGCTGCACATTATATCCATATAACGATGCTAAATAAACTCCACTGAAAGCTATACCTACTAGCTTCCACATTAAAAACGTAGAAAAATCGCCCTTTACCAAAGCATTAAATGCTGGTGCATTCAATGAAATACTAATAATAGAGGATGCATTTTCCAAAAAAGATAATAACACCACAACAAGAGATGCTACTTTATGCCTGAGCAGATACCGTTTCATTGATTCGTTCTCCCATTTTTCAATGTCTAAAAAATTATAAGATAGTCTCATTATACTCCCGTCTCAAAACAGGAACAATACAAAAAACGTGGAGATTTCGTACTTTCTCCACGTTTTTTCAATTAAAATATTGGTTTTTTTAATTTTCCACATACGCCTTTGCTTGAACGATGCGCTTTTCAAGTTCCATTAGGTCGATAAAGCGAGCTTGGCGCGCGAATTCTTTGTCTCCAACCATCAAGAGAATGGCGGGCACGGTTAACACTTCATAGCGGCTAGCCACTTCTGGATGAAGAGTGGCGTCGATTTCTTCTACGGTAATGCCGTAGTCTCCTGCGATTTCCATGACTTGCGGACGAATCACATGGCACACGCCGCATGTCGGAGTCGAAATATAGATGATTTTTACGGTTTCCATTTTCTCACCTCACTCCTATCATACCCGATTGCCCAAGAATTCTTGCAAACTTTGCTCATAGGCCCTTTTTTAGTAGAAAACACTTAACAAACCGCGTCTTGATTGTGTATAATGGAAGAGTTAAGTCCAGATGAAAATCAGAAAGTGAGTGAAACAATGGGACGTAAATGGGCAAATATTGTCGAAAAGAAAACAAAATTAGATGCTAACAATAGTAAAATCTACGCTAAATTCGGGATTGAAATCTATGTAGCAGCAAAACAAGGGGAACCAGATCCTCATTCAAACCAAAAATTAAAATTCGTTATTGACCGTGCTAAAACTTATAATGTACCACGTCATATCATCGAACGTGCGATTGAAAAAGCTAAAGGTGGCGGCGATGGCGACTACCAAGAACTCCGTTACGAAGGTTTCGGACCAAACGGCTCTATGATTATCGTAGATGCTTTAACAAATAACGTAAACCGTACAGCAGCTGACGTACGTGCCGCTTACAGCAAAAACGGCGGTAACATGGGTGCACCAGGTTCTGTAACTTACTTATTTGACCACACAGCAATCTTCGGTATCGCAAACAAAGATGCTGACGAATTATTAGAACAATTAATGGAAGCAGACGTTGACGTTCGTGACGTTGTTCAAGAAGACGACCAAGCGATTGTTTACGCTGAACCAAACGACTTCCACACTGTTCGTAAAGCATTAGAAGATTTAGGAATCACTGAATTCACAGTGAGCGAAATCGAAATGATTCCTCAATCAGAAGTAACACTTGAAGGAGACGACTTACGTTTATTCGAACGCATGATTAACGCTCTAGAAGACAACGAAGACGTTCAAAAAGTGTACCACAACGTAAACTTAGAAGACTAAAAGTAGAAAAAGCAAAATGTAACATATAAGTTACATTTTGCTTTTTTGTTCCCCTTCAACCTGAGAACGCACTTCTCATCAGTCTTTTATCTCGTGGAGCTCCTCACCCAGAAAGCACCTCTTTAACTGTTAAGCAAAAAGGACAAAACAGGACACGAAAAGCTCCATGGATTCTATAGTAGGAACAATAGCGAGTGCATTCAATGTGAATTACTGCCGCTAAGAAATTTATTTCCTAGCGACAGTTTGAAGCTTGAAAGGAATTGAGACGTAAGGCTCAATCCGGTGCAGCTATTGTCACTACTCGTCAAGTTCCCCTTCAACCTGAGAACGCACTTCTCATCAGCTTTTTATCTTGTGGGGCACCTCACCCAGAAAGCACCTCTTTAACTGTTAAGCAAAAAGGACAAAAACACGAAGAACACTTTGGATGCAATAGTCATCATTGTAGGGAATCATAACCGATGTGAATTACTGCCGCTGGGAAATTCATTTCCTAGCGGCAGTTTGAAGCTCGGTAGCCAAGAGACTACAGGCTCTTGGCGGTATCCTTATAATGATGACTATTGAAACATCCAAAGATGTTTGACGTGAGTTTTGTCCGTCCTATTTATTTTGCACATACTGTTCAAGGCGGTAGCTTCCTGCAGTGAGGTAGACCCCTGCCATCGCAAGGATAACCCAGACTGATGGGAAGAGCGTTTGAAGGTCAATCGACTTGTACAACCAGTAAATCGGGCTGATATACGCCACAATTCTGAGCCAGCTTCCTCCAAAATCACCAAACGCTGCTGGCATTCCAATCCCCGCCATCACCATGACAAACAGCACTCCAAACGTCGTCGCGTGTCCTGGTGCTTTGAAAATTCTGAAGAAGAATAAGTTCAGGCAGAGACTGTAAATAATCGTTACGGCTAATAGTCCCGTAAACACTCCCCAGTTCATTTCTGGAACGAGGCCTGTCATGACCATCACTGCCATAAGGAGCATATTAACGATAAACATAAAGATAAAGTACGCCAATAAGAACGAAAGTGTAATCTCCAAATTAGAACGTGGAGAGACGACTGAGCGTTTCAACACGTGACTCTTCTTGAAGTTAATCCAGTCCGAAGCAATCACTGATGCATTCGTGATGACATAAAGGAGAGAGATGAGCATGACTACTCCACTCGCAACACTCGTCTTCGTTTCATTGATAGTAACCACCATTTGATTGTCCGTCTCTGGCAAGGTCTCCTCTTTCGTCAATACGCCTGTTTGTTGCAATTTCGCGTTTAGTATGACTTCTTTTAACACCTTCGTCAACTGTGCATCAAGAAGAAAGTCTCTTGTGCCGCGCTGCGTATTCCAGATGCGAATCGTTGGCACTTGGCCTTCTTTCGCCTTCTGTAAATAGTTCGCAGGCACTTCGTAAATAACGGTCATTTCACCTTTTTTCAAAGCCTCTTTCGCGCTGTCTAAATCGAAGTACACATTTTCTTCTCGAATATACGGCGCAATTAATTCTTCGTACTCCTCATTTCCCTCGTTGAATACAAAGGCAACGGTTTTTGCGACCGTACTTGGCGCTTTCGTATCCACCGTTCCTTGCGAGGCAAGCATCATTCCATTGATAAGAGCTGGCATTCCAATCATCGTAAAGAGAATTAGTGGCATTTTCAATAATCGTTTCAAATGAAAGATTGTCATTCTTACAAGATTCATTGACGCGCCTCCTTTCTCTTCAATGACCAGTTAAAGGCAACCCCTAACACTAAAATAATCGGTGCGGCAACCATAGCCATTCCTTTCATCGACACGCCATTCATCACATCGATAAATGGTGTGTAAGTAAATTGGCGAAACGGATTTCCGCTTAGGAAACTAAAGGTTGAACTAACACGATCTAGCGGGATGAGACCCGATAAGAGCATGTAACCCAAGTTGATTCCAGTAGAGAAGGCTTGTAGGTTCTTCTCCGTCACGAAATTTCCGAGTAAGTTTCCAAGAACATTAAAGACTAAACTATAGAAAACGATGAGGACAAAGATGCTGCCGATGTTTCCTCCAAAAGTTGTTGGATCGAGGATTTTCCATAGACCGATATACACGAATGACAATAGCGTCGTCGCGATCATATTCACGGCTAAATCGAGTCTGTCTCGTTCACAAATGCTAAATGGCAATACGTTCAAGCGTTTGCGAAGACCGCTGAGTTCTCGTTGTACCCCAAATCGCATCGCATTTTCAAGGAAAATGATGAATAGAAATCCAAGCCCTGTAATTGCGTAGTGTTGGTTCGCAGTCACTTGGGATTCAGCTTCCACTTGGTCCGTCTCGAAGGCACCCGCTGCGATTTCCTGTTGTAAGGATGCAAGCATCCCTGCTGCTTGTTCAGGTGTAATGGATGCATTTTTACTTTCTGCGACTTCATGCATCACCGAACTGGCTTCTAACAATTGCGAAGTCACTGTTTTTAAGAGCGATTCATACACCGCAAGTGACGTACTCGATGTTCGCCCTGATTTTTCGATGGTAATCGGAGTTGCTTGCGAACGCGTTTGAATCGACTCTGTAAAATCAGCTGGAATCGTCGCAATGATTTTGGCATCGTCTTTCACACTTGTCAGCGCAATTTGTTTTTCCTCAGTGAGTTGCTCAAACAACGCCACGATTTGTTCTCCGTAAGCGCCTTTGTCTTGATTATCGATATAAATCTTCGTTTCAATCGTTAAATCAGATGGATTAAAGGCACTCTTTGTGGTAAACGCCAAGAATAGCGTTAATAGAAATGGCATTAAGACCATGAGTAACAGCGCTGGAAAAGACTTCAGAGCGGATATTAAATTGGCTTTAATATAACGAATGTATCTCATAAGTCCTCCTTAATCACGAAGCGTCTTTCCTGTTAATTGTAAGAACGCCTCTTCTAATGTCGTTTCTTTTACGTTGACGGATTTAATCACGAGTTGTGCCAGTTCAACTTGCTCAATCAATTTCATCATCGAGAAAATCGTTTGGTCGACCGTGAGTTCCATGTCTTGGCCGTCGACTTTTACAAATTGAATGCCGTTTTCGCTATTCTTCAACACTTCGTCAAATCCAGCAGGTACGCGGTCCAATGTGAGAGCCACTGTTTGTGTATGGCCCACGAGTTTTTTCACTTCTTCTTTCGTGCCATACGCCACTTCTTCTCCTAAATCGAGAATGAAGACGCGCTTACAGAGGGCTTCGATTTCCTCCATATAGTGCGAAGTATAAAGAATTGTCGTGCCTTGTTCGGCGAGAGACTGAATATAGTCGAAGATATGTTGACGAGACTGCGCATCAACCCCGACAGTTGGTTCATCTAAAATCAAAATCGAAGGATTATGCAACATCGCAACGGCAATATTCAAGCGACGTTTCATCCCGCCGGAGTAGTTTTTCACTTTTTCTTTCTTCTTGTCGGTGAGACCGGCCACTTCCAGCAACTTCTCAATTTGGCTCTTTAACTCAGCTCCTGCTAACCCGTAAAGTCCACCGAAGTATTCTAAGTTGTCGACCGCGTTCAATTCCTCAAGAAGCGCGATATCTTGTGGCACTAAGCCTAAGTGTTTTCGAATTTCTACTTTATCGGTTTTAATCGACTTTCCATTAATGAAAATGTCGCCGCTATCCATCGATTGAATCCCTGTCAGAATATCAATCAATGTACTTTTCCCGGCCCCGTTTGGACCAAGCAAACCGAATAGTTCCCCCTCCATAATTTCAAAGGAAACATTTTGTAGGACTTTTTGTCGTCCATAAGATTTGGTTACGTCTTTAATTTCAATCATATGTACACCTCTTTATCGAATAAATGAAAGAATGGCTGTTAATAAACAAAGAACAATCGCTACAATTGCTTCCTCTTTTAAATCTTTAGGGGTCTTCTTGGATTCGTTCATTTGTTTAGCCTCCTACTTATTTGTACCCTTATCATAGCAAACACCCATCGGAGTCTATAGTCCAAAACGTCATCACATACCGTGACTAAAGTCATGTTTTCTATAAAAAATGCCCCGACTCTTTCAGATTCTATACTCCATGGTGGTTTGTCTGAAAGAATCGGAGCAGTCTTGATTATTGTTTGAGTTTATTTTCGTATGCGAAAATCACAAGTTGCGTGCGGTCACGCAATTCTAATTTCGATAAAATCGTACTAATATTATTTTTTACGGTTCCTTCTGAAAGGAAGAGCGTTTGCGCGATTTCTTTATTGCTTAAACCTTGTGCCACTTGTTGGATGAGCTCTACCTCACGCGGTGTGAGTCCCCATTTTTCCGCATCAAAGCTTGCAGGCTTCTCAACCGTCGTATTCGTCAGTAGCGCCTCTGAAATCACTGTATCCATCACGACTTTTCCAGACAAAGCGACTTTAATCCCGTCAAGAATCGCCTCTGGACTACTGTCTTTTAATAAATACCCCGAAGCACCATTTTGCACGGCTTCGACAATATATTCAGTATCTTGGAAGGTCGTCACAATCAGCACCTTCACCTCTGGAAAGGCCTCTTTAATCAGCTTCGTTCCTTCAATTCCGTTACTCTCAGGCATGCGAATATCCATCAAGACCACATCTGGTTGGTGCTCCTTGCAGGCTTCAAAAGCCGCACGTCCGCTCTCTGCTAAAGCGAGGACTTCGACATTACCGCTCGCTTCAAGCATGATTTTTAAACCCGTACGGATGAGCATTTCATCGTCGGCAATAATAAGTTTGATTGGGTTTGTCATGGTTCTCCTCGTTTCTATTGTTTTTCTGTATTCGGTAGGATCATTTGCACGGTCACGCCAGGATTTGACGCCTCAAGTGTCACGGATCCACCTTCTCCTCTGAGTCGTTCTTGGAGGGATTTGAGTCCGCCTTTTGGAGCTAAATCGACCGCTCCGGTTCCGTTATCCTTAATCGTCACGACTAATTGCGATGGATTATACATCAGTAGCACGGTAATGCGCGTCGCTTGTCCGTGTCGCATCGCGTTGGTAATCGCCTCTTGGACCCCACGGAAAATACTGAGCTCTGCCTCACTTGTAAGAGAGAAGGTTGGCTCATTTTTTCTAAATTGAATATCGATACCGCTGTTGACTTGTACCTCGTGGAAAAATTCTTCCAGCGCAATGTCCAACTGCTTCTTATCCATTTGTTCCGGCTTCAAGTCATGAACAATCTTACGCACTTCTTGCAATCCTTCGACCGCAAAATCACGAAGCCCTTCGCTCATTTCTTGAATCGGTGAATTTTGTTGTTTGGCCAGTTGCGAAATCGCCCCTAGCTGAATAATAATCGTGGACAGACTATGTCCCACTGAATCGTGAATCTCACGAGAAATTCGGTTTCGCTCTTGCAGCGTGAAAATTTCCTTCATCGTTCCCATTTTATATTGGGCTTGTTGCAAGTCATACCGTTGCTCGCTAAGTTTTTGCTCGGCTTTTTCCAACTCTTCTTGCAGCGCTCTTCGCTCTTCTAAAATATGATTTCCATAAGAGAAGAATAAAAGGAAGAACAAGGTCATCACCACTTGAATGCTGTCCCCTTGTTGAACAGCTGGAACGATAACGACCGCCCCTAATATCAACTGTAGAATCAATGCATTTCTAAAGGAGAATCGTAGACTCACCTCAAAACAGAGAAGAAGAATCAGTCCTGTAAAAATGGTATGGAAATACAAACAAAGGAGGACGACCGCGATGCCTTCAACGAGGATATACCACTGATATTTCAATGAATAATAGCCAACTTGCACCAGTGCGATAAATCCAAAGAAGAAGCCGATGTCCCCTGCGTTCATATTCGGCAGTTGCGACCATTCAAAAAGCGCAAAAAGGATGAAACCATACCGAATAATGAATCGTACCCATTGATCGATTTTCATGATTTCACCCCTTTGTCATTACTGATTTAATAAAAATAAAAACGCGATAAGATTGTTGAGAAAATGCATCGAAATAGATGCAAAAACATTGTCGTTATAATAACGATACATCCCAACGATTGGAATGGTTAATGGAACGTACATTAAGGATGCCATCCAGTCAATTCCACCAGCATCTTTTGAGAGCGAGTGAAGCAAGATAAATAGGAAGGCAGAAATAAACGTTAATACGTGAATATTGAGCGATTTCTTAAACGAACCGATGATGGCTTCACGAAACACCAATTCTTCTAAGATTGGCGCCACAACGCATACTAGAACAAACATCAAGACGGCGTCGTTTGCGCTCATCATTTTTTCAATTTGTTCTTGGTTGTCCGACGTCACATCTCCAATAAACCTAGCAACCGCAATTGCTAATCCGATTCGAAGTGCGTATCCAATCGCCAAATCTCGAATAAACGGACGCTTGATGAAGTTTTTGAACCCTTCCACAAGCTTCTCGCGGAACAATGCGACCCCAATCACTGTTGAAACCAGTTGAAGAATCAGGTAGGCATTTGTATCCACACTTGGCCCCGAAGACGTATAACGAATAAAGAACGCCGGGAAAACCATCAAGTTTAAAAAGTAAACAACCCATAATAGAACCGCATTTTTCTTCATAGAACACCTCTAGTCATCCGTGAAACGGACTGGTTTTGTATTTTTAATGCTATAGATTTTTTCGATTTTGCCATCATGCCATACGATACCGTGAAGCGCGCCGCCAAAAACAGCTCCGCCATCGATACCGATTTTACCATCATGTTGCCATAATTTCATAAAGTCGCCATCTTCGTTTAAGCCACGTAAAGGTGTGTGACCGAAGATAATCGTCTTGCCAGTATTGTTGGCCCCTTTATGGAATGGCTCACGAATCCAGTAGAAGTCTTTTGGCTCAGTGTCATGCCAGTCGTCTAAGCGTAAATCCACCCCAGCATGCGCTAAGAGCAAGTCGCCTTCATCGATAAAGAGAGGACGTTCTCTTAGAAACGCGATGAGTTCTGGATATTGTGCTTTAATCGCTTCGGCATCTTCCACAGGATTGACTGGAGTACCTTGTGGGCGACCGAGTAAGTCATTAATCGTTGTATCCCCATTGTTTCTGAAGTAGTGTGGAAAACGTCCTTCAGGATCGTCGATAAATGCCAGGAACATTACTTCATGATTTCCCATCAAATACCATGCGTTTTTCTCTTTCGCATATTTCATCCCTGTAAGGACACTACGTTTATTGTCTGGTCCACGGTCAATCAAGTCTCCCATGAAGACAAGTTGCTGAGTTTCTTCGTCCCAGTTTTGAAGCATTTCTTCCATCATGTCTGCTTCGCCGTGAATATCACCAATAATAAAATACGTTTTTTTCATTTTCTACACCTCAATTGCTCTGTTACTGTCTATTATAGCAAACTTTCGCGTCAATATGAAAGTGGATTTGACTCATGAAAAAATTTGCAAAAAAAGAAGCCTTACTTTCGTAAGACTCCTTCGTCATTTAAGATTATTTGCTTTCTTTTTTACGAGTGAATAATAACGCTGCCGCTACAACCACAAGTACGCCACCAATGATAACAGTGAATCCTTTTGCTGTACCTGTATTTGGTAATTCAGGACGTTTTGGTTCTTCTGTTGTTGGAACTGCTGGAGTTTCTGTTGTTGAACCTTCAGTAGTAGTTCCTTCAGTTGTTGTAGAAGCTGTAGTTGTTGTTGCTTCTGTTGTTGTTGAAGCTGTTGTAGTTGTTGCTTCTGTTGTTGTAGAAGCCGTTGTAGTTGTTGCTTCTGTTGTTGTTGAAGCTGTTGTAGTTGTTGCTTCTGTTGTTGTTGAAGCCGTTGTAGTTGTTGCTTCTGTTGTTGTTGAAGCCGTTGTAGTTGTTGCTTCTGTTGTTGTTGAAGCTGTTGTAGTTGTTGCTTCTGTTGTTGTAGAAGCCGTTGTAGTTGTTGCTTC